>CAUZHA010000039.1:0-34380 GCA_963579555.1 Planctomycetes bacterium UBA1146
AAACGAGGGGCAGTGATTCTAAAGCGGCGCGCAGAGGAATTTTTCGCACCCGCTCCTGCACCCGGCGGTAGCGCGGGTAGATTCCGTCGAAGACTCCCTTGAGAGAGACCACCTTCGCCTGGGAGCTTCCGTAGGTCAGCACAATCTCGAGCTTGCCCTCGTAGCTGAAGTCGCCGGGCCCCTCGTCGGTCAGTTTGACCTGTCCGCTGAGGATGGCGTAGCGTGTTTTGTTATTTGATCCGGCGGGCCCAAGCGTGAGTTGACCGTCAACCTTGTTGATCTGGTAGACCAGCTTGGTTTGCTGGCTGGTTCGCTCCATCACACCGGGTGGATAGACCTGTGCCAGCCACTTTTTCAGGTCCCCTGCATCGACGTTCCGTTGTTTACGCGGGTACTCGAGCGCTTTCCAGTCAGCTTTTCCGAGGGCGACCGCTTCGACGACAGGAGCGCGGTAGGCTCTCATGCGGTCATCGAGGAGCTGGACAAAGACGCGGATGCCCGGTTTTTCAAGACCGGGAAGCACCAGCGGGTGTTTCTTTTCCCGGATCTCTGCAGGGTCGAGTCCAAGGAGAGCTATCTGCAATTCTCTCACTGTGTAGCTTCCCAGCGATTCCCGCTTCTGCCCGTCTCTGAACCCCTGTGGTTCAACGCGGCGGAAGCCGTCGAACCAGTGAACGAGTTCTCCTTTTGAATCAAGGACAGCGAGGTCGACGTTGCTCTGCCTGTTCTTATCCCGCCGGTTGCTGAATTTCCGGCGCCAGACTTCCTGGACGGGTTTCGGGAGGTTGGGGTCATCCCGGTGGCCATGCCAGGAAGCAGCGATGAAGGGCCGGAGAGTTCGCACGACCTCAGGATCAATGAGCGAGATCCCACGGACCTGCGTGGCCGTAGCTCAGCAGTGTCCCGAGGTGAGGTCGCCGTATTGAGCGTGGATGATGACGAGAAACACCGGCCGCTTTTCGCGCCGAGCTCTCTTCTGCGCTTCAGCGAGAGAGGGCGCCCAGTCGATCTGGTACATGGCGAGGTCCTTTGCCGCCGGGCGAAAGTCTGCGTAGCGATCGAGAACCGATTTGACCGTACTGTCCTGCGCAGAGGCGAACGTTGTTGCCAGCAGGAAGAATGCCAGGCCGCTGAAGAAGGTCTTCATTTGTTTCTCCCGGGAAAAACCAACGTTTCACGCGCACAGGCCTTCAACAAGGCCCACTGGTGTAAACATTTCAAAGCGACCGGGGTTGCGCAAATTCTTGCCGGTTATTCCAGGAGTTGGCACTCTCCTACGGCCTCATTTTCTTGCCGGCGCGCTGCGGCCGGATTTTTTGTATTGCTCGAGCTTTGTTTTCAGTTCCTTGACGATTTCAGGGTTCTTGAAGTAGAGGTTGGTGGTCTCGCCGGGGTCGGTGTCGAGGTTGTAGAGCTGGGCGGGGGCCTTGGGGGCTTTTTCGACCAGGGCGTACTGCTTCATGCCCCAGCGGCCTCCGCGGCCGTAGTTGTTGCCGCCTGAGCCCTTGTGGTCGAGGTACTTCCACGGCCCTCGGCGGATCGCCAGCGCCAGGCTGATGGTCTGGTGGAGGGTGTACTGGCGGATGGGCTTGCCGTCGTCGGTTCCAAGGAGTGCGGGAAGGAAGTTGTAGCTGTCCTCGGCGCCATCGTTGGGGAGCCTTGTGCCGACAATCGCCGCGCAGGTGGCCACGAGGTCGGTCAGGCAGATCGTCTGTCTCGAGGTGGAGCCGGGCTTGATCTTCCCGGGCCAGCGGGCGATGAAGGGGACGCGGTGGCCGCCCTCCCAATTGTCTCGCTTGACGCCGCGCCACGGGCGGGCGCCATCGTGCTTGTGATCCTGTCGCATCGACAGGACCGTCGGAACCTCGGGACCGTTGTCGCTTGAGAACATGACGAGGGTGTTGTCAGCGAGGCCATGTTTTTCAAGGGCCTTGAGCAATTCCCCGACGACGTAGTCGAGCTCGAAGATGAAGTCCCCATGCGGCCCGGCCTTCGTCTTACCCTTGAAGGCATCGGCGGGGAAGGAGGGCAGGTGGACGGCCTGGGTGGAGTGAAAGAGGAAGAAGGGCTTCTTCGGAGACTTTTTCGCGTGGTTCTCGAGGAACTGGAGGCTCTTGTCGAGGAATTGCAGGTCGATCTCTTCCATCTCGTAGCCCGGAGCGATCATGCCGGGGCGGTTGTCACGTGAGTAGGGATGCTTGGGAAGCGGCCCACGGTCGATGATCTTTGTCGGCGGTACCGGGATGCGGTCTCCATCGATGAAGGCGTAGAGCCAGTCGGTGGTGGGGCAGCAGACGCTGCCGAAGAAGTGATCAAAGCCGCGATGGATCGGGGAGTCGGGGATCGCTCGGGAATAGTCGATGCGCTTGACCGCCTCGAGGCCGTTCTTGTTGATCGCTTTGCCCTCCTTGTCGAAGAAGGTCATGCCGACGTGCCACTTGCCGAAGAGCGCCGTGGTGTAGCCCTTCTCCTGCATCATCCCGCCGATTGTGAGGCGGGGCTTCTCGATCATGCAGGGCCCGCCGGCGCCCGTGAACACCCCGCGCATCCCGGTGCGGAAGGCCATGCGTCCGGTCAGCACGCTGTAGCGCGTGGGGGTGCACACCGTCGATGGGCTGTGGGCGTCGGTGAAGAGCATTCCCTGTCGCGCCAGCCGGTCGATGTTGGGGGTCGGGATCTTTGATTCGGGGTTGTAGCAGGCGATGTCGCCATAGCCCAGGTCATCGGCGAGGATGAAAATGATGTTGGGCTGGCCGGCCTCGATGCTGAAGGAGCAGAAGATCAGGATGGACAGTAGGACGGCTGTTTTTTGCATCAGGTTCTTGCTGCTCAGGCTTCAGTATAATCTTCAGTGAGAAGCTTCTGCTCGCCTTCCTGTCTCGACCGGATCTCTCCGATTATCCTGGGAACCGATGAAAGCTATACGCCAAGGCTTACTGATACTATCATACTCTCGCTCAGCAACTGTTTATGGAGATTTTGAATGTCGAAAGTGCCCGCGGCAATCTGTCTGAGTCTGTCGATCCTGGCCGTCGGGCTGGCTGGGATCGCGCTTTTACAGACCGGCTCCGACTTCGGCTCGACATCGTCGGTGACCTCCGGCGACAACTCCTCGGCTGAGACTGTCCGTGAGGTCAGGAAGTTCGCGGCGACGTTGAGGGAAGAGGCTGAAGAGCTCCGGCTGCGCATCGAGAAGCTCGAGGGGGGGGCGGCTGTCGTTTCAAAGGTCGGGAAAGAAGCGGAGGCTCCGGCCGCTGAAGATGATACGAACCTGGCGGCCGACATAGCAGCCCTCGCTGAACGGCTGGAGAACCTCGAGAGCGATGAGAGCATCGCCGAGCTGGCGCGCTCAGGATTTGCCAGGGCGAGGAAAAAAGATGCGGAGCGGGCCCTGGCCCTGGTTCTCGACACCAGCCAGCCCGCCAGGGAGCGCCTGAAAGCGTGGCAGGGTCTTCGTAACGCCGGGGGAAAGGGAAAGGGGAAGGGGCAGGGTGGTCCGGCGGAAGCGCTCCAGTCCATCATGGACCTGGCTCGGGATACCGCGCTCGAGCCGGAGCTTCGCGAGGATGCGGTGAAGAGTCTTCGCGGGGAAAGATCTGAAGAGGTCAAGCAGCCCATGCTCGATCTCCTGGCGGATGATACCGATCCCCGGGTCCGCATGAGGAGCCTGGAGGTTCTCATGTGGCATGGAGGGGACCCGGCCGTGTTGGAGACCATCATGACAATCAGCAGAGAAGATCGTCATGAAGACGTCCAACGGCACGCCACGGCGATCATGCCCAAGGTGGAGCATTTCGCCCGGGAGGCCCAGGGGCAAGCCGAGAGCCAGGGTGACAGCAAATGAGTGGTAACCGTAGATTTTTCTTCCAGGAAGCCGTTGTCGCGTTGGCATTGCTCGCCGTGTGTGCTGGCGGAAGCGCGCAGGACAAGAAGCCGACGGTTCCCGTCTTCGTCGATGGCGAGGCCCAGGTCGTCGAAGGCTTCAAAGATTCATCTAAATGGATCCGTCACGATCTCTGGGTGCAAACGAACTTCAACACCGATGGAGACGACAAGCCTGACCGCATGCACGTGTCCGTCACCCGTCCGCAGCAGACCGATACCGAGGGGCTCAAGGTCCCGGTTGTTTACGTGTCGAGCCCGTACTTCGCCGGTACAGGCTCCAACGGGAGGGAGTTCTTCTGGGATCCGAAGCACGAACTGGGAGCGAAGCCCCCGGTGCACAAGCATCCGCCCGCGATCAAGCACCAGAGCCGCAGGCCGGTGATCTCAAAATCGCATTCGAAAACCTGGGTGCCTCGCGGCTACGCGGTGGTTCACTCCGAATCGCCGGGAACAGGGCTCTCCCAGGGCTGCCCGACCGTCGGTGGCGACAATGAGTCGCTGGCGCCAAAGGCCGTCATCGACTGGCTGAACGGGCGGGTATCCGGCTATACCACGATCGATGGCGACGAGGAGGTCAAGGCCGCCTGGTGTACCGGCAAGGTGGGGATGACCGGCACCTCCTACAATGGCACGCTCGCGCTCGCCGCGGCGACGACCGGGGTCGAGGGGCTTGAGGCGATCATCCCGATCGCGCCGAACACCTCCTACTATCACTACTACCGTTCCAACGGTCTCATTCGCCATCCTGGCGGCTACATGGGCGAGGACATCGACGTGCTCTACGATTTCATCAACTCAGGCGAGCCGATGCGAAGAGAATATTGTGATTCCAATGTTCGTGACAAGGAGATGGTCGGGAACTTCGACCGGATCACCGGCGACTACAACGACTTCTGGTTCGGGCGCGATTATCTCAACGAGCTTGGCCCGCTGAAGGCCGCGACGCTGATGTCCCACGCCTTCAACGACTGGAACGTGATGCCCGAGCACAGCGTGAGAATCTACGAGGCGCTCAAGGAGAAGAAGGACCTTCCCCTGCAGGCATTCTTCCACCAGGGAGGTCATGGAGGGCCGCCTCCGATGAAGCTGATGAACCGCTGGTTCACGCGCTACCTCTTCGGGGTCCAGAACGGCGTCGAGAAGGATCCGCGTGCCTGGATTGTCCGGGAGGGGAAGAAGCGCACCGAGCCGACTCCCTACGACGACTATCCGAATCCGAAGGCCGCCCCGGTCAGGCTCTATCTCGGCCCGGGAGGCAACGGGACCGGTCGCCTGGGATTCAAGGCTCGTGCCGGCCAGGGCGCGGAGAAGCTGATCGACAATTACGAGTTCAAGGGAGCGACCCTGGCCAGCGAGGCAAAGAGTGAGCATCGCCTGCTCTACGCCACCGGGAAGCTTTCGAGGCCGGTGCATCTTTCCGGCACCCCGAGCATTCGCATCAAGGTGTCCTCCAGCCAGCCAGCAGCAAACCTGTCGGTTTGGCTTGTTTCCCTGCCCTGGACCAAGGGGGGGCGGACCAACGACAATCTTATCTCCCGGGGCTGGGCTGATCCGCAGAACCACGAATCTATCAGAGAGAGTAAGCCGCTCGACCCGGGGAAATTTTACGAGCTGGACTTCGATTTCCAGCCGGATGACCAGGTGATTCCCGCCGGGCAGCGTATCGGGCTCATGATCTTTTCGAGCGATAAAGACTTCACCCTCTGGCCCAAGCCGGGTACGGAGCTCACCGTGGAACTCGGCGCGACCTCGATTGAGCTGCCTGTGGTCGGCGGTACGAAGGCTCTTCGCCGGGCGACCACGCCGAAACGGCGCAGGCTCTCCGCCCCCCGGACGCCGATCCATTACCGCCCGTTCCGAAGGAACGTGAGCGGGAGGTTCTGAGGGCCCTTTTCCCTTTTTTCAGGGGGCGGGTATTACTTCACCCGCACGAGCTTCATGATCCGCCCGGAGACGTTCCAGTCCTGGACGTAGAGGTTGCCGGCGGCATCCCAGCAGGAGCCGTGGGTTCCGCTGAAGTGTCCCTCGACCCATTGCTCCTGTTTGATGCCGAAGGAGGAGCCCTTGCGGCGGTCCGGGTTGTGGCCAAGGACTGCGATAATCGTGTTGGTCTTGTCGAGGATGACCACTCGTCCGTGCAGGTCGGGTATCGAGACGAAATCACCCTGGACCGCGACCGAGGTGGGCATCCCGAGGCCGGTGACGACCTCGCCGAGGAACTTGCCCTCGAGACTGTAGTGGACCAGGCGGCCCTTGGGGCGGTGGTTCCGGTCGCAGACCAGGAGGCGCGGAGGGTCGTAGCGGGTATCGAGCGTCATCCCGTGGGCGGTGTTGAACTGCTCCATCCCGTTACCCTTCTGGCCGAAGTGCATCAGGTATTTTCCTGTCTTGTCGAACTTGAAGATCCGGTTGCTGTAGTAGCCATCGGAGAGGAAGATGTCTCCGTTGGGCGCGACCGTGATCGCGGTCGGGTTCATCCGCCTGATCTTCAGTCCGGATTGCTCGGCGATTCCGGCAACCGTCAGCTTGAGGACGATCTTTCCATCCTTCGCGTTGAACTTGATTCCCTCGGCGTTGTTGTTGCGGGCTCCGTAGATGTACTCGACGCCTTCCTCTTCCCGGACCTCGATGTCATGTATATCCGAATAAGCTTTTCCGAGAAATTCGCGGACAACCTTTCCATCGGGGGAGAAGACAACGACCCCCTTGTTGGCGCTGGTGTAGATGTTACCGGCCTTGTCGATCGTGACACCGCCGTGGGTGGGTCCGAGGACGGATTTACCATCGGCGCCGAGACCCCAGCCGGGAACGGTGTCAAAGGTCATTGCTCCGGAGCCCATGCGGACCGGCTCGGTCTTTTCGGCGGCTGTCATGGGTGCTGAAAGGTTCAAGAGGATCGTGACGGCGATGCACATCGAAAAGCTTTTCATGGTCTGGACTCCTGGCTGTCTGCCTGGTGATAAACAGATGTCTGAGTGTTCTGAAGGACCACCAAAAATACGCTGAACCAAGGCAGGGTGCGAGAGGAAACATACAGCAATAAGGTCGTATTCCATTCATCTTGCCGGTCCCGGGCAGGCGGCTTGATGTATGATCGGGGGAGAAGGTTTGAAGTGAGTTTCCGCCGGGAGTCACCTCGCGTCGGGAAACGGTAACAACAGCTGATGGCTTGATTTCAGCCAGGGAGACCAGCCAGTGAAACACCCGCGATATTTTTTCTACGTGTTGATTGTGACTCTTGCGATCTGCCCGCCGGAGGCCAGGGCCGAGGGTGGCCTGAGAGCTGGTGCCGCCGAGCGGGAGATCACGCCGCCGGTCGGCCACCAGATCCAGCACTACTTTCGCCTGAGCATCGGCGTCAACGATCCGCTCTTCGCCAGGTGCCTCTATCTCGAGGACATGGAGAAAAACTCGTTGGCGATCGTCTGCCTCGACCTGATCTTCGGCGGCTTCGAGCTTTGCGACGAGCTTCGGGAGGAGATAAAGAAGCAGACCGGAATAGAGAACACCCTGGTCAATTTCAGCCATTCTCACTCCTCTGCGAGCCTGGGAGCGCGCGGCAAGACGAAGATCTCCAACGATACCGATTCGAAATGGAATAACGAAACGCTCGACAAGATTCTCGCCATGGTCAAGGAGGCGAAGAAACGGGCTGAGCCCGTCTCTCTCCGCGTTGGGCGTGCGCCGGCACAGGTCGGCTTCAACCGCCGACTTGTGAACAAGGAGAGCGGGCACGTCTACATGGGGGTGAACCGCAAGGGCCCGGTTGTGCCCTGGGTCAATGTCCTGTGCGCCGACAGCGTGAAGAGCGGCAAGCCCATCGCCGTACTCTACGAGACGGCCGGTCATCCGGTTATCGTTCCCGACCGCAGCAAGTTGACCAGCGCTGATTTTCCCGGCGCCGCGGCGAAGCGAATTCGTGAGGCGCTTGGCAAGGATGTCATCGCGCTCTTTGCACAGGGTTGCGGAGGTAACATCAATGGCTTCCCGCTGCGCACCACGCATGAAAACGCGGAGCGGCAGGGCCGGGAGCTCGGCAACGCCGTCCTGAAGGCGCTCAAGGAGAGCGAAAAGGTCAAGTCGAAGATCTTCAGCGTCAAATACGCCCGCGCGGCGCTCCCATCTCACGCTCTGCCCGCCAAGAAACTCTGGCAGGAGATGGCTCATCGCCAGAGAGACAGGGAGGGACGCATGGAGCAGCTCAATAAGATGCTGGCTCTCATCGACAGCGGCAAGCAGCCGCCGCCCAGGCGCATGGACGTTTACGCGGTCATGTTCGGCAGGGAATGGTGTCTCGTCACCATGCCGCACGAGATGTTCTGCCAGTACGAGCTCTGGGTCGATAAGAACGCGCCCTTCAGGCGCACCATGACCTTCGGCTATACCAACGGCTACGAGGGCTACATCGCAGTAGATGCCGCCCTTCGCCTGGGGGAGAAGGGCGGCTACGAGGCGGCCTGCCTGCCGAATTGGGGGGGGCAGGTGTGGACCCGGCACTTCGGACCGCCGGCGGTCGGCTGCGAGAAGATCATCAAGGATGCTATCTCCTCGCTGTGGCCGAAGAAGGCGGGAAGCTCGGAGAAATAGACGACGCTCGCGCGCCTAATTCACCTTTGCCGTCTCGAGGAGCTTCACCATCGCCTTGCCAAGGGCGTTGCCGATGAGAAAATAGCTCTCGGCGTTGCCGAACCAGTGATGGCCGTGGCCGATGTTGGGCGACAATCCCTTCGGCCGCGCAAAGGGGGTGGTTTTGACGAAGGCGACCGTTCCCTCCCCGAGCTTCGGATTCGCAGCAGCTGCAGCCTGGGCCTTGCGGAGCTCGGCCATGCCGCCGCCAGCCTTTTCTCCCAGGTTGCCGAGCTCTCCGATCACCACTGGAAGCCGGGGCGATTTGAGCTCTTTGCGGATGTCGATAGCCAGGTTGACCAGGTTGACTGTGTATTCAGCTCTCGCATCTTTGTTGACCATGTCGTTCCAGCCCTGGAACCACACGAATCCTGAGATCCTGTATTTCCTGTCGCCCAGGGCGGCCAGCGCGGCGCGAACCTCCTCGAGCATTTTCTTATAGTAGGGCCCAACCGCGCCCCCTGAGCTCGGCGGTCGAAAATCGCTGTAGAGGCTCTTGCCGCCCCAGGCGGTCTTGATCAACAGGACAGGACTCCCGAGATGATCTCCGATCACATGCCCGAACTGGAGCTCAGGGCCGATATGGCTCGTGCCTCCGTAGCCGGTGAAGCCGATGCCGAGCTTGCCCGTGCGAATCTCCCGCTGGTCCCTGAAGCTGATTCTGACATCTTCCCGCTCGATCCATTTCCCCGCGCCGTCCTTGAGATGCTTCATGAGCGCGGCGCTCTTCGAGTTCTGCATCGACCAGACGAGGTTACCCTTGCCGCCGTTGTAGTATTTCGGGTGGTCGTAGGCGACCACGCCCTGGCCCTCCATATTGGACTGCCCTGCAAGGATGAACACCTGGATCGTTTTGTCGGCAGCGGGGGATGCCGAGGTTGCTCCGGTGAGAATAAAAAGGCAGGCGATGGAGGTGAGCCTCGAGGTCGTCATGTCGCTATCCTTGCTGGTTTTTATGCGTGAGTGGATGAGACAGGAATTTTAATCCGCTGGCTGGCCGGGGGCAACGGCTGTAAAGGTTCTGTTCAAAGAGGACTCTGGCCAACTAAGATCATGGGACGGTACGAAGGAGGTTCCATGAAAGACCCACAAGCCAGCTCTCTGAATCCCTGCAAATTTCCTGCCGCCATGGTCGCGGTCTTTTGTTTCTCCATCGCCATGAACGGTATCTCTGAGGAGAAGAAACCTTCTTCCCCTTCGAAGCCGGAGAACACCCAGGCTGAGACGATCCCCCTGCTCACGGCGGAGCAGGCCCTCGCGAAGCTGAAGGTTCCAGAGGGCTTCCGGGCCTCCCTCTTTGCCTCCGACCCGCAGGTTTTCCAGCCGATTGGCGGAACCTTTGATGCGCGCGGGCGTCTCTGGATCGCCGAGAACAATACCTACGCCGAGCGCAAGCTCAACTTCGATCTTAAATACCGCGACCGCATCGTCATCCTCGAGGACACCGATGGAGATGGGCGCTGTGACCGGCGCAAGGTCTTCTGGGAGAAGGGGCATTGCCTGACGAGCATCGAGCTCGGCTTCGGCGGCGTCTGGGCCCTCTGTGCGCCGTATCTGTATTTCATTCCGGATGCGGATGGTGACGATGTGCCCGACGGTGAGGCGCAGATCATTCTCGACGGGTGGAATGATGCGGAGGTACGGCATAATTTCGTCAATGGGCTGAAGTGGGGACCCGACGGCTGGCTCTACGGGCGCCACGGTATCCAGGGAACCTCGGTAGTGGGGGTGCCGGGGACCTCGTCCGATCGTCGGGAGAAGCTCAACTGTTCCATCTGGCGTTACCACCCCGTGACCCGGAGGTTCGAGGTCGTCTGCCGCGGGACCACCAATTCCTGGGGATCGGACTGGGACGATTTCGGTGAGCTGTTTTTTATCAATACGGTCATCGGCCATCTCTGGCACGCTGTTCCCGGGGCCCACTTCAAGAGGATGTACGGCGAGGACTTCCGTCCCCATCTCTACGAGCTGCTCGACCAGACGGCTGATCACGTCCACTGGGCTTCCGGAGAGCCCTGGCATGCCGCCAAGAAGGGCCTGAGCAATGCGACCAGCGGGGCCGGCGGCGGCCACGCCCATACGGGAATGATGATCTACCTCGGGGGCAACTGGCCGGCAGAGTACCGCAACGACGTCTTCACGGTAAATTTTCACGGCCGCCGCATCAACCGCGACCATCTGGAGCGCCACGGGGCGACGTATCGAGGAACGCATCGGGGGGACATGGTTGAGTCGGGGGATTCCTGGTTCCGAGGCATCGAGCTGCTGCAGGGACCCACCGGGGAGGTGTTTGTTCTCGACTGGGCGGATATCGGCGAGTGCCACGAAAACGATGGAGTCCACAGGACATCCGGCCGGGTCTTCAGGATCGGCCATGGCAAACCCGCGAAGGCCGAGGCCATCGATCTTGCGAAGCTGTCTGCGGCTGAGCTGGTAAGGCTGCAGCTGCATGAAGACGAGTGGTTTGTTCGCCAGGCGCGACACCAGCTGCACCAGCGTGCGGCCGGTGGGCAGCCTCTGGGAGATGCCGGCGGGCTGCTTTCAAAGATGTTACGGGAGCAGGTTGACGTTCGCCGCAAGCTTCGGGCTCTCTGGTCCCTGTACGTGATCGGGGCAGCGGACGAGAAGCTCCTGCTTGACTTGCTCAAGAGCCCCGATGAGCATCTTCGTTCCTGGGGCGTTCGCCTGCTGGTCGATTCGGGAGAGGTTTCGCCGGCAGCACTTTCCGCATTGGAGAAGCTCGCTCCGAAAGAATCTTCCGGGCTGGTGTTGACCTACCTGGCCTCGGCGCTTCAGAAGCTGCCACTTGGGCGACGCTGGACCCTGGCCGGGAGCCTGGCTGCGCGAGAGGACTTCTCCTCTGACCGGGTCCTGCCGACGATGATCTGGTATGGAATCGAGCCCGCGGTGCCGGTTTTTCCGGCCGCCGCCCTCGCCTGTATCGAGGACTCCAGGATGCCGAAGGTCAGCAAGTACGTGTCACGCCGCCTGTCCTACGAGGTTGAGAGTGACAGCGGGACGGTCTCGAGGTTGCTGGATCTTGCGGTGAAGGCGCCCGGGAAGCAACGCCGGGCGATTCTTTCGGGAATCAGCCAGGCCTTTGAGGGATGGCTGAAGGCTGAGTCTCCCGGGGGATGGGAGCGTTCGCGAACAGCCCTCCTTAAGATTGACGACCCGCAGACCCGGAAGCTGGTGGAGCAGGTGGGTATTGTCTTTGCGGGTGGGCGGGACCTCACCGATCTTCGCCGCATCGCCGCAAGCGGCCGATCTGACTCGGCGACAAGAAACCGTGCCATCCGGACCCTGGCTGCGGCGGCGGATGAGAAGGCCTGGCCGATTCTCAAGCGGCTGGTTGGCGATACCAGCGTAGGACCCGCGGCCATTCGCGCGGTGGCAAGTTATCCCCGTGAGGATGCCGCTGATTTCCTGTTGCAGCGGGTTCGGGGCATTCATTCAAATATCCGGGCCGTCGTTATCGAGACCCTCTCCGAACGTCCCCGGCATGCTCAGAAGCTGTTGGCGGCGGCGGAGAAAGGGACTCTCCCCCCGGGGCTCCTGACTCCCTACCTTATCAGGCAGATCCAACTCTTCGGTGACCCGGAGATCGACAAGCAACTTCGAAAAGTCTTTCCAGGGAGGTCACTGATCGGGGCCGACCGGCTGGCTTCCATCGAGAAATGGAGCAGGGAGCTGGTCCCGGTGAAACTCGAGAAGGCCGACCCGGCAAGGGGGCGCAAGCTCTTTGCGGAGGCTTGTGGAACCTGCCACCGTATGTTCGGCGAGGGAGGGCGTGTGGGGCCGGAGCTCACAGGAGCGCAGCGTGGCGAGCTGGGCTACTGGCTCGAGAACATACTCGATCCTTCCGGGATCGTTCCCCAGAACTTTCGGATGTCGGTGGTGCGTCTGAAGGATGGAAGGGTGCTCACCGGGGTCCTGGGACTTCAGCGAGGCAGAACGGTCACCCTGCAGACTCCGACGGAAAAGCTGCTTCTTGACGAGGCTCTGGTGGCAGAGGTGAAGCCGACGGCGCTCTCGCTCATGCCCGATGGGCTCCTGGAGCAGCTGAAGCCGGAGCAGGTTCGAGACCTGGTGAGCTACCTGATGTCGCCGTCGCAGGTGAAGGCGACTGACTGACCTCGATGGCGGAAGCATGGTCGACCTCGAAGAGGAGGGCGTGTATGCTTGTTTTCTGCCGACCGGCATGATCCGGAGCGGAAGGCTTTTCCCTGGATCCAGGAGTTCCTCTGATGAAAAGATTTTCGATTACATTCTTCTTTCTGGGCCTGGGCCTGGGCCTGTTTTTCTGCGCGGCGCCCGCCATGGCGAAGGGAAAGGTTAAGGTCTTTATCCTCGCCGGCCAGTCCAATATGGAAGGGCATGGACAGGTCAGCAGCCTTGAGCATCTCGGTAACCATCCGCAGTACGGAGCGCTTCTCAAGAAGCTGAAGAACCCCGATGGATCCTGGGCGGTCAGGAAGGACGTCACCGTCGCCTGGAAATCCAAGGAGGGTAAAAAGAAGGGGCCGCTGAGCGTAGGCTGGGGGGCGGAGGACCAGGAGCTCGGGCCGGAGCTCATGTTCGGAACCATCATGGGCGAGCTCTACGAAGAACACGTCCTGCTCATCAAGGTGGCCTGGGGCGGCAAGAGCGTCTGGTGTGATTTCCGTTCGCCGAGCGCAGGGGAGATGACCCGGGATGAGAAGAGGGTCCTGAAGCGGGACAACTTCCTCAAGCCGGGGCTCTTCTATCGGAAGCTGGTCGCCGACATCAAAGAATGCCTCGCGAATATCAAGGACGTGGTCCCGGGGTACGAGGGACAGGGGTACGACCTTGCCGGCCTGGCCTGGTTCCAGGGCTGGAACGATTTCTGCGAATGGCACCTGCAATTGGACAAGAAGCCTGTCGGCCTGGGACTCATCAAGCGCTATCCCCATAATCTCGCCGCCATGTTCCGCGACCTTCGCAAGGAGCTCGGTGCTCCCGGGATGCCGATCGCCATCGGCGAGCTGGGAGTCGGCGGTCATGAGATGGAAACGAGGGCGAAACGGGAGGATGATCACGAGGCGCAGGGAATGATGGCCTTTCGCCGTGCGCAGAGAGCGGTCGCTGCCAACGGGTCTCTCAATGGAGTGACCTTTGTTCCGACCGCGGGATTCTGGGACAGTCGTCTGCAGGAGCTCCGCGAGCAGAGCGATGCCTGGTGGAATGAGAAGGAAAAGAAGGGCATCAAAAGTACCGAGGAGAACCACCTGCCGACGAAGGAGCTGAATGATGAGTTCCTGAGGCTTGGAGTACACTGGTATTGTCATTACAACGGCTCCGCCGCCAACTACTCGCTGGTAGGCTACGCCCTAGCTGAGGCCCTGAAGAAATAATGGATACGAATATATTCAGAGGTGGCGTGCCCGCCATCATGACACCCTGCCTTGGGGACAGGAGTCCCAACTACCCGGTGCTGGTCGACAAGGCCAAAGAGCTGGTCGCCGCGGGGATGAACTCCGTGGTCTATTGCGGTTCGATGGGTGACTGGCCGCTTCTCTCGGATGCGCAGCGCCAGGAGGGCGTGCGGCAGCTCACCGGGGCCGGCGTTCCGGTGATCGTCGGGACCGGGGCGCAGAATACGGCAAGCGCGGTTGCCCACGCGGCGCATGCCCAGGAGGTCGGGGCAGGGGGCCTGATGGTCATTCCGAGGCTGCTCTCGCGCGGCACCTCGCCGGCGGCGCAGCGAAACCACTTCGCGGCGATTCTCTCGGTCGCGCCGAACCTGCCCGCGGTGATTTACAACAGTCCCTACTACGGCTTTGAGACGAAGGCGGAGCTGTTTTTCGAGCTGCGCTCGCAGCATCCTAATCTCGTCGGCTTCAAGGAATTCGGCGGGGCCGACTCGCTGAGCTATGCTGCCGAGCACATCACCAGTGTCGACGATAACGTGCTCCTGATGGTCGGCGTCGACACCCAGGTCTTCCACGGCTACATTCACTGTGGAGCCGTTGGCGCGATCACCGGGATAGGTAACTGCCTTCCCGCGGAGGTCCTGCACCTGCTGGCGCTCTGCGCCCTGGGAGCCGAAGGGGATGCGGAGGCGAAGACCTTTGCCGCTGAGCTCGAAGGCGCCCTGGCGGTCCTGTCGGCCTATGACGAGGGGCCGGATCTCGTTCTCTACTATAAGTACATCCTGGCCCTGCTGGGAGAGTCGGACTTCGAGCTCAACTTCAACGAGGGCGACTCCCTGGACGACAACCAGAAGCGGGGCGCCGAGAGTGAGCTGCAGCGGTTCCAGGCCTGGTGGGATTCCTGGTCGGGGAAGTCCCACGGGAAGGTGTGAGAGTTCTCTCTACTGGTTGGATCCTATGCCTGCTGGCGGTGGTTGTCGCTCGCACGGAGCCTGGGCTTGCTGAGGAACCGAAGAAGCTCGGCCCCCTCCCCCCGAAGGCGAAGCTGGCCCTTGCGGAGGATTGGTCATCGGGGAAGATCGAATCGAAGCGCTGGTATGCCCTGCGGAAGAAATGGGGAGAGAATAATTTCGGTGTCGTTCCCGAGAACGTGACCATTGTCGGAGACACCGTAGGAGGAAAGCGCCGGCAGGTTCTGCGGTGCGAAGCCCACGGTGATGAGTACAGCGGCCCGGTGACCGGCCAGTGGAAGAGGAAGAAGCGGGTTGGCGGAGTTCTCGTATCGAAGCAGCACTTCGCCTCGGGGCGCTTCGAGGTCGTGATGAAGATCGGTTCGGTAGACAATCCCCGTCCGAAGGGGATCGTTCCGGCGATCTGGACCTACGGCTACCGGGCCGTCGCGGTGCCGGCAAAGCTCTCGGATGATTTTTCACCAACCCAGCCGCTCTACCAGCCCTATCTCCAGAAGTGGGGCAAGGGCCAGGCCTTCTACTGGTCCGAGCTCGATTTTCCCGAGTACGGCAAGGGCGGCAGGTTTGATCGGCCCATGTACAACACCTTTCTGAACTCGAAGCACCAGCCGCTCACCTTCGATGCCCATGGTTTTGCCGATGGCCGCTACCACACCTACACGACCGAGTGGCGAACCGGGCTCGCACCGATCAAGGGGGTCAAGGACGGCCAGGTCGCCAAGGCGAAGGGCTTCTACTGGATCCAGGACAAGGCGGTCGATTTTGGGCTCTATCTCGGCAACCCGCTCAGGAAGTTCGGCCGCGACCGCTACGCCGTCTGTAGCGGTCTCACCGCCCGGCACTGGATCGACGGCCGCTTTATCGGTGAGAACACGACCTTCGTTCCCTCCATGGGCGGGCAGCTCAACCTCGGCGTCTGGCTGCCGAAGTGGGCCGGTCCGGCGCCCTGGAAGACCGCCGCGGTCTACTTCGCCCGCGTCCGGGTCTGGCAGTACGGTGATCCGGGTGATGTACTAGGTGTCCTCACCGAGGATATCACCGACAACTTCGGCAAAGACGGCCAGCCGCTTCGCCGTTGAGCTTATTGCCGCGGATCGTTCGCCGGTCTCGCGCTTGAGAGGAGGTAGCCGAGCAGGTCGAGGATTTCTTCCTTCGCGAGAGTGTCGAGGAGACCGGTGGGCATGGTGGAGTTCTTCGATGGCCTGCGCTCGAGGATGTCGGCGGCGGCGATCCGGACGGGGCCGGAGAGGAAGTCGCTGGTTCTTATCTCGATGCCGCCGGCATCTTCTCGCTCGATTCTTCCCTCGACGATGCGGCCCTTTTTCGTCACAACCAGGGTCGCGGAGAAGCCCTCGGAGATTTCCCGCGAGGGGTCGATCAGCGACTGGAGAAGGTGTTCCCGGGTTTTCGATGACAGCACCTGGCCGAGGTTGGGCCCTACCCCACCGCCCTCATTACCGATCCGGTGGCATTGTTCGCAGCCGAGCTTCTTGTAGAGTGCTTTGCCTTTGTCCTGGGGGCCGGAGGGGGCGAGCTTTTCTGCATCTTTCAGCAGATCAGAAGTTTTCCAGGCCTTGACGAATTTTCTCTTCGGCTTGAGCGATCTGATCCAGTCACGGAAGAGCCCGGCGGCGGCCTCGTCGACTTTCCGGGAAACCAGCGGCGGCATCTGCCCGCTGCCTCGGCGTGAGATTCTCTGGTAGAGGATCGAGCGCTCCGGGTTGCCCGGGGCGACGAGCAGCGCGCTGGGGATTCCGAATGTGGCATGCCTGGGGTGGGCGGAGACCAGGCGCATTTTTTCCAGGGGCGGGCCGGAGTTGAGCTGGATGGTCGAGTTGCCGCCGCCGGCCTCGATGTGGCAGGGAGCGCAGTTGGTGTCGAGGTAGGAGCGGACCCTGGCCTCGAGAGGCTGCTTTTCATCGTAGGGATTGGCCAACCGGCCGGGGTCCTGGTCCTTGTAGCCGGAGAGGACTCCCAGCTTCGCCAGGGTTTTGAGCTGTGGGGCGGAGCCTTCCTTATAGTCGTGTTCGCGGTTGAGCTGGTTGGCGGTGATGCCGAGGAGAAAATTGTCGGCGCGGCTGTGGCACGACATGCACTCGGCCCGGCCGGGTATTCTCCAGGGCTGTTTCTTTCCGCCCGACTCGATCTCGATATCGAGGCCCTTCTTCCCGACAAGTTCCGCCTCGGTCTGCTCCTTGTTCCACAGGTAGGAATAGCCGGCCCATTCGTTGTTCTGGCGGGTCATCAGGCGAGTTTCAATCCTGTGATCTCCGCTAGACAGCGTCTGGATGATGACGGATCTCTCGCGAAGCTCCCAGCCCCGGTTCCCTCCGAAGGGCAGGGTGGTATCTCCCGGCAGCGCGAGGTGGCGCTCGGCGGTCGCCCCGTCCGTCCAGCCGGGTGAATTCACCGAGTAGGGTACGACTCCCGGGGCGGCCTTGTAGTCGGCTACGGATGAGAAGATCCCGGTCTCTGAGAGATTGCGGGGGAAATCGGGCAGCTTTCCAGTGGGCGGGGTCGGGACGATCCGGTAGAGGCCGCTGCCGTGATCAACGACCAGTAATTCCTCCCGGGGGCTCACCGCGAAGCCGGCGATCTTCAGCGAGGTGTCGGCGATCTCCTCATGCCAGGTAAGCTTTTTCCCATCGTGGCGCGCGCCCCAGATCTTGCCGGTTGCGTAGTCACCGTAGACGTAGGCGCCGTCAAGTTTCGGCAGTTTTCCACCGTAGTAGACCACGCCGCCGGTGAGGGAACGGGCCTCGCGGTGGTGATGTTCGATGGTCGGCGGCACGAAGGGCGCCGGACCCAGCTTGCGATTCAGGTAGAAGGGATGGTTGCCCTCGTAGACGCTCCAGCCGTAGTTTTCTCCTCTGTTGAGGATGTTTACGCTTTCCCAGAGGTCCTGGCCGTTGCTGCCGACCCAGATCCGTCCGGTCTTCGGGTCCATGGACATTCGCCAGGGGTTCCGCAGGCCGAAGGCCCAGCATTCCCCGCGGGCATTCTTCACCGAGACGAAGGGATTGTCCTCCGGTATCGAGTAGGGGAGGTCTTTCCCCGGATGGTCGACATCGATGCGCAGCACGGCTCCGTTGATGTTGGAGATGTCCTGGCCGGTGAGGTTCAGGTCCGAGTCACTGGTGCCGTCGCCGGTGGTGATGTAGAGCATGCCATCTGGGCCGAAGAGAAGGTCGCCGCCATCGTGTCCCGCCGATGGCCATTCGATGATTGTGTGTTCGGATTTCGGATCCACAACCCGGCCGGCTTTCGAGTCGAGGGTGAGACGGGAGATCCTGTTAATACGGTTTGGCTTGCCGGTGGGGCCGTTGCTGAAGATAAAGACCTGTCCGTTTTCGCCGTACTTCGGGTGGAAGGTGAAGCCATAGAGGAGACGGCCGGACAGCTCGTAGAAGAGCTCGGTTTTCTTTACGGCGGGATCATCCTCTATTCGGAGGATTCGGGAGGGTCTGTCCTTTTCGCCTCCCTGGGTGATGACAAACAGCCGGTTCGTTCCCGGCTCCTCCAGGGCGTAGATCGGGGACTTCCAGTCGATCTTCGTATAGGTTTTTTCGATCGTGAAGGGCAGTGGGGGGTCGGGGGATCCCACCACCTTCGATGTTTCCCAGCGTACTCGCTGGGCCCGCAGGGCTGTTGTCCAGAGGCTCAGCAGGATGAAACTTCCCAGTAGTGGAAGGCGTTTCATTGTTCAGACCAGGGTCTCATGGGCGGGGGAAAGGGAGGCTCCTTCCAGCTCCAGGATGGCTGGTATTTGAGCTCGAGGTAGGGAGTCTTGACCCGGCGCTGGTTCTCCTTGCGCGAGATGAGCAGGGCATCAAGGGCGCCGCTGGTGAGCAGGGTCCTCTCGGCGTTCCAAGCGGGTTTTCCGGTGAGGATCATCTCCTCGATTCCGTTCAAGAGCCAGGTGAAGTGCATTCCCGGACGACCCTCCTGGGTCCAGAAGAGGGAAGACCGGGCCGCTCCGTCAGCGTAGCGCCAGGCCCCTGACCATTCGGCGGCCGCGCCGTTGAGCTCGAGCAGGTTGACCCGCAGGCCATCGACGTATTCGAGCTGAAAGAGAAGCGGGGAGGGGACTCGCTCCGCGAGCTTATCCCGGGGCGCCTGCCTCCAGGTGAGGCGCTCCCAGGCCTGGTCGAAGAGCTCCACATCGAAGAGTTTTTTCTCGAAGGCATCCCAGACCGCCTTGCCGGTGAGCATCCGCACCGCACGGATCCCGGTTTCTCCGCCGCCGCGCTGCTCGGCCAGCGCCTGGCAGTACTCCAGGGCGTGAAACCCGTAGGCGTCGGTGCTGCCGTAGGTGATCGCGACGATTTCCTTCAGCTTTGCCCCGCGGCGTACGTCAGCCGCCGGTCGCCGCCAGGTGGTCGGCAGGGAGGAGCCGGCCATGATGGGGATCTTCATTTCCACGGCCGAGTTGTAGATATGGCTGGCGTCCTCCCAGTTGTCGGCGAGGTGCTTGTCGACGAAGACGGGAACGACTTTCCCGCTTGAGCGGAAGATCTTGATCGTTTCGTCCCAGAAGCGGCGCTTGGGGTATTGCACGTTCCCGGTCGGCGAGCGCGGGTATTTTCCGTGCTCGGCGATGAGGAGCACCCCGTCGACGGCGAGCTTGCCCGTTCCGAGGGTCAGCGCATCTTCGATGGTGGGGCTCAGGCGGAAACCATGCTTTTTGACCAGCGATCGGCTGGTGTCGGTTCCAGGAACCTGGTCGGTGTAGAGCGAGACCAGCTCGAGCGGGGAGGTCCTGCCCTTGCCGTCGAGCGTGTAGGTCTGCAGCAGGCGGCTGACGATGATGTCGGCGTGTGAGTTGTGGCGGTACTCCGTGACGATAGCGGCGACCTTCGGCCTCGGCTTCGCGGCAGCTTTCTTTTGCAGACGGATTCGAGCGACTCCGTAGACGCTGAAGGAAGGGATCCGGATGGCTACCTGCCCATTGGAGAGATCGTGTTTGAGGGAAGCCGGCTTGCCGCCCTCGGGCGTGAGGAATTCCACCCGCTTCACGGTGAATCCTTCGGGGACCTGGATCTTTGCGTCAAATTCCTTCGTTGCGATGGGCTTCTCGTCCTTGATGGTACCGCCCGGATTGCCGCCTTCGCCTCGCTCGGCCCGGTTGTAGTTGACGAAATGCACCGTCAGCTCATCGCGCAGGGCCGGGCGGCTGGCCGACACTCGAACCGTCGCGGCGGCATCGAAGCGGCTGCGGCCGGCGGGCAGGGCCTTTTGCAGGGTTGCGGGAGAAACTGCCGTGTCGTTCGGATCAACGATCAGGGAGTATTTTTTGCGAACGGTCGGCGTGGCCATGTCGTCGGGAAGAATGTCGAAGAGCACGTGCTCGTCGAGGAGCTTGCGGCCGAGTTGTTTGAACCGGTCGCGCGGAGCGAGATCTCCGGCGTGCACAGCGCCGCGGGGAAAGAGAAGCAGGGCTTCGGCATGGGATGTGTTGTCATGGTAGAGATCGTCATGCTGGTGGAGGAAGCCGTAGTAGGAGGTGATGACCTTGCGCGCCTCAGGGTCCTTCACCCTGGTGTAGAAGCCCATCGGAGCGCCGCCGTTGGCTGCGAGCTCGGCGATGGAAGCCCGGATTCGTACGCTCTCGTATTTTCCGAGGGTGTAGGTCTTGTCGCCGCTGGCGCCGCGGATATAGCGCGCCTGCAGGGTTCCCTCGCCGAGAAAGCCGTCCTTCAGCCGGGTAAAGTTCGCCGAGCCGCCGAGGCTGTACCAGAGATAGTCCTCATCGCTTGACCAGAGTTCGCCCGGCAGCATGCATTTCTCATCTCCGTCAATCTGGGAGAAGTCCCCGATATGGTTCCATTGCGCCAGGACGAGACCGGGTTTCAGGCCGCGGCCGAATTTGACGAAGACATCGTCGAAGGCCTGCTTGTTGCTGATTTGGGAGAACCGCAGCGCCTCTCGTTTCAGAAGGGTCGAAGATTTCGGAGAATGCCAGGCGCCGATCTCTTCAAAGGTGTGTTTGCCGAGGTCGGCTATGCCGAAGAGCTTCGAGAGGTCTTCTTTTTCGTAACGGTTGGCGAGGTAGCTTTTGAAGCCTGAGACGCAGTGGGAGCAATGGCAGTCATGGCGGTAGTAGTAGTTGATGACAAAACCATCCACACCCCTGCGGATGGCGAAGCGGACCCAGGCCTTGAGGACAGCTCGCCAATGGGGGTTTCTCAGGCAGCCCCAGTATTCCTTCATGCCGCCGATGCTGTAGCCCTTGTTCGAGATCAGGCTTCCATCTCGGTTTCTCTCGAGCAGGTCGGTGGGATCTTTTACCGGTTTAGGGCCGAGCTCCGCCTCGTCCCATTGGTCATTGTAGAACTTGAAGAAACCCCTGGGACCCTTTTCGGAATCAGGGTCGCCGACGAGGAACATGACGTTGAAGTGTCCCATCGCCTTGATGCCGCGCTTGTGAATCGCGCTGTTCAGGTCCGCAAGCCATTGAGAGCATTCTTTGTGGCCCTGAACCGGAAAGTGAGCGGGATAACCCTTTCCGTGCGGGGTGGCGGAGAGACTCCAGAAGTGCCCGCCCCAGAAGCCGACCTGGGCGACCTCGGGCTTTACCTCGTCGAGAAATTTGAGGTAACCCTCGCTGCTGTATTCATCCCAGTGGGCTACCAGGCGGGTGAAGGAGAAGGGCGTCTTGACCGGGGGGGCGTCTTGTCCCGCGAGAAAACCTCCTCCGGCATGGACGGCGAAGCAGAGACATCCGATGAAGTAAATCCGTCGCATCGCTCCGGTCCCTCCAGCGTTGTTATTTCAATCGAGATTGTTCTTTTCCAGCGTCAAACCTGTGCCTGAGTATACAGCAGCGCTGTGAAAAGGTGTTGCCCTATGAGGGGAGGGGGCCGCTCTGCCGGGGAAATCTCCTCAGGAGAAAAGTGGCAGGGGCTCCCCGTCGGCGATGGGGAAGGGGCGGCCGAGACGGTCATGGATGTGGGTGTCCGGGGGGATGCCCAGCGCCTCGTAGATCGTCGCGTGCAGCTCGGCGGGTCCGCAGGCCTTGTGGATGGGCTTCGAGGAGATCTTGTCGGACTTGCCGTAGACCTGTCCGCCCTGGATTCCTCCTCCGGCGAAGGCGACTGAGTAGGAGTTTGGGTAGTGGTCTCGTCCGCCGTTGTTGCTGACCTTTGGCGTCCTGCCGAACTCGGTCAGGAAGACGACCAGGGTTTCGTCCAGCATTCCACGATCCTGGAGATCGGCCAGGAGAGCCGAGGCGCTGCCGTCGAAGACCGGCAGCATGGTGTTCTTGAGGCGGTTGAAGCCATCTCCGTGGGTGTCCCAGTGATCGCCCTTGGAGCCGTTCAGGTCGCCCGCGGCGCAGACCACGGTCGCAAGCGGCACCCCGGCCTCGATGAGCCTTCGCGCCAGCAGCATGCTCTTGCCGCAGATATGTTCGCCATAGGCGCGATGGATCTTCTCAGGTTCCTTTTCCAGTTTGAAGGCTTCCTGTACCCGGGGATTCTCCAGCATGTTAACAGCCAGGCCGCGGGAATGGTCGAACAGGTCGGTCCCCTGGCTCCTGGCCAGTCCGGCCTCAAGCCCGCGCAGGAGACCCAGGCGTTTCTTCAGCCTGTCTTCGCCGGTTGTCAGGGTCGGGTCGATATTGGCCGCGCCGAGACCGCGGGAAACTCCGCCGAAGGGTTTTCCGTTCTTCGTCGAGATGACGATCGGGTCATATTTCATTCCCAGCCAGCCGCCGTATTCGCCGGCCTGGAGGGTGCCGTTATCGACCAGCGGATAGGGCAGGCGAACCGCGGGCGGCAGGCCTGTGGGCGCCTTGCGGAACTTGGACACCACCGCGCCCATCGATGGCCAGTCATCGGGAGCTGGCGGCAGGTTAGCCGCCAGGGC
Organism: Planctomycetes bacterium UBA1146; assembly: GCA_963579555.1. GTDB lineage: Bacteria > Planctomycetota > UBA8108 > UBA8108 > UBA8108 > UBA8108. The sequence continues at coordinate 22,742 of CAUZHA010000039.1, forward strand.
TCGCTGTGGCGGTGGGCGTCCGGTCATGTTCCAGTACATGGCCCTGCCGTGAGCGGGGCTTCCATGATGCACCGAACGCACGATGGCGAGCTTCTCTGTGTGCCGGGCAAGCTTCGGCATGTGCTCGGAGACCTGGATCCCGGGCGTCGCCGTTGAGATCGGCTTGAACTGGCCGCGGATCTCTTTCGGCGCGTTGGGCTTCGGATCCCAGCTGTCGAGCTGGCTGATTCCTCCCCAGCAGAACAGTACGATACAGGACTTCGCCCTGCCGACACCTGTTCCCTCGGCCGCCTGGAGCTTTCGCAGGCCGAGAAAATCAGGCAGCGACAGTCCCGCGACACCAAGGCTGGTCTGCAGGAAGCGGCGGCGTTTCATGAAGGCTCTCCTCGAGCGAGAATGAAATCACAGTGTCTCGTACTGAGGTGATTATCTTCTCTGGGGCCCGGTTGTTCAAGTTTAAGGTGGGCAGGGAGCCGGAACGGAGCCGCTGGTGCGGTAAAAGGTACGGAATTCCGGTCTTTTTGGATCGATCAGGCGAGCAGATCCTTGATGACGTGCCCATGTATGTCGGTCAGGCGGAAGTCGCGACCCTGGTAGCGGTAGGTCAGCTTCCTGTGGTCGAAGCCGACGAGGTGCAGGATCGTTGCGTTGAGATCGTGGATGTGCATGGTCCCCGGGGTCCACTTATCCTTGGTAGGTTGCGGCCGCAGGGTGTTTCCATCCGTGTCGACGATGTTGTAGGCGTAATCGTCGGTCTGGCCATAGGTGATCCCCGGCTTGATTCCACCCCCGGCCATCCACACGGTGAAGCAGCGTGGGTGGTGGTCGCGTCCGTAGTTCTTGCGAGAGAGGCCGCCCTGGCAATAGGCCGTCCGGCCGAACTCGCCGCCCCAGACCACCAGGGTGTCCTCGAGCAGGCCGCGTTGCTTGAGATCCTTGATGAGGGCCGCTGAGCCCTGGTCGATATCCTTGCATTGTGATTCATGTTCCCTGGGCAGGGATCCGTGGGCATCCCAGCCGCGATGGAAGATCTGGATGTTGCGGACGCCGCGTTCGGCGAGACGGCGGGCGTTGAGGCAGCAGGCGGCGAAGGAGCCGGGCTTGCGGGCCTCTTCACCGTAGAGCTTGAAGGTGTCGGCGCTCTCTTTCGAGAGGTCCATCAGCTCGGGGATGGAGGCCTGCATGCGGTAGGCCATCTCGTGCTGGCGAATTCTCTCCAGGATCTCCGGGTCGCCGAATTTTTCATGCTGCTGCTGGTTCAGGGCCGCCAGTGCGTCGAGCTGGACCCGGCGGTCATTCCGCGAGACGCCCTTTGGATTGCTCAGGTAGAGAACCGGGTCGCCCTGGCTGCGCAGGAGAATGCCCTGGTGGTCCGAGGGCATGAAGCCGGTGCCCCAGAGGCGGCTGAAGAGGCTCTGCTCGGGGAAACGGCTGCGGGCGTGCATGACCACGTAGCTCGGCAGGTTCTCGTTCATGGTGCCGAGGCCGTAGCTCAGCCAGGCGCCGAGGCTCGGGCGTCCGGGTACCTGGCTGCCGGTCTGGATGTAGGTGATGGCAGGATCGTGGTTGATGGCCTCGGTGAAGGTGCTGTGCACAACGCAGAGCTCCTTCGCGACCTTCGCAGTGTGAGGCAGCAGCTCACTGATCCACACCCCGCGATCATTGTTCTCGTATTTAGTGAACTTGTATTTGCTCGGGGCCACCGGGTGGGTCTTCTGGCCCGCGGTCATTCCCGTAAGCCTCTGTCCGTCACGAACTTCACTGGGCAGCTGCTTGCCGTACATCTCCTGCATCTTGGGCTTGTAGTCCCAGAGGTCGTGATGGCTCGGGCCGCCGCTCATGAACAGGTAGATGACGCGCTTCGCCTTCGGCTTGTGGTGGGGTCCCGTGGGCTTGCCTTCAGCGGAGAGCTCGGGCCCGAGAAGGTTCGCCATCGCCGCGGTGCCGAGGCCGAGGGCCGTGCGGCCAAAGAGCTGCCGCCGGGTCATCATCAGGTCGTATTCACGCTGGGGATCTGCAGGTGTCATTGGTGGTCTCTGAGAAATAGTTCCATTTTCAATAGAGCAGGATTACAAGGTCGCTCGCCAGGAGCGTGATAGCGACCTGGGTCCAGGCCGCGTGCTCAGCAGGGGACAACTCCTTGTCCCGTGCGGCAGCACCCATCGACAGGAGGGCGAGAGCGTCCTCCCCAGCGTCTTTGTAGCGGTTTCGCATAGCGTCCAGGAGGCTCTGGCAGACCTTGCGTTCATTGTCATTCGCCTTGCGACAGGCCAGCAGGGTAAACAGCAGATCGAGGCGTCCCCTGTCGTCGCCGGCTTCCTTGAGTAGGCGTTCAGCCAGTTTCCGGCCCATCTCCACTCTCTGGGTCTCGTTGAACAGTCCGAGCGATTGCAGGGACGTATTGGTTCGGGAGCGTTTCACACAGCTGGACTCGCGGCTCGGAGCGTCAAAGAGGGTCATCATCGGATGGGGGCTGGTCCGCTTCCAGTAGACGTAGATGCTGCGCCGGTAGAGCTTCTCTCCCTTGTCGGCAACGTACTTCTTCGTGTTGCTGGCCGGGTGCATCAGGGCGCTCCACAGGCCGGCGGGCTGGTAGGGCTTGATGCCTTCGCCACCCATTTCAGGAGCCAGCATCCTGCTGGCCCAGAGGGCGATGTCGCGCAGCACCTCGGCATCAAGGCGGTGGCTGGGGCCCCTGGCGAACAGCCTGTTTTCCGGATCCGCGAGATCTTTCCGGCGGATTGAGTCCTGGCGGAAGGTCCGGCTGGTGACCATCAGGCGCAGCATATGCTTCAGATCCCAACCGCTGTCCTGCAGCTCGACCGCCAGCCAGTCAAGCAGATCCGGGTGGGTCGGCTGCTGGCCCTGCATGCCGAAATCTTCAGGCGTTCTTACAATTCCGTCCCCGAAGACGCGTTGCCAGACTCGGTTGATAAGCACCCTCGATACCAGTGGGTGTCCGCGGGAGGTCAGCCAGCGAGCGAGCCCGAGCCGGTTTCGGGGAGCCTTCTCGGGAAAGGCGCTCATGACCGAGAGGGTTCCGGGCTGAAGCGGCTCGCCAACAGGCTGGTTGTATTCTCCACGGTGCAGCACCTTGGTAACCCGCGGTTTGCCGAGGTCTTTCGCCACGAGAGTCGTGGTGAAACTTCCCGAGGATTTGCCCATCGCATCGACTATTTTCTTTGCCGCGTCTTTTTCCGGGGTGTCCCCGGCGCTCGCCACCAGGAGCAGGAGACGATCTTTCAGCGAGCCATTCTTCCATTTGTTGGCATTCTTCGCCTCGAGCGCGGTTACGGTTTCTTTTTTGAGCCCGCCCAGCAGCTTTTCCCCATCCGCGTTCAGGCTGTTCCATACCATCCAGGCCTGCTGGTTCGCGGGCGCCTTGATGACCGGCGCGTAGGTATAGGAGTTCCCATCCATGGAGTTTTCAGCGGTTGAGTTGAAAAAGGCCAGGAGCTGGTAGTACTCAGTCTGGGGGATCGGGTCGTATTTGTGGGTGTGGCACCTGGCGCAGGTAAGGGTCATGCCGAGCAGGACCGTGCCGAGAGTTTCGGTTCTGTCGAAGTTGTTCTTGGCCTGGAATTCCAGCGGGATGGCGCCGCCCTCCGCAGTGGTGGGGTTCATGCGGACAAAACCAGTGGCTACCCGCTGCTGGAGGGTCGGCCTGGGAAGAAGATCTCCAGCGAGCTGCCAGGTGATAAATTCATCCAGGCGCAGGTTCGAGTTGAAGGCATAGACGACCCAGTCACGGTAGGGGTAGATGCCGCGCTTGTTGTCGAGATGCAGGCCGTGGGTGTCGCCATAGCGAACGGCGTCCAGCCAGTAGCGAGCCTGGTGTTCTCCATAGTGTTCACTTGCCAGCAACTGGTCGACGAGTTTTCCATAGGCGTCGGCACCCTTGTCGGCGAGGAACGCTTTCAGCTGCGCAGGCTCGGGCGGCAGCCCTGTCAGGACCAGCGCCGCACGGCGGGCGAGCGTGGCCCGGTCGGCCTCGGGAGCCAGGCCCAGTTTTTTTCCAGCCAGCCGGTCGAGTATGAAAGCGTCGATCTCGTTCCCCCCGGCTGGTTTCTTCGCCTTTGGCTTTTTCTTCCCTGGAGGAATGAAGGCCCAGTGGCTGGCGTATTTCCCTCCCTGACGCACCCAGCGGCTGATGAGGTCCCGCTCTCGTGCAGTGAGCTTTTTTTCGGCCTTCTTCGGCGGCATGGGCTCATCGTCAGAGTGGATCCGGACCAGGATTTCACTCTTGCCGGGGTCCTTGGGATTCACCGCCTGGTAGTCGCCGAGATCCTTTGTCGCTCCGGCGTAGGAATCGAGGCGCAGGAGATCCTTTTTCTTAGTGTCCGGTCCGTGACAGACAAAACATTTGTTCGAGAGGATGGGCAGAACCTCCCGGGCGAAATCGACCGACCCTTTGTCTTCAGCGAAGAGGAACTGGTCGCCGGAGCAGGCCAGGAGCGTGAGGATCGTTACCAGGGATGTCGTTTTCATAGGATTACCTTACTTCAACAGAGAAGCTGCCTCGATTGTTTTCAGTAGAGGGGTTACTTGGGTAATTTTCCATCTCCGGTGGCCTTGCCCTTCAGCACCCAGGCGAGGTTGAAGCGCGCCACTGTCGAGCCGCCCTTGGGGCCACCCTCGAAGTGGAGGTAGGCCCAGCCCTCGGATTTTGTCCCGGGGCGCCCGGAGGTGAGCGCCGAGTAGCCGTGGTTGCCGGCGTATAACAGCCGCTTGACCGGCCAGGTCTTGCCGCCGTCGAGGCTTGCCCAGATCGTGCCGAGCTTGCGGCCACCCGGGCTGTCGCAGTTTGAGTAGAGCAGGATGTCGCGGTCCTTGACTGCCAGGCGGGTCAGGCCTCCCATGCACCCGTAGTTGGTATTCTGCGGCCCATCGGGAAGCACCTCGCAGATCTGCAGGTTTTTCCAGGTCTTGCCGCCGTCGGCGCTGGTCGCTGTCCATCTCCGCCTGGGGTTTTTACCTTCAGGAGCCCAGTGGCGCCGGGTGTTGTAGTAGACCGTTCCATCTGCAAGCTCGGCCAGGGTCGCCTCCCCGGTGCCCTTGGCGGGGAAGGGGTCGCTGGTATTCCAGGTCTTGCCGCCATCGTCTGAGTAGATGGCGTTGGTGTAGTGCTGGGGCCATTTGCTGCGATCGTTGCGGCCGGCGTAGAAGCGCGAGGGGCGAATCAGGCGGCCCTTGTGCTTGCCGTGGCGCAGGGTGATGCCGTGGTCGTTCATGTGCATCGAGGGCATGTTGCCTTTTGAGTCGGGATTGATTTTCGCCGCGATCTTCTTCCAGGTCTTTCCATCGTCCTGGCTGCGGTATACCGACAGGGGGGCCGGAGGATGGCGGTCTTCCACGAAGGCGAGGATGTCGCCGGATCCTTCATCCACGACGACACCTCCGCACTGGAAGCCTGGCTTCTGGATGATGATTTCCTCTCCCCAGGTTTTGCCCCCGTCTTCGCTGCGGCGCGCGCGCACGTGGCTGGTACCCCAGGTGGCGATCACGGTTCCCTTCATCGACACAACAATGTTAGGGAATCTCTCTCCCCTGAATACCTGCCCCAGCTCGAGGGCCGGCTCTCCGAGGAAGGGCTCGAGCTTACCTTCGCCTGCCGTGATGTAGCCTGTTGAGACACCGGCTACCAGGAGGGCTATGCCGCAGAGCAACGAGAGCTTCATGTTCATCATTGGGTTCCTTTTTATTGAAGGGCGGTTTGTTCAATTGAAGTGAACATTGTGCCTACTACCGTGGCGTATAGTCAATCTCAACCGCCGCGGGGAGTGTCGTGATCTCAGGAGGTATGGGGCCAGCCGAGGTAGACGATGTGTCTCGGGCCCTTGTACTTCGGCCGGTGGAACTCGACCCGAAAGCCGCAGCTCGCCATCAGCTTTTCGAAGCTCTTGACCGGGCCTTCAGACCAGACCGCCATACAGCCACCCGGGCGCAGGGCGCGGCGCGCACGAGCGAGGGCTTTACGGCCGTAGACGAGATCCTCGGTGCCTTCAGGCGGTGGGTAGGGCCCCTCGTAGAGATCGAGGACCAGCGCGTCAAATTTCCCCTCGTCTGCCGCCTCGGCGGCTTTTGAGATGAGGATGCTGACGTCAAGGATCTCGACCCTGACGCGCGGGTCATCGAGAGCGTTTGCGGACAGCTCGGCGATCGGGCCGCGGCACCAGTTGGCGACGATGGGGTTGACCTCCGCGGTGACGACCTCCGCATCCGTCGGCAGCAGGTCGAGGGCTGCGCGCAGGGTGTAGCCCATCCCGAGGCCAGCGACCAGCACGCGGGGGGAGGTCTTCTCTTTCAGCGGGGCGCAGGCAAGGTCCGCGAGGGCAACCTCCGAGCGATGCAGGAAGCTCGACATCAGGGGACGTCGATCGATGGAGATGATCCAGTGGCCGCTCGCCTGGCGGATCAGCTCGAGCTTACCCTCGTCGGTGTGAACGCTGTCGATGATTTCAGAGGGCTGGGGCATGGAATTTTCCCGGGCTGTTGACTGTATGGCGCCGGGTCACGATAGAAGACTCGCGTCCGGCTAAAAAGAGGATTCTGGTTGAAACGGCCGTATGGTTTTATCCCGCTCACCTCGTTTATTGGCCGATAATCTGGTACTATGAACCACCGAATCTGGAAGCTGCAGGCTTAGAGAAACAATCCAAGTCATTGCTACGGCAAGGAGAAGTCTTATGAGCAGAATCAATCGTAGAGGTTTCCTCAAGGGGACCCTGGGCACGGCGGCAGCCATCAGCCTGCCCTCGATCGCGGTAGATGGAGCGATCCTCGGAGCGAACGAGCGTCTTCGCATGGCCGTCTGCGGCCTCAATGGACGCGGCGGGAGCCACATTGGTGGTTTCGGCGGTGACAAGCGTGTTGAGCTTGCCTGGCTTGTCGATCCCGATGAGAACGTGCTGAAGCGGCGGCTGAGAGGCCGGAAGAATTGCCAGGGCAGCGCCAATTTCAGGAAAGCCCTCGCGGATAAGAACGTTGACGCGATCAGTGTCGCGGCGCCGAACCACTGGCACTCCCTGATGACCATCGAGGCGGCCCAGGCAGGAAAGCACTGCTATGTCGAGAAGCCGGCCAGCCACGATGTCTACGAAGGCGCGGTCGCAACCGCGGCCTGGAAAAAGTACAAGGTCGTCATCCAGCACGGAACCCAGCAGCGCAGTGACGCGAGGGTGGCCGGGCTCCATGACCTGATCCACAAGGGCAAGTTCGGCAAGCTGAAGATCTCCTACGGCTATTGCTGCAAGCCGCGCGGCGGCATTGGAAAGAACAAGGCTGGAGAGCCTCCCAAGCACCTCGACTGGGATCTCTGGAAAGGCCCCGCCAAGGTCAAGGAGTATCACAGCAACTACGTGCATTACAACTGGCACTGGTTCTGGGACACCGGCAACGGCGACCTGAACAACCAGGGAACCCACCAGCTCGACAGGGCGCGTTGGGCGATCGACAAGGACCAGACCCATCCGGTGCGCACCTTCGCGCTCGGCGGCCGGTTCAACAATCAGCAGAACCAGTGGAACAACGACGAGGGCGAGACTCCCAACTCGATGTTCGCTGCGGCTGAATATCCCAACGGACAGTGGGTGTTCTTCAACGTGCGCAATGTCAACTACAAGGGCTACCCGCGCCAGGTGGAGAACGAGTACTACTTCGAGGATGGAGGCAAGATCATCCGCGAGCGGTACTATCCCAAGGGAAGTAACAACGCCGAGAAGATCGATATCCCGGCCGGCAAGGTGACCCCCGGCGGCAACTGGCGCAGCTTCGTGAGCGCCTGCCTCGCCGGCGACCAGATGATGGCCAACGGCAACATGGAAGAGGCGCACTACGGCTGTGTTCTCGGCCATGTCATGAACAACTCCTACCGGATCGGTAAGGAGGCTCCCTTCAACGAGAAGGCGGGCAAGTACGGTGACGATAAGGATGTTCACGAGCACTTCATGAAGCTGCACTCGATCATGCGTGACGGCTGTGGAGTTCCCGAGAACAAGGCTAAGTACATTGTAGGTCCCGAGCTGGCCTTCGATCCCAAGACCGAGATGTTCACCGGTGAGAACAGCGAAGAGGCCAACAAGCTTCTGCGCGATCCGAACCGCAAGGGCTTCGAGGTTCCGGACATCGCCAAGGTCTGAGCCTGGGTACTGGACCGGCCGTGAGAGTTTTTACAGCTTCCACGGCCGGTCTTTCTTTTTATTCCGCGGAAAACCGGCCGTCCCGCATCCTGCAGGGCGGCAGACAGTTTGATGCGGAGCCTGGAATTTGAGCTGGATTATTTATGAGATACCGACCGAGTTGGCGCCTGGCTCCCACCCTGGTGGTTGCTGTTGTTGTCGCTTCATCGCTTGCCTGTAATGCTTTACCTGCAAAGAGGGCCGCTGCCGAGAGCCCGGAAAAAGCCGGGGGCGCAGCTGCCTTTCCCGCCGGAGTGGGGAAGATGTACGAGGAGCTCTCGAAGGTCATTCGTGCGCGAACCCTGCCGGCCTTCATGCCGATCTTCCATCGTGACTATATTTTCGAGGCCGCCGACGGAAGCGCCCTCGACCGCGGTCCCTGGCGCCGCCGGTGGATGGACCGCTTCGAGGAGGCCCGGTATGAGAAGCTGAGCTTCGCGCTCGATGAGGTGCTGAAGCCGGGAGCGGAAGAACTCTCGCTCAGGGTGCGGCGTGTCCTCGCCTTCAGGGAGACCGAAGGCGCCGAGCTACAGGTCCTCGACTCGACCTTTGATGACACCTGGATCAAGGCGGAGGCGGGTTGGCAGCTGCTTGTCCGCAAGGAGAGCGGAGTTCGTGCGAAGGGGACCATTCCTCCTGCCTGGGGAGCGGTGATCGAGAGTCCACGGATCGCGGCCCTGTCAAAAGAGCTCGGCGCGGAGAAGAAAGAGAGCCTTGCGGCTTTCTGGAAGGAATACCAGGCCGGCGGCGGTCCGCTCATTGAGGCGGTCGAGGGCAAGGACAAGCTCGCGCTGGTGACGACTCTCTGGCGGGCCCGCGGCGGCGAGGTCAGGGTACGACTCGAAGGCGGCAAGCCGACCCGCTCGGGCTACAAGTCCCTGCGGCGCCTGGGGGAGACGGATCTCTGGTATCGAAGCGAGCGCCTGTCGAAGAAGGCGCGCTATACCTACAGGCTCCACGTCCAGAGAGAGGTGGTCTCGCCCGCCTTCGCCGGCCAGTTGCAGGAGACTTTGGCGGTCGCCTCCATCGAGACCGATCCGTTCAATTCGAAGGAAATTGATGAGGCCTCCCTGGTCGAGCTGCCGGGAGCCGAGGCTCTTCCCCGGCTCGCCGAGGTCAAGGAACGGGACTCAGGCGACCTCGAGCGAATGACGGTGCGCTCATCGATCCTCGATGAGCGCCGCTTTGTCTCGGTCTACACGCCGCCGGGCTACGATGATTCCGATGAGGCCGCTGCTTCGAACGCGGTCTTCCTGCTCGACCGCGGCGACTACGCGAGCCGCCGTCTCACGAGGACCGTCCTCGATAACCTCACAGCTGAGAAGGCAATCGGGCCTACGGTGGTCTTCATGCTGCACAGCGAGGGATCGAGGAGCGCCGACCTCGAGACATCCGACAGGTTCGTACGCTTCGTCGGCGAAGAGCTGGTCGGCTGGGCGGAGAAAAACTTTAAGCTGTCAAAGGATTCGGAAGATTTCATCATCGGCGGCAACGGGGTCGGCGCCGCGATCGCCGCCTTCTGTGCCGCGGAGTTCCCCAATACCTTCGGAGGTGTGTTGTGCGAGAGCGGTGATTTCTCCCGGTGCATATCGAGTGCCGATGGCAGTGGTACGAGGTGCGTACCCGGTCGTTTCGTGAACAATGACGCGCTCAAGCCGCGCTTCTACCTCGCACTTGGGGATCTCGAAAGCAACGCCCTGTCTGCCAGCAACCGCCACCTGCGCGACGTCCTTCGAGCAGGCGGCTACAAGCCCAGGTGGTCCCGCTTCTCCGGCAACCACAACTCCCACACCTGGTGTGCGGCCCTCGCAGCCGGGCTGGAGATCCTCCTGCCGGGTTCCTGAAGATCCTCAGCTCTTCCTCAGCCTAGGAGCTCTTTGATCACCTTGCCGCCGAACTGGGAGAGCTGCTTGAAGCGGCCGCCGTGGAGGTAGGTGAGCTTGTTGTCGTCGAGGCCGAGGAGGTGGAGGAGGGTGACGTGCAGGTCGCGGATCGGGTGGACGACGTCGACGGCCTTTTCGCCGATCTCGTCGGTGCCGCCGACCACCGAGCCGGCGTTCACCCCGCCGCCCGCCAGGAAGATCGGCATCGCCTGGCTGTTGTGGTCGCGGCCGGCTCGCTGGCCGCCGCCGCGGATGCCATTGTCGGGAGTACGGCCGAATTCTCCGGTCCAGACGACCAGGGTGTCATCGAGGAGACCTCGTTCCCTGAGGTCGCTGATGAGGGCGGCGATGGGCTTGTCGACCGAGCGGATACGTTCCGAATGCGATTTGGCGATGTAGTCGTGTGAGTCCCAGCCGGCGGTGTAGACCTGCACGAAGCGGACGCCGTTTTCAACGAGGCGCCGGGCGAGCAGGCAGCGGCGGCCGAAGTCGGCGGTGCGCTGGTCGTCGAGACCGTAGTCTTCCCGGGTGGCGGCCTTCTCTTTTTCTATATCGAGGATGCCCGGCACCTGCATCTGCATGCGGAAGGCGAGTTCGTAGCTCTCCATGCGGGCGGCGAGTTCATTGTGCGCGGGATGTTTCGCGGCATGGGCCCGGTTGAGGCTCGCCAGCAGGTCGAGGTTGCCGCGCTGGTGCTTGCGGGTGATCCCTGCGGGCGGGTGCAGGTCAAGGATGGGCGAGCCCTTCGCTCGCAGCGTAGTGCCCTGGTAGTGCGGCGGCAGAAAGCCGCTCGACCAGTTGGCCGCGCCGCCCTGGGGCGAGGCGACCTCGGGCAATACCACGAAGCCCGGCAGGTCCTGGTTCTCGGTTCCGAGCCCGTAGCTGACCCAGGAGCCGATCGCCGGATCGCCGCCGAAGCGGTTGCCGGTGTTCATGTGGTAGTTGGCGGTCGGGTGGTTGATCGATTCTCCCTGGCAGCCGCGGTAGACGCAGAGCTCGTCGGCGATGCCGGCAAGGTGTTGCCAGTGCTCGCACATCTCGATCCCGGCTTTGCCGGCTTTTTTGAACTGGAAGGGGCTCTTGACGAAGTAGCGCTGCCCGGAGCCCATCGCCGAGACGAACTTGTCGGCGCGCTTGAACTTCTTCATGTGAAGTTCGGAGAGCTTTTCCTTCGGATCGAAGGTGTCGATATGGCTCGGGCCACCCGCCATGTAGAGCAGGATACAGCGCTTCGCCCTGGCATTCGGCAGGTGCGGAGCCTTCGGCGCGAGCGGCCCCCGTGCGGCCTCCTCGGCAGCCATCATCGAATGGAAGGCCACGGCTCCCAGTCCGCCTGTCACTCCGTATAGAAAATCGCGTCGCTTCATGATCAGTAAATATAAACGAATTCGTTTGAGTTGAAGAGCACCAGGCAGAGATCTGCCAGCGCCCGCGTCGGCGGCTTCACATCCCAGGGCTGCAGGTCGTCTACATAGTTGCCTGCATAGATATCAAGATCTTCCACCCACCAGAATTCGAGCCCGGTCATCTCTTCGACCATCTGGCGAATGACGTATTTCGGTTTTTCTTTCTTCACCGG
>CAUZHA010000040.1:0-34360 GCA_963579555.1 Planctomycetes bacterium UBA1146
AATGGCCCTTGAGACGTTTGAGAGGTGAGCCGGTCGCGGTATCCCACAGCACCACGCTGTGATCGAGGCTGCCGGAGGCAATCGATGATCCACTGAGCCAGGCAAGGCCCATGACGGAGTCCTTGTGGCCATTCAGGACCTGCAGAGGTTTGCCGCCGGGCCAGGAAAAGATTTCCACAGTCCCCTCGTCGGCTGGTATCCCTCCTCCGACAGCTAACCGGTCGCCGCCGGGCGAGAATGCGACATCGTGGAGATTCAGGGCGTTCGTTTCGAGTTTCTTTCCGGGTTTCAATTCGGGCCAGCTGTAGAGGCGTAATCCGTCCTGCGAGCAGGCGGCGACCGTCTTTCCATCGGGGGCGAATGCGATGGAGGTGATCGGCGGATCCCTCGCCTCAATTAGTGAGCCCGCGGAGCAGAGGGAAAGGCCAATGCCTGTAAAAAAGATGATTTTGGCGTTCACGGCTCGTCCTGGACTGAAGAAACTCTCCTCTCTTCGTCGAAACCAGGCTCCTATGCGATGAGTTCTGAAATGACCCTCGACCCATCCGGAGCGACTCGCACCGGGCGCCCATCGCCTGTGTGCAGCATGAGCTTCGGGTTGATGCCAAGCAGGGTGTAGATCGTCGCCGCGAGATCCGCTGGCGTTACGGGCCGATCCTTCGGGCTCTCTCCAAGCGAGTCGCTCTGGCCGATGACCTGGCCGCCAGGCACTCCCGCGCCGGCCATCACCACGCTGAAGGCGCGTGGCCAGTGATCCCGTCCACCGTTGGCGTTGAGCTTCGGGGTTCGGCCAAACTCGCCCATGACTACGACGAGGGTATCATCCAGCATGCCGCGGTCGGAGAGATCACTGATGAGGCCGCTGAGAGCGAAATCGAGAGACGGAAGAAGGGCCCACTTGTCTCCAGGGTAGCGCTCCTTCATTCTTGAGTAGAGATCCTGGTGGGTGTCCCACCCTTTACTGTTGACGGTCACGAACGGCACCCCGCGCTCAACCAGGCGCCGGGCCAACAGGCAGGCCTGTCCGATCGAGTTGCGCTGGTCGCCATAGAGCGCGCGGACCTTTTCCGGCTCATCGGAAAAATCAAAGGCCCGCTTGGCCTCCGGTGATGCTATGAGCTTGTAGGCCCTTTCGAGGTCCGGGTCCGAGGTAGACCCCGCTGAAGCATCCTTCGCTCGGCTGAATTTGTCGAGTGCGCCGACAAATTTACGCCGCCGGTCGAGCCGGGCAAGATCAAGGCCCCGGTAGAAATCGAGATCGCGGACCTTGAAGCCTCTCCTGTCGGATTTCCCGCCGACGGAGAACGGACGGGTCGAGCCGGGCAGGTAGCCGTTTCCCGTCAGCTGGGACCCGCCGATGCCGAAGTCTGGCACGGCGATATTTGCAGGAAGGACGCCGGCCTGTCCCCTCACATGCGCCAGGGTCGCTCCGAAGGCCGGGTATTCCACCACTGGGGTGGGCTTGTAACCGGTCATCAGGTAATGCGTTCCGAAATTGTGTTCTCCGAGCGTCGAGGTCATCGAGCGAATGACCGCCAGCTTGTCAATCAGCCCGGCCGTTCGCGCCAGGTCTTCAGAGAACCGTACTCCAGGCAGCTTCGTGGCGACTGTCTTCAGGGGACCACGAACCTCCGCTGGGGATTCCGGCTTGGGATCGAAGGTCTCTATATGGCTGGGCCCTCCATCGAGCCAGACCAGGATGCAGGCCTTCGCCTTTGCCGCCGGGGAGTTTTCGGCTCCAGAGAGGCGCTGCAGGCGGAAGTAATCACCAAGCCCCAGGCCGAGAGCCGACAGGCCGCCAACACGCAATAGATCGCGCCGGGAGACTCCATCGCATCGTTCAGGGTTGAACATTTGTTTTCTCATGACTCAATGATTGCTTACGAATTCATTGCAGACAAGCAGGCTCCAGACGAAATCTTCAAGAAGCTCGCGATGCCTGTCAGCCGGGATATTCTCTCCTATCTGCTCTTTCCAGAACGCACTTTCCGCATTCTTGGGATACCGTCCCAGGGCGGCCAGGTAAAACTGCTCGACGATGGACAGCGGCAGCTGGCCGGCTTTGATCATTTTATCCAGCCGGCCCCCCGGCGCGGCGATCCTCGCGTTGAGCAACGCGCCGTTAAAGAAATGCAGTTTACGCTGGAGCCCGCCTGTTGAGCCCGCCGGGCTCTCGCAGGACTCTTCACGGGAGCAGCGCCCGAGGATGTCGAGTGCTACAGATCTCGTCTTCGGATCAACCAGGGTCACGGCGCGGGTTCCCTTCGGCTCTTCGCCGTAGCTGCCTGCGACCCCGAGGACATCGGAGATCGCATCGGCGAGCACCTCCGGCTCCAGCTCCTGGCGCAGGGCATGGGAATAGAAACTTCCATCGGACTTGTTTTCCTCGCTTGCCTTTGAACTGCGCGAATAAGCCGCGCTGAGCGCGATCGTGCGCAGGGTGTGACGCAGGTCGTAGCCGTTTTTCACGAAATCATCGGCCAGGCTGGAGAGGAGCGCCAGATGCGTCGGAGGGTTGGTGGCGCGGAAATCATCCACGGGCTCCACCAGTCCGCGCCCCATCATCGCCTTCCACAGTCGGTTGACAATGGCCCTGGCGAAATAGGGGTTGCCGGGATCGGTCAGCCAGCTGGCCAGTTTCCCGCGCCCATCGACCAGGTCCGCCCCGAGGAAATCTTCGCCGGGAATTCGCTGGAGGGCCCTCTCAAGGGTCCGCGGATGGATCACCTCGCCTGAAGCCTTAACCTTGACGAGCTGCCCGCTTTCAATCCGGGCAAAGATCGCTGCCAGGCCGTGGTAGTCATCCTGTGTCCAGCGATCGAGGGGATGGTTGTGGCAATTGGCGCAGCGCAGCCGGCTGCCCATGAAGACCTCACTCATGAACTCGGCCTGTTTCCTGGGACCCTTGACTGTCCGGTAGAAGTTCGCCGGGCCGACCAGGTGTGAGTCTCCCGTAGCGAGGATCACTGTGCGGGCCAGCTCGTCGTAACCGGTATTGTCCCTGACCTGCTGGTGAAGCCACTGGTGATACTTGCGCGCTCCCTGCCCGCTCCGGACGAGCTCCCCATCCGCCCCCGAATGGATCCGCAGGAGCTTTGCCAGCCGGAGAGTCCAGTACTCGCTGAATTCTTCCGAAGCCAGGAGCCTGTCGATCTCGGTCCGGCGCTTTTTCGGATCTGCCCTGGCGAGAAAAGCGCGTGCTGCGGCTACGGTGGGCAGGCGGCCGCTCAGGTCGAGTGTCACTCTTCGCAGGAAGGTGGCGTCATCGGCCCCAGGGGAAGGGGCCAGTCGCAGGGTTGAGAGTGCGTCGAGGATTTTCCGATCGATAAAGCCGCGACGGGGCTCAGCGGACAGGTCGGGCTTCGAGCCGGACAAGGGAACGATCAGCTCGATCGGTGTCACCCGGTCGAGGTAACGGGCGATCACGATCTGCCGCCCACGGCGCAGCATCTTCGCGGCCGCCGACTCCGAATCGATCTCGACCGCCGAGGGGTCCTCCGCGGTGAAGACAGTCCATCTTGTCACGTCCTGTTTGCTTCCATCGGAGAAAAAAGCAGTGGCGCGCAGCTCGATGGACGCCCCGGGCTTTTCCGCTACATGCCTCCCCGGCGAGATCTCGACGCGATCGAGGCTCCGGCTGCTGATGAGGCCGGCTCCCTGCCGGATCCAGCGCAAGAGAAGCTCCGCGCCCTCCTTGCCATCGATAAGGCGGCGCCCTCCGCGGTGGGCGATCTGTTTCGTCGGCTTCAAAACGATGAGGCTTTCCTCGGGCCGAGCCAGGTTGACGCGTCGGCCCTCGACCTGCCGGACGATCGCCTCGTAGTCGGCCGCCGGGTTGCCGCCGTAGAGTGAGAGCTTGAAGCCGCCGCGCCCGATCGCCGCTCCGTGACAGGCGGCGGCGTTGCAGCCAGCCTTGGTGAACACCGGGATCAGGTCGTTGGCGAAATCAACCCGTCCGGCGGGGGTGGAGGGGCCCGCCTCCCCGGCAAATCCTGCCGGACAGGTCAGCGCAGTCAAAGCCATGGCCAGGAGAACTGGCCAGCCTGTTTTGATCGTTCGTTCAGCCATTTTCATAGCTTCTCGCCTTCTTCACCAATCATCTCGACGCAGGCTCTCCGGATCCTGCCGGGCTTTACCCCAGCGGCGGCATTCAAACCTTTTTTCTTTTCGTCTCCCCGCCAGGCTCGCGCGCTTTTTCACTTCCGGCCTCAGGATCTTCCCGCGTTCTCTCACGCCTCCTCGGTGCGGCCCCGCCTCGCGTGCGCCCGCCTTCAGCGGCGCCTTCGTTCAGCCAGCCCTGGACCGTCTCGCGTTTCTCCCCGATCGCCTCGGCGATCCCGCCTAGAACATGCGGATCAACGGTGAGCAGCGGCTGCTGAAAGGCGAAGTTGTGGAGCACCTTGCCTTCTCTTGCCACCAGGACCGTCATCGACACATTGCGATTGAGCCCGTAGGAGCCGGGGCCTTCACGGCCTTCGCGGCTTATTCCGAGAGTGATCACCTCCGGAAGACGGCTTGCAATACGTTTCAATATGCTTGAGAGCTCAGTCGCATCGTCACCGAGAAATACGACCTGGACACTCAAACCCTTCTCTGATTTTTCGACGATCTTCGAAAGTGCGCCGGAGATGCCGTAGATCCCGCGAAACCCGACGCGGTTGTCGTCCTGGAAGATCAGCAGCTGTGGCTTTCCTGCAGCCGCGGCGATGGCATCGAGCTCTTTGCCCTCGGTCTCGCCCCGAATGCCGATGGCTTTGAAGGAGGGAAGCTTTTCGCCGGGCTGCGGCCCGGAAAAGAGAGGCTTCTCCTGAGACTTGCTGAACTCGGCAGGATCCTTGACCTCGACCTTCCGCTGCTCCCGGTACCTTTCAGCCTCCGCGGAGCGGGTACGTTGAGCGCTCCTGGCGAGGCGGCCATATTCCTCCCTGGAGATGTCGAAAAACTCCAGGTCGAGAAACAGGTCACTGCTGGCGGCGTGTCCCTGGTGGACGCTGACGCAGAAAAGGTTCTCTCCCTTCACCAGGGATCCCTGGCGAACGGGAAAAACCATGAATTCGTCTTCTTCCGCTGAGTCCCGCCCGGCGATCACCCTGGAGTAGCTTCCGGCTTCAATTCCATCTTCGCCGATGCGCAGACGCTTGACCTCCTTACCGTTGAGATAAACCACCGCGCTGTCATCGACTCGAATTCTCCCGGCGTAGAGCCGGGCGGCAGCCGGATCATCGACATTGAATTTCAGCCGGAAATAGGCTGCGGGGAACTTCTGTTCTTCGTCGTCTCCGTAGCTGAGCTCCGTCACCACGTCGTCTTCGCCGTAGCCGAGTGGAGCCTGGCCGACCTTCCATTTGGAATCGTCAAAATCCGCCCCGGTCCAATCTTTCGAGGGAGCCTTCCCGGTGTCGAGGTAGCGCCATCCCTTCTGGCCCCTGGATACCAGCCGCGGCCCCCCCGTGGAAGGACTCTCGGTCTTGCGCTCACTCCTTTGAGCTTCCGGGCGTTCTCTCTTTTCCCCGCGTTCCTGTGCAAAGCCAACGGAGGCAGACAGAATTCCTAGGACCAGGGTCACTGCGATACTTTTCATTTATAGGCACCTTTCTATCCGGTGAAGCCGGTTTCTTAACGGGCTTCAGTGTATTTCCAATTCGTAAGAATGACTGCCGGATATTCGTCGGATTGTGTAAGGGATGGAGCCTGCACGAAGCTCGCCGGGTCTTGATTGTCAATCCAATACGTATCGTCCGCTGGCTCACCGGAAATTGGACATGTTTTCCCGGCTACGGGGATAAACTAACCAGCCGGAACAGGGTACGGCCTCTGGCCGTCCTGCATTTTTCTTTTACCCGGGAGGGAAGCTCCATGACTCGCAGTTGTTTTTCCGTAAGCGGCTTATCTGCGCTCATGATCCTGCTCACCCTCCAGGCGGCCGGCGCAAAAGACCCCGTCTTCTCAGGGCCCCAGCCCGGAGAAAAGCTTCTCCCTTTCAAGGTGACCGGGGTGAGGGGAGAGTTCAAAGAGAAGGAGGTTGATTTCATCAGCCTGGCGGCAGGAAAGCCTGTCGTCCTGTTTTTCTTTCACGAATATACCCGTCCGGCCTTTGGCCTGGCCCGGACCCTGACGCGCCTCTACACATCGAGCAAGGCAAAGAAGGGCTTGCGGGTAGCCCTGGTCTTTCTCTCCGATGACCCCGCCGAAAAAATGAAATGGGCTCAGAAGGTCCAGGAATATTTTCCGGAGGACGTCCTGCTCGGGGTCTCGAGGGATGGTCGGGAGGGGCCCGGGGCTTACGGGCTGAACCGCAAGGTGGCGCTGACACTCCTGGTCGGAAAGGAGGGCAAGGCAACGGCCAGCTTCGCCCTGATCCAGGCCGCATTGAGCCAGGGGATACTCGATGCGATCGCTTCGGTAATTGGTGAAAAAGCGCCGGCTCTCAAGGACATCCAGGCAACGGAAAGAGCCGAGATGCAGAAGATGCGAGAATTGAATCAGCGCAGGAAGCTCCAGCGCGGCGGGGCGGGCCGGGGAGGAGATGCGGAGCTTTCCGCGCTGCTGCGCGGCCTGCTCAACAAGCAGGCTACCGAGGAGGAGGTCAAGGAAGCCGCCCTCAAGGTTGAAAAATACGTCGCCGGTAAAGAAACCGCCCGGAAGGATCTCGCCAGGCGCGTAACATCGATCGTCAACTCAGGCAGGCTTGCCAGCTACGGAACCCCGGCGGCACAAGAGGTGATTCGCGGCTGGGCGAAGAAGTATGGAGAGGCCCCTCAGAAGCCCCGGCGGCGTTCTGAACCTTCCGGGAAAAAAAAGAAGAGCTTGTAACCGGGCGTTTGCAGGGAGCTTCCGTGTCTCGCTCTCCTGGGCTTTGCTGCCGGGTCTCAAGGAGTAAACCTCGAGGAGCCCATAGGTGACCCGGCGAACATAGCTGCCGGCTCCCTGGAAGTGGGAGCGCCACCCTCCTCTTGCTCCCGTCCATGGCCTCGCATAGGCTATGGGCTGGTTCAACTGATACATAGAGAGGGTACGGACATGAAACGCATTGTCGTATTGGCGCTGGTTTTCAATGCGGCGCTCCTCGGGGTTATTGTTCATCTGGTGGCGGGGCCTGGCGCCCCGCGGATGCACGCGCATGCGGCTGAAAACCGCGCAGTTCCCCAGGCTGATCTCGCCAAAGGCGAGCTCCTGCGCGTTTGCGCGGCCGAGGGGTTCGAATTCACACCGACGCTGCGGCGGGCATTTCTTGCCTATGCCAGGCAGCAGGCGCTTCGAGAGCTGAAGGTTAAGGGGAAATCTCTCCCGGGCGATTTCCTGGCGTGGGTTGATGCAGATCCGGAAATTGCAGCCGGCGTCTATGCCGCTCATGACAAACCCGAGGACGTCTTGTTGTGGCTGTACTCGTTGCGGTTGGACCTGGGGAAGAATAGGTTTGAGAAATATCGCCAGCTGGCCCTGGCGGCAGCTCTTGTCAGTTCCAAGGAGGGTATGGAAGCCGATATCAAACCCCGCAAACCGCTGAAGCTGGTCATTCCCGGTGATCCTCGCAAGCCGGTCGATACGAAGGAGCCGGGGCGCAAGCTCGACATGAACGACCACATCATCAATTTCCTCAACGAGAACACCATCGAGGAAGAGGTCCTGGTCGATTCAAAGGGTGCTCCCGAGCTGAGATATGACAAGAAGGGCATCGCCATTCCCTCTCCCGGAAAGCAGAAGCGCAAAAAAGGCCAGGCCACGACGAAGCGCACACGGACCCTTTACGCCGCGGATGTCCTGGCCAGCCGGGAGCTCCAGGCGAAGTTCAATGCCTACATGAAGTCCAGGGGGCACGATACCCGGATTGATTGCGGTGAGCGGATCGTCCACTGGAAAAGCAAGGACATGGTCCGCGGCGAGCAGTACAGGAAGGTCAACGAGGCCTACCTCCTGTTTCGAATGGCCTATGAGGCCAAGGGCCTGATGCCCGCCAATCGTGACGCCTTCCCTACGCCGGCGGAGAGGTGCGCCTACCTGATCCGGAATTACGAGTACAAATTTCCACCGAAGCTGCAGGCCAAGCGCAAATGGCCTCGATTCCCGCTGACCGCTCCCTGGCCGCTTTTGACCATGCTGGCGGCGGACCGCCAGCCCCTGCGCGAACGCGAGGAGCGGTGGGTGGCGTTTCGAGACAAGGGTGAATTTCACCAGTATGGTGAATACATCGGCGGCATCGCCCAGCAGCAGGCCATGCAATCCGCGCGCCGCTTGACGCCCTACCCCTTCACCTACGCTACGATCCAGATCATGCTGAAGGACGGAGGCGTGTGCGGAACGATGGGCTCCATCTCCGCGCGCGGGCACAATACCCTCGGTATCCCCGCTTCCCAGGCCACCCAGCCGGGTCATTGCGCCATGGTGGCCTTCCGCTACGATCCGAAAACCAGGACCTATCGCTGCCAGGGCGGGCAATACGCCACGGGGGGCGACGAAAAAACGGGGCCGTTTACGCCGTGGCCCTTTGCCTCCAAGTTCCGGCGGATCAACAGAAGAAACGGCTATGAGATCGAGTTTCATAACCGCAAGCCCATGGTATACCACCAGAGCCTGGCATGGGGAGTGAACTACAGCCTGCAGTCCTACCTCGATGGCACGGTGGCCCATGCCGTTTTTCGTCTGCTGCCGGAGGGCCAGCGCCAAACTCACGGTATGAAGCTCCTGAAGAGTACCCTTGCCCGGAACGTCTACAACTTTCTGCTGGTTGACGCGGCGCAGGATACGGCCGCTTCGGCGCAAGAGCAGATACTCTTCTGGAAGGATTTCCTTGCGGCGCTGGGGGCCGTTGGCGGTAAGCCCGGCTGTCCCGCCGAGGGGCTCTACAATACGACCGTAAAAAACAAGATGTTCGCGAGGATCGCCAGGCTGCCCATCCCGAAAGACAAAGAGGCTGTTCGCGCAGTCTTGTCGTTCCTGGAAAAAGAGAAATGTAACCATGCGCAGGCGCTGGCGGCCTATCGCCAGGCGCTGAAAGACCTGTAGGCCGGCCCACGAAAAGATCCTCCCCTGATCAATGCAGCGCTCAGGCTGTTGGCGGGGTCTTGCGGTCTATGAGCGTTATAATTCCGGAGTTTAAAGCTGGCGCGGCCGGGGAACGCGAGAGAGATGACAATAGACATCACTGGCCGGGAAGAGCTGATCCGGACCTACCGCAGCGGTCTGCTGGAGGATGTCCTGCCGTTCTGGATAAAGCACGCCGTCGACCGGGAGCATGGCGGCTTCATAACTGCGCTTGACCGCGACGGCAGCATCGTCGACACGGACAAGGGCACCTGGCAACAGGGGCGGTTCACGTGGTTGCTGGGGGAGCTGTATAACAACGTCGAGGCGCGCGATGAATGGCTCGAGCTGGCGAAGCACGGAGCGAAGTTCATAGATGAGCACTGTTTCGATCCGGCTGACGGCAGGATGTGGTTCCACGTGACTCGTGAAGGCGAGCCGCTTCGCAAGCGACGCTACGGGTTCTCCGAAAGCTTCGCCGCGATCGCTTACGGTGAGCTCTTCAAGGCAACGGGCGAGGAGCTCTATGCGGAGAAAGCCCGTAGGGCATTCCAGGGCTTCATTGACCACAACCTGGATCCGAAGGGAGTCGATCCTAAGTTTACCGACGTCCGTCCCATGAAGAGCCTCGGCTTCCCCATGATCACCATCGCCACGGCGCAGGAGCTTCGCGATTCCATCAACCTGCCGAATGCCGACGAATGGATCGATCGAAGCATCGAGGCTATTTGCCGCGACCATCTCAAGCCGGATATCCAGTGTGTGATGGAAACCGTTGGGTCCAACGGGGAGATCATCGACCATTTCGATGGTCGCACGCTGAACCCCGGGCACGCGATCGAAGGCGCCTGGTTCATCCTGCAGGAGGGCAAGCTTCGTGACGATGACGACCTGGTGAAGACAGGCTGCCGGATGCTCGACTGGAGCTGGGCGAGGGGCTGGGACGATGAACACGGCGGCATCCTGTATTTCGTCGATCTCGAGGGCGGCCCGGTGCAGGAGTACTGGCACGACATGAAGTTCTGGTGGCCGCAGGCCGAGGCGATTATCGCCACCTTGCTCGCCTTTACCCTGACAGGCGACCCGAAGTACGCCGCCTGGCATCGACAGGTCCATGACTGGGCCCACCGGCATTTTCCGGATCCCGGGCAAGGTGAGTGGTTCGGGTACCTGCACCGTGACGGTAGTATCAGCTCGACACTGAAAGGTAACCTCTGGAAAGGCCCTTTCCACATTCCGCGTATGCAGCTGGTGTGCTGGCAATTGCTGGAAGGTTTTTCGCTATAGAGCGATTCATTTACGGCTGTGGCTTCCGGGGCGCGAAGCTTCCCGCTGGGGGTGGAAGATCGCAGGTTCGAATCCTGCCGCCCGCGCGCCCTGGAGAGGGCCTCCGGATGGATGAGCGGTAGCGGAGGCGTCAGTTCTCTTTCTGGATCAGCTCGGATAGGGCGTTGGAATGTTGGGTTACCACTCGCAATATTCGGCCCGAGACGACCAGCAGCAGCCCGCCGGCAAGGCTTGGGAGGAGTCCACTCAAGAACATGGCGACTCCGATAGACCCCTGGAATACTGCCGCGCTCAGAAACGCCAGGCCGATCAAGACTGCCAAGAAGACCATCGACCAGCCTACGAACTCTGCTGCCCGGGCGATCGTTCTGGAGGAATATAAGTAGTCCTTTTCTTGCATCACAATTCTCTTCCGGCTCTCGCGCCTGTGTGTCCAGTATTGATGGTGATCTTGGATCATTGTATCGGAAAGAGGGCGGGCGGCCAAGACAGGCGCCTCGATGCCGGCGATTCCAGGGCCGCGCCCCGGGCCAGTTCTTGCAGACCTCTATTTTTCTTCAGCGATCGCCTTCTCGATGAAGGGCCACATCTTCGCGGGATAAAAACGGTGCCCGCTGTTGCCCCACTCGAGGGCCGTGCGGCCGGGTACGTTCGCCGTCTTGAAGATGTTCTTCAGCTCACCGCCCAGCTTTTGCACAGTGGGCCGGTGGTGCAGGCCATCGCTCACTCCGTGAACGATCAACAGGTGGCGCGGCGCCACGAGTCCGCCCAGCTCCTTCCAGTCTCCCCAGTCGCGCAGCCCGGGCACCAGGCAGCAATCGCAGTGGAAGATGAATCCTTCCCTGCTCATGACCGAGGTGAAAGAGCAACTGGGGATCGCCACCCGGATTCGCGGGTCAATGGCGGCGGTGTAGGCGGTGAGGACCCCGCCGCCCGAATTGCCGGTCATCACGATACGTGCCGGGTCGACGAGCGGATGCTTCTGCGCCCAGTCCAGCAGGCGCTGCATGTCCCAGACTCTCTCGGCTGTTGGGGTCCGGCCTCCCAGCAGGCAGTGCATGAGCTGCGCGCGGCAGGGGCGGTTCCCGTGGCGGTTTTTCGGATCAGGCACTGAAAGCTCAGCGGCCAGTCCGCGGGTGGCCGGGGCGATCACCACGAAACCTCTGCGCGCCGCCTGTGCGCCGATATCACCTTCATTGGCGAGGATTTTCGCGCGGTGCTTTTCATCTTTAAAGGCACCGGCGTAGGAGTGGAGCCCGAGCTTGTCGTGGCCGTGCGGGCAGAGCAGGAGCGGCCGCAGCCGGTCTGCTTTCGCATCCTTCGGCACCAGGAGATAAAAGGGGATGACCACTCCCGGTTCGGTCTCGATCGAGCAGAGCGCGCGGGTGAAGGAGTCCGGAGTTGCGTCCGCTTTTCCCAGCTTGACCTCCGGTTCGAAGCCGGCCAGGTCTTTGCCTATTCGCTTGAGCCCGGTGAGTTCAATGAGAGCCCGCCGAGCGCGTTTTTGCCACTGACTGAAATCAGCGTCGGCCTTGAAGGCATGCTCCTGCCTGCCTTGCTGGATGCGTTCGAGATAGGCGGCGATCGGGTCCGGGTAGTCTGCGAAGGGCCTGGGCGTCTCCTGGGCTGAGAGATTCACAGCGGCATAAATGGCCGGGATGGACAGGATGATTCGTATTTTCATGGGCAGGCTCGGCAAAGCCCTTTGTCGACGGCTGAACATTTCTACCAGCCTAAGCGATATTCAGGGCGCTCTGCAACCGGCGGCACTTTCCCCTTGCCTGCTGGGTCAATAGCCCAGCCGGGTCTGGAATCGTTGCTTGACACTCCGTACAAAGCTGCCAAAGCTAATGAAAATCACTAAGAGATGAGCGAGTCGGACACTAGGAACCTTGAGCCCACTCGGGACAGGGATTTACAGGAGTCCAGCCGGACTGCGGGTAGTGCAAAAAGCGGCTCAACCAGTTATCTGGAAGTGTTGGCGGCAAACGGTATGATTATTAATCTTCTTGTAGGTCTTACGGGATTGGCTTTTGTGTGCGCGCATCTGTCGAGCGTCGTTGCCTATTATTGCCTCGGAGACCTGACTGTCGGGGGAGCGATTGCGGCGGCGGTCCTGTTTCTCATTTTTGCCGGGGGGGCCTACCTGGCCATCAAGTTCAGTTTTTCTCGGTTGCCCAAAAATTACAGCCACTACGTCAAGGGTGGGGTCGAGAGAGTTGAAGACTGGGAGGAAGACGAAGAGGAGGCTGAAGAGGATGAAGATGTTGGAGGATGGCTCGCCACATTCCTCACGCAGCTCTTCGCCGTCATCGTTGGAGGTTTGATTTTACTGGTCCTTTCCGTTTTTCCCCTGGCGGCCGCCTATGGAGTCTGGCTGCCATGGGCTGCATATTTAGAGGGGGGCAGCTTCGTGACCGAGGGAGGCCTTACGGTGTTGACGATCGGTGGCAGCTGGGTCATGGCGTTCTTTGGCCTTATCCTCGTGGAGTACGGACACGAGCACGTTTATATTTTACCGAAGAAGGAAGCCTACACCAGGGCGTGGCGGAAGGCCCGCAGCAGGAAAGCCGGGAAGAAGACAGTGAAAAGCACGAAAGAACAGCAGCCTGAAGGATCCCCGGATACTGCTCCGCCGCCTCCGCAGGATGATGCCTGAGCAGGGACCTCTGGAGTAGACAAGGGCGTCCATTGAGCCGGGAGGTGGGGTCCGACGGAATTGAAAGCCGCGGCCTCTTTCTGAAATTGGTATTACCTCGAAGAACGCTCGATGCGGTAGAGGTGCTTCTCGGTGCGCACGAACAGTGAATTGCCCGCGGCCGCCGGGCTGGCCATGAGCCGCTCCCCGCCAAGAGAGTTGTTCGCGAGGATTTCGTACTGCCTGGCGGCCCTGATCACCGTGCAGGCCGCGTTTTCGTTGAAGAAGTAGATTCGACCGCCTGCATGGAGCAGGGAAGCTGAATAATCTCCTTTCAGCCGATTTTTCCATACGACCGCGCCCGTTTTGGCGTCGAGGCAGGAGGCGATGCCATCGTGGTTGACCGCGAAGATCAGGCCATCAACCAGGACTGGAGATGATCTCGCCGGCATCCCGCGTTTCTGTTTCCAGGCGATGTGGCTTTCGGTCACATCTCCTCTCCCGCCCGGGCGAATGGCCCAGAGCTCGGGTCGATCATGGTCCATGATCACGAAGGCCAGCCCGTGTCCGAAGATGGGGCGCGGAGCGATCGACCAGCCCCTGTGGAGGACCTTCCAGAGCTCTTTTCCGTTGGCCGGGTCGTAGGAGACCACGGCCTTGGCGGCAGGGCTGACAAGCTGGTGGCCGCCTTTCCAGGGGATGAGTGTCGGCGTGCAATAGGCTTTTCGCTGGTTGACGGGAACCTTGCTGTAGTTGGCGGAGCGGGTGGTCTTCCACAGGTCTTTTCCGGTAGCCTTGTCGAGCGCGATCACGTACTGCACATCCCTGCCATCGACGTTCATGATAAGCAGATCTCCCATGAGGAAGATGGAACCGCCCGGCCCGGCAGCTGCCTCATGATCACAGTTCAGGTCGCGCCGGGCCCAGATCGTCCGGCCCGTTGAGGTGTCAAGGCATGCTGTTCCGTAGGTACCGTAATGAAGGTAGACCCTGTTCTCCTCGATGGCCGGGGTTGGTGATGCGTAGGAGTTGATCGCGGCAACACGTTGCGGCTTCTTCACATCAAAAATATGAAGGTCGTGAATGACCTTTCCCGACTTCCTGTCGAGACAGACGGCAAAGAGCTTGTGCCCGTTTTCAAGTGCCGTGGTCAGCCAGACCTGGTTCTTCCAGATCACCGGCGACGACCAGCCGCGGTCGTGAACCTTCGCTTTCCAGACGATGTTGGTCTTTTCATTCCAGCTCAGGGGCAGGTCGCCGCGGGCGTGGCCGTCCGTGGCCGGTCCGCGAAACTGGGACCAGTTGTCCTGGGCGACCAGGGAGGCATTCAGGGTGATCAGCAGGGTGAAGATGGATCGCATTTATCTTTCCTGGTGCAGGCGTTCTCGGCTGTGGATTCTTATGCGAGGGGGATTGTAACACGACAGGGAGCACCTTGTCGGTCGGCCTCGCCTTCGCCATACCGCTGGTTGCTACTTTCTTGCCATATCAAAATATTTTCTGTAGCGGCTTACCAGCTCGGGTTTTTGTGCAGCGAGGTTGGTCTTTTCAGCGATGTCTTCCTGCAGGTCGAAGAGAGCGAAGCGATCCCGGCCGAAGCGAAGCAGCTTCCAGCGGCCGACTCGGATGGCCCCGGGCCAGTAGAGGTATTCATGGCGTTTCTGTTTTTCGGCTTTTCCGAGCAGATCCGGCAGGTAGCTGATTCCGTCGATGCCGGCCGGCGTCTCGATCCCGGCGATCTCGCAGGCCGTCGGCAGGAAGTCCCAGAACGCGCTCGGGTGGGCGCTCGTTCGCCCGGGCTTGATCGTTCCTTTCCAGCGCGCGATCATCGGAACCCGGATCCCGCCTTCGCGCCAGGTGCGCTTGGCGCCGGAGAGCGGGCCGGCGCTGTTGAAGAATTTGAGGCTCTGTCCCCCCTCGGGCGACGGGCCATTGTCGCTGCTGAAAATAACCAGGGTGTTTTCACTCAGCTTCAGCTCATCGAGCAGGTCGAGAATTTTTCCGATGCTTCGGTCCATGCGCGAGATCATTCCAGCGTAGGTCGCCAGCGGATGGCTCTGGCCGCAATAGCCCTTCTTGTACTGGCTGCCGTAGCCTCCTCCACCGGTGTTGCCGGTGCCGACGATCTTCGGCTTTTCCTTCCAGCCAAGCTTCAGGTAGGGCGCCAGTGAATCCTCCGGGACGGTCAGCTCCGCGTGGGGAATGCAGTAGGGCAGATAGAGGAAGAAGGGACCCTCCTTGTTCTCCCTGATCCAGCCGATGGCCTCGCTGGTCAGCTGGTCGTGGCTGTAGGTTCCGGCTCCTTTTTTGTATTCACCCTTAACACGCAGGTCGTGGTTCTTCGGGTAGGGCACTTTCTGGTCGTTGCGCCAGAGATACTCCGGGTAGTAGAAGTGGGCGAAGCCCTGGTTATCAAAGCCGAAGAAGTGGTCGAAACCCTTCTGGTTCGGGCTGCCGGGGTGGCCGGGCCTTCCAACGAGGCCCCACTTGCCGATCATGCAGGTCCTGTAGCCTGCTTTTTTCAAGAGCATCGAGATCGTTACATCGTTGGCTCTCAGTCGTCCGCCGTTGCCGGTGACCGAGGCGTGTCCCATGTGCTTGCCGGTCATCAACGCGCAGCGAGAGGGCGAGCAGATGTTGTGCCCGGAGTAGTGGCTGGTGTAGCGGATGCCCTCGCGAGCCATCTGGTCGAGGCGCGGCGTCTTGATCTTCTCCTGTCCGTAGCAGCCGAGATCCCCGTAGCCGAGGTCGTCCGCGAGGATGAAGACAATGTTGGGCTTGTCCCGGGCGGATAGCGGCGGCACAGCAAGCAGGCAGATAAATAGCAGCAGGCTTTTCATGGTTACTTCTCCGGCTTGGGATCGACCTTCCAGTCTTTATTCCGCCGTAGGCCGTAGTAGGGATAGTAGTCCCAGGGGGCATCCCGGCCGAGGGCGCGCGGATCCCCGTTTCGAGCCAGGTGTTTCTGCAGCCGGGCGCTGAGTTTTTTGCGAGCCTCGGCGTACTCGGGATGAAGCGCCACGTTGACCATCTGGCCGGGATCCTTGCGCACATCGTAGAGCTCCTCGCCCGGGCGCTTTGCGAAGGCCAGGTCGTAAAGGCGCTTGAAGCCGGGCTTGTCCTTATTGTCCATGAGCAGCTTCTTGGTGGGGGAGGAATCCACCTCGCCAAAGGGGATGTCGCGGGCGCAGACCCTGCGGTCGGGGTCGCCAGCCGGCCAGCGGTTGGGCTCGTAATTCCTGATGTAGAGATATTTGTGTGTGCGGATGGCACGGCAGGGATAGCCCTTGCCTCCCTTGCGGCAACCATCGTGGCGTTCCAGGGCGATGAAGGCGGCGGAAAAATCCGTAAAAAGTCTCCTCTCGGTATGTCCCAGGTTGCTGAAGGCTGCCGCCAGGCTGTTGATCACAGGGAAATTTTCCGGATCTTGCTTCATCGTTTCGGGGACCTCCAGCCCGGCAGCTTCCAGAAAGGTGGGCGCCAGGGTGCTGAGGTTGATCATGCGGCCATAGGGGCGCCCCGGGTTCTTGATTCCCCCGGGCCAGCGAATGGCCAGCGGAACGCGTGTTCCCGCGTCGTAGAGGCTGGCCTTGGCGCGGGGAAAGGGCATGCCGTGGTCGCTGGTGACCACCACGATGGTGTTGTCGAGCTGGCCTCTTTTTTCCAGGGTGGCGATCGCGCGGCCTACCATCGTGTCGAAGTGTTCGATCTCCACGAAGTAATCGAGAAGATCGTTTCTCACGATGGGGTGGTCGGGGAAGATCGGGGGCACGGTGACCCGGGCTGGGTCTTTCCCTGTGCGCTTGCCCGCTCCTTTTTCGTAGCCGCGATGAGGCTCATGTGTCCCCAGCCAGAAGCAGAAGGGCTGGTCCTTGCCGACCTGGGCGAGGAAGTCCTCGAAGTTTGCCGCGTAGTCCCTGTTGGTCATGCTCCTGAAGGGCGGCTTCAGTTTGCGGCGGTTAAACTCCGTCCCGGCGGGATTGCTTTTGCGGCCCCCGGGTTCGAGCCGCCCGGGGCTCCAGCCCTTGCCGGTAAAGCCGATGGAGTAGCCCGCATCCTTCAGCAACTCCGTGTAGGTTTTGAATTTGGCGGGCAGTGTGCTGTGGATATTGCCCGCTTCCTCCAGACGCCAGATCGGCTGCCCAGTCAGGATCGCGCTTCGTGATGGCCCGCAGGTGGGGGCGTTACAGAAAGCGTTAAAGAAATGAATGCCCTCACGGGCAACCCGATCAAAGGCGGGCGTTTTGACCACCTGGTTATGGGCGGCCCCGGTGTGGGCATAGGACTGATCGTCTGAAATGCAGAGGAGAATGTTGGGCTGTTTTGCAGCATGAAGAGATGGCAGTCCCAGGGCAAAAGCCAGGCCGCACAGGATAAGGGTCGTGTTCTTCATCATCCGCAAATCGTCGCAAACACCCTTGCCGTCCGGCTCAGGTCAGCTTCCACCCCTCCCGGTAGCTGCGGCCGAGGTACTTCTCGGCTTCCGGCGCGTTGGGGATTTTCATGTTCTTGGCGTCCCATTCCAGCTTCTTCCCGGCGCGGTAGGCGACGTTGCCGAGGTGGTTGGCCTCGGTCAGGGGGCCGGCGTAGGCGAAGTGGCACAGGGCCTCGGGTCCCTCGCCCTTGCAGGCGCGAATCCACTCGGCCTGCTGGCCGGGGGAGGGCGCGATCGAGCGCGGCGGGCGCTTGAAGTCCTTGAATTTCTTCTCCGGCAGGAGGATGTGTTTGCCGTAATCGGACAGCAACATGCCATCTTCACCGATGAAGAGCGTGGCGTTGCCCCATTTGGGGATTCCGCCCTCGCGCCAGATCTTTGGTTTCTCGGTGCCCTGGTACCAAGTGTGCTCGAGCGCCGGGTAGCCGTCGCCGCGGGCGCCGAAGGTGTACTTGACGCTCATCGAGGCCGGGGCGATGTCGTGGTGAGGCTTGGGGCCGGAGAGGGGCTCAATCGTCAGCGGCACATCGAGCTTCAGCGCCCACCACGGCAGGTCGTTTCGATGACTGCCGAGATCCGACATGGTGCCGTTGCCGAAATCCCACCAGCGGTACCAGCGCGGTCCGGGGAAATAATCGGAGTGGAAGGGGCGGTGCGGCGCGGGGCCGATCCACAGGTCCCAGTCGAGTATCTCAGGTACGGGCTTGCCTTTTTTGGGCGTGTCCTGGGTGGACATGATGTCGCGGTTCTTCTTGGCATCCGCCTTGCTCTGCCAGCCCCAGGCGCGGCTTACCCAGGTGTGCACCTCGGTGACAGGCCCGATGGCGCCGGCCTGGATGAGCTCGACCACGCGCCGGAAGTTCTCACCGGCATGGATCTGCGTTCCCATCTGGGTCTGCACCTTGGCCTTGGCCGCCGCCTCGGTGATGATCCGGCATTCGTGGACGTCGCGGGTGAGGGGCTTTTCGCAGTAGACGTGCTTGCCGGCCTTCAGGGCCGGCAGGGTGGCGAAGGCGTGGGTGTGTTCTGTCGTCGAGACGACCACCGCGTCGAGATCGTCGAGCTTGCCGCAGAAATCGCGCAGATCCTTGTAGGTACGGGCATTGGGGGCGATTCTCTGGGCACCCTTGAGGTTGTTGTAATTCACGTCACAGAGCGAGATGATATTCTCGTTTTTGCAAGCGTTGACATGGCCCCGCCCACGGCCGCCAACGCCGATCAGGCCGACATTGAGCTTACTGTTGGGTGAGCGGCAGTGCAGGATCGAGGGGATGCTCACGGCGGCGGTGGATGCCGCTGTCGATTGAATGAATCTACGGCGTGAAAGTTTTTTGCTCATGAATCTTTTTCCTTTTTTCGTTTAGTGTTCTTCAATTCATCGAGGGTGAGGTTTCCATCCCCGTTTCGGTCGCGCCGGCTGAATTGCCTTTCCAGCGCCGGCACGTCGCGGTTTTTCGGGTCGCCGATGAATTCCTCCAGGGTTATCGAGCCGTCCTTGTTCTTGTCGCGCCGACGGAGAAACTCATCCGGTGTCGGGCGACTGGGCTTGGTCTTCTGATGCGTTGATTTCGCTTCTGGATTGTAAGCGGGATTGGGCTTCGGATACAGCGCGCCGGTTTCTTTTACGAAGCCATCGATCAGGCGTTGCAGCTCACTTACCTTCGCGGGCAGTTGAGCGGCGAGGTTCCGCGTCTCACCGGGGTCCTCCTCGAGGTTGTAGAGCTCCAGGGTTTCCGGGTATCTGGGGTGTGGTTCGAAACGGCGGATGAGCTTGAGGTTTCCCCGGCGGACCGAAACAGCGGGGACCAGGTGCGGGAACCAGGTGAAGTAGGCTTTGCGCCGCAGGGTGCCCTGCTGCTGGAGGATCGGCAGAATCGATTCTCCATCGATGATATGCCTGGCAGGCTTCGAGATCTTCAGCGCGTCCAGGAGGGTAGGGTATAGATCGATGGCGGCGACGATTTCGGGACTGGTCGTTGCGGGCTTGATGTGCCCGGGCCAGCGAACCATCAGCGGCACGCGCTGCCCACCCTCGTAGATCCTCCCCTTGCCCTCGCGCAGTGGAGCATTGTTGGTCGGGTATTCTTTCCCGGCCCATTTCCGGTAGCTCAGGGCCCAGGGTACGCGGTTCTTGAGCAGGTTCCCGAACCTGCCGGTGTCGTCCCTGTTGCTGTGGGTGTTGCCTCCATTGTCCGAGTAGAAAATGAAGATCGTGTTCTCGGCAAGCCCCAGCTTGTCAAGCTTGTCGAGGACACGTCCCAGGCTCTCGTCAATACTCTTCAGCATCGAGGCCATGACGGGGTTGCGCTGCATCCCGCGAGGATCGGTCTTTTTGGCGAATTTCGCGGTGTAGCTCTCTTTATGCCCCCAGGGGCCATGGACTCCGTAGTGCCAGAGATTCAGGAAAAAAGGTTTCTTGCTGTTGGTCTCGATAAAGCTGAGCGCCTCGTCGGTGAGACGGTCGGTGATGTATTCACCCTCGGGTCCATCTGTGATGGTTCCAACGGGGCGCCTGTTGCTCGGCGCCCCTGTTTCCTGGACGCCATAGGGCGAGAAGTAGTTGGAGGCGGGTGGCCCGGGGCTGGGCTGGGCGTGGAAGGCGACCTCGAAGCCGTGCTTCTCAGGCCAGTTCTCCTGGTTCAATCCAAGGTGCCACTTACCGAAGTGCCCCGTTCGATAGCCCGCCTCGCGCAGGACCTCGGGGAGTGTGATCAGCCCGGGGTCGAGGTGATTCCTGCTGGCGGCGTAGACCAGGGGCTTCGTGGGTGGAGCTGATTTAGGATAGCGTGCCTGGCCTCCGGGTTTCGGGGGCTGGTGGCCCGTGGCGGAAGTCACGCCGTGTCTCGATGGGTACTGTCCACTCAGGATCGATGCCCGGGTCGGGGAGCAGAGAGGATGGGCGTAGGCATTCGTGAAGCGCATCGACTGCCGTGAGAGTCGCTCCATGCTGGGCGTTTCGTAATACTTTGAGCCGTAGGGCGTGCTGTCCATCCAGCCCATGTCATCGACGAGAAAGAGGACGATGTTGGGTTTGTCGGCGCAGGGGGCGGGCGTGAGGGGATGGATGAATGTCAAACAGAACAGAGCCGCGGCCAGGGCGATTTTCATATCCAACTCCTTTATGGGTTAGTGTACCAAGTTCTGACAACTTGAGTGCGGGCGTTTAGAAGGAGGTCGGTCGCTTGCGCGAGATTTCCGCTTGATGGCAATCACCGCTACTTGCCAGGGGAGATGGCCTCCCTTAAACTCCCGGTTTGCCGGAAGTGTTGGACAGGGAGTTGACATGGCGCTCGCAGGACAGGGATATGGTTGTATAGGATCCTGTGTTGGGGCATGTGTCGGAGGAACCATCGGAGCTTTTGTCGGTGGGGTGGAGGGGGCGGTCAAGGTTGGCGTGGCTTTGTGGCTGGTCGGCTACTTCGGAGTCAACGGCGTCCTGGAGGTCTACGACCAGGTCATTGCCGCCCGAAAATCAGGAAAGGCCGCCGGGGAGGAAGGGCCGGACGAAAACGGCGCGGTGGACCCTCCAGAGGAGAAAACAGGCGAGGAAGAAGGAGCTTCCCAGCCTCCTTCTCCACCGCCGATGGACATCAGGATCGACATCGATATCGTGGATGATCCCGGGGATCAGTGAGAGACGTCCAGGGGCGCGGCGAACGCCCAAGGCGTTGTGGATGATCTCCGTGCGGAGGTTTACCCTCGGTGGAGCACTCGTTGACCGCAAAGATGCCGGATGCGCGACATCGCCGGTGTCTTTCCCCAGAAACCTGAAGGTCTGTCATGCCCGAACGCCTCCGCAACGTACGATTCGACGGTACCCTGCGACCCTCGCAGGAGGCCTCCGTACGGATTATCCGCAAGCAGCTGCAGGCGGGTGAACGCGAGCTTCACATCGTCGCCCCGCCCGGCTCGGGCAAGACGGTGCTCGGACTCTACGTCTGGGCGGATCTCGTGAAGCGGCCGGCCCTCGTTCTCAGCCCGAACTCGGCGATCCAGGCCCAGTGGACCGCCCGGGCGAAGGAGCTTTTTGAGCTGGATGGATACGAGGAAGCGGTGGTTACGAATCCATCGAGCCCTGGCATCCTCACCTCGCTCACCTACCAGTCCGTCACCCTGCCGCGCCGCGGCGACGAGGACCTCGATGCCCGGGCCAGGGTTCTCTGGGTCGAGACGCTCATCGCCGAGGGCGAAGCGGAGGATCCGGAGACCGCCGATGCCTGGATCGCCGGGCTCCAGGCGAGCAACGCGAGCTACCATGGCGAGCGGCTCGGGACGTATCGCAAGAAGGTGCGCGACGCGGACGTTCGTGGTGGAAAGGTGCTGGGCTCGCTGGCCGCGAGCGCTCGCGAAAACCTCGATCGCCTTGTCGAAGCGGGGGTCGGGCTCATCGTGCTTGATGAGTGCCATCATCTCCTGCGTCACTGGGGCCGGGTGCTGAGCGAGGTGCGGGGGCTGTTCGATGATCCAGTGGTTCTCGGGCTGACCGCCACGCCGCCCGATTTCGATGATGCCGATTCTGATGACGCAGAGCGTTACCGCGCCTTCTTCGGGCCGATCGACTACGAGGTTCCTGTGCCGGCGCTGGTTCGCGATGGCAACCTCGCTCCGTACCAGGACCTCGCCTATTTTGTGCGGCCATCGGTGGAGGAGCTGCGGTATATCGCCGGGGTAGATGAAGACTTCGGGGAATTGGTCGCGGAGCTCAGGGGCGACCCTCCATCTCCACCGGCGGGAGAGCCGGCGCGGGTTCCCGGGCTTGATGGCTGGCTGGAGGATGTGCTTGGCGGGCTCCGGCTACCGGGAGGGAAGGCGAAGGACTGGGCGAGCTTTCGCCGCCGGGACGAGGTCTTCGCCGATGCGGCAAGGCTGCACCTCGAGGCTGCGGGGCGGGAACTGCCGGCGGGAGTTCCCTTTCCCGGCACCGGGCTTCTCGCCGCCGACTGGCCGGAGGAGGAGCGGCTCATCGCGCTCCTCGATCGATATATCCGGCACGGTCTCAGGCGGTCTCCCAATCCAGAGGACCAGGCGCTTGCCGAGAAGGCGATCAGCCGGCTGCGGATGATGGGCACCCAGATCACCGAGACCGGTATGCGGGCGTGCGCCTCCCCGGTTGGCAGGGTGATGGCCTACGCCTCGGCCAAGCTCGAAGCGGTGAAGGTGATTCTCAAGGCCGAGCATCGCGTGCTGGGCGATCGGCTGCGGGCCGTTCTCGTCACCGATTTCGAGAAGACCTCTGCTACGGCCCTGGTCGAGGGCGTGCTGGATGAAGAGGCCGGCGGGGCGGTTGCCGCGTTCCGGGCGCTGTTGACCGATCCGGAGACCGATGCTCTCGACCCGGTGTTCATGACTGGCTCCACGGTGCTGGTGGACGACGATCTCCTGCCGCGAATCCTGCCGTATTTTGAGCGATGGATCGGCGACCTCGACCTCGAGATCGACCTGGCTCCGGTGGAACGAGACGGCTACTACGAAATCAAGGGCGGCGGCAAGCACTGGCGGCCGAGGCACTACACCCAGATGATCACCGAGGCGTTCCAGGAGGGCGTGACCAGGTGCCTTGTTGGCACGCGGGGACTTCTCGGGGAAGGCTGGGATGCCAGCCGTATCAACGTGCTCGTCGACCTGACCACCGTGACCACCAGCATGAGCATCAACCAGCTGCGCGGGCGGTCGTTTCGCCTCGACAAGGACTGGCTGGAGAAGGTCGCCAACAACTGGGACGTGGTCTGCCTGGCCGAGGAGTTCAGGCGGGGTTTTGATGATTACAAGCGGTTCAAGCGCAAGCACTCCCAGCTCTACGGAGTCTGCGATGACGGCGCGATTGAGCAGGGGGTTGGTCACGTGCACGCGGCGTTTACCGATGCGCTCCCGAAGGGCGTCTCTGAAAGGTTGGAGCTCTTTAACGAGGAGATGATCCAGCGGGCGGGGCGGCGGTCCGAGGCCCGCGGGCTGTGGAAGGTCGGGACTCCCTTCGATGAGACTCCACGGGACGCCGTGGAGGCGAAGGTCAGGCTTGGCGGCGGAGAGTTTCCTCCGTTCAAGCGTCTCGCGTTGACCGAATGGAACAACGACACGCTCGCCAATGCGATCGCGCTGGTGGTGGTGCGGTCATTGCAGGACGCGGGCGAGCTGTCGCGCGACACGGCCCACGCCGGCGGCGACCGGGGCGGGGGCTGGCTGAGATTCTACCTGAGGGGCAAGGGCGCCGACGAAAAGTCGTCAGGGGTCTTCGCCGAGGCGATGCAGCAGGCCCTGGGCCCTCTTGACAACCCCCGGTATATGATTCCCCGGCACGTTACGATTGTCAGTGAAACCTGGCTGAGCCGAACGCTTCCCTCGTTCATCGGCAGGTTTTTCAGGAAACGCAGGAATTTACTCACCATGTATCACGCGGTTCCCAAGCGGCTCGCGAAGAATAAAGAGCTGGCGGAGATTTTCCAGGGCCACTGGAATAAGCATGTCAGCCCCGGGGCCATCGTCTATGGCTACGGTGACGCGGGAGGGCAGGCGGTGCAGGAGGCGATTCAGCAGGGGCTGTCTCCGCAAGGCACCTTCCATCGCAAGAAGGTCTTCGGGTCAGGGTGAGGCGGCCCGGCTGGTTTCGAGGGCGGATTCCAATCAGGCGGAAGATGGTTCGCCCGATGGGTGACAGGCTGTCGTTTTCTTGCCAGCGGGATGGGTTTCGAATAGGCTGTTTTGAGGGTTCAATTTAAACAGATAGAGGTTATCGACATGAAACGCATTGTTCTGCCGGTGATGGCGTTGATCGGAACACTCGTGGGCTGCGGTTTGCTGGTCGGGGCGGGCCTTGCGGTTGACTACAAGGCCGACTTCAGCAAGGAGCTGGATAAGGGCTGGAGCTTTGTCCGTGAGGACAAGGCGGACTGGCGCCTGAGGGACGGCAAGCTGCAGCTCCTGGCGCAGCCCTCGAACATCTGGGGCAAGAAAAACAACAAGACGGAAAACTTCCTGCTGAGGGCATTGCCCGGTCCGAAGGCCGTCGTGGAGGTTACGGTGGATTTTAACCCCAGGAAAGAATACGAGCAGGCCGGCCTGATGCTCTACCTCGATGATGACAACTACATCAAGTTCGATCGCGAGCTCTATGGCGGGCAGTCGTGCACCCTGGTTCTCGAGAGCAAGGCCAAGCCGAAGGTCGTCAAGAAGATCCCCTTCCGGGAGGGGCCTCTGCGGCTGCGGCTCGAAATCTCCGACGGCAAGGTGAAGGCCATGGTCAAGGCCCCTGGCGGCAAGGACTGGACCGCCCACGGCGAAACCACCTTGCCCGGTAGCAGTGAAAAGGTGAAGGTCGGGGTG
Source organism: Planctomycetes bacterium UBA1146 (assembly GCA_963579555.1). Classification (GTDB taxonomy): domain Bacteria; phylum Planctomycetota; class UBA8108; order UBA8108; family UBA8108; genus UBA8108. Next base: position 24,699 of record CAUZHA010000040.1, read on the forward strand.
TTTGCCTTGCTGGGAGACGCGAAGAATCCGCGCTGGGCCACCTTCAGTGATTTTGTGCTTGGCGGGGGGGACTAACGCGGAGGAGCCTCGGGAGGCTTTCCCCCGGGTGGTTCTGTGACACATCAGGTGTCATCATGGGTGAAGGCGCGCACCCTGGTCATGCCGGAGATCTAGCCGGATTTCTCCGTCTCTGCTTCCCCTGTTTCGGCATCGGCGGGCTCCGCGGTATCCTTCTTTAAGCGGCGCTTCTGCTCGATCCGTCCCGCGGCCCATGCGACAACGAGACAGAGCGGTAATTCTACAGTTAGCCAGGCGGGCCCATCTGGTGTCATTATGGTCATCATGATTGCGCCAGCCAGCGTGAGGGTCCCGATGATCATGGCCAGCAGCATGGGGCGGGAGTCGCCGAGCCTGGCCGCGACCCAGCCCCCGACAAAAGATTGCCCCAGGTGGGCGGCCAGCACCAGGATGAAGGCGTAGGCGGGCAGGGTAGAGACATAGGTGTTGAAATCTTCCGGGTTGTTCTGGTCCAGGCCAGGGGGCATTGGGAAGAAGCGCATGTTGAGTCCGATCAATCCAAGGTTCAGGGCCATTCCCAGGATCCCTCCGCAGATGACAGCGAGAACGTTACGCAACATGAGTAAACTCCCTTTGCTGTAACAGGGGTAACGTACAGGGAATCGTGCAGGGCAAACTAAAGGCTGTTGGCCCTCAAGTCTCCCATCCAGGGGCTTTCTTATCGTTTCGTGCCGAGCTCTCGGATCCGGATATTACGGAATCGGTAGACGCCTTGTTTCGCGTTGTGCTGCAGGCCGATGGTGCCGCGCTTGTGTGTGGCGTTCTTGATGTCGCTTGAAAGCTGGCCATTGATCCAGGTCTGGATCCGGGAGCCCTGGCAGCGCACGCGGACCTGGTTCCATTTCCCTTGCTTGTAAAAGGTGCCTGTGCGTTTGACGAAGGCGTCGATGTTTTCCTGCTTTTCTGCGGGATGGACCCAACCTGCGCCAATGTCAAAGATACCCCCGCTGCGGATATCGGAGATCTCGCTCTGGAACCCCTTCGGCAGGTTGGCGCCCTTGGGCAACACGCAGCGGAAGCCTACGCCGGAATCAAAGTCCTTGTCGGGCATCTTCGCTTCCAGCTCGAGGATGAAATCTGTGAAGGAGCGGGTGTGCAGGTAAAAGACCTGCGGGTCGGGCGACAGGTGGATCTCGCCGTTGACGACCTTCATGCTGTCATTGCCCGCTATCTGCGTGGCCGGCGATGGTCCAGGCCTGCGCCAGCCCTTCAGCGTCTTGCCGTCGAAGAGCGAGGTCCAGCCCTTATTGCCGAGACCGATCTCAAAGGTACCGAACTCGGGCCAGGGCGGGAAGAGGGTCTCTCCCTTTCGCAGCTTCGGAGCCGGGGGGACCCTGTATTGCTTGCGGAGTTTCTCCAGCTCGCCCTTCATGTGCTTGAGAACCCCGGCATATTGCGCGCTGTCGTGGACGGATCTCATCTCTCCGGGATCTTTATCGAGATCAAAGAGCTCCCATTCGCCGATGTCGTAGAAGTGCATCAGCTTGTAGCGGCTGTTGCGTACGCCGTCATGGCGCCGGACGGCATGGTATTCAGGGAAGCAATAGTAGTGATAGTAAACGGACTCCCGCCAGCTCGCGGGCTGTTTTCCTTCGAAAAGCGGCTTCAGGCTGAGGCCCTGCATGTCGCCGGGTATTTCCAGACCGGCGAGGTCCAGGAAGGTCTGGGCGAAGTCCAGGTTCGACACCATGTGCCTGTTGACGGTGCCGGGTTTCGCCTTTCCAGGCCAGCGGACAAGCAGCGGCGTTCGCAGTGATTCCTCGTACATGAAGCGCTTGTCGAACCAGCCGTGTTCGCCCAGGAAGAAACCCTGGTCAGAGGCGTAGATGACCACCGTGTTGTCATCCAGCCCTGATTTGTCCAGGTAGTCGAGCAGGGCGCCCACGGAATCATCGAGCGATTTGATGCAAGCCAGGTAGTCCGCCATGTAGCGCTGGTATTTCCAGCGCACCAGGTCGTCGCCCTGCGGCCGCTCTTTGAGCACCCGGGCGCGGATTTCATCGTAGACCTCGTTCCATTGTTTTCTCTGCCCGGCGTTCATGCGGTCCTGGCGAAAGGGGACCATCTTGTTGTCGAGGGCCAGGTCCATGGTTACCCGCAGGGTCATGTCCTGGGTGTGGGCCGGCGTGCCGCGCCCCTCGTAATCGTCAAAGAGGTTCTTCGGTTCGGGGTAATGCTTGCCGGTGTATTCCTTCAGGTACTTGACCGGCGGCAGCCAGAAGCGGTGTGGAGCCTTGTGCTGGACCATGAGCATGAAGGGCTTATTTTTGTCCCTTCCGTTTTTGAGCCAGGCGATGGATTTTTCGACCACGGCCTCGGTCACGTATTCACCCGGCTTTCCCGGGGTCTTGCCTGCCGGGGTTTTGAACTCCGGCGCGTAGTAGGTTCCCTGCCCGGGGAGCACGTTCCAGAGGTCGAAGCCCTGGGGTTCGGAGCCGAGATGCCATTTCCCGATGAGGGCGGTCTGGTAGCCGCCCTTCTGCAGGAGCTTCGGGAAGGTCTGCTGGTCGCCGTTGAAGACGTGGTGGTTCTCCAGGAAGCCATTCAGATGGGAGTGTTTGCCGGTCTGGATGACGGCCCTGCAGGGCCCACAGAGGGCGTTGGTGACGAAGCAGTTGTCAAACCGGATCCCTTCGGCGGCTATCCGGTCGAGGTTTGGAGTGGGGGCGACGTCCTTGAGGCGCCCCCCATAGGCTGAGATCGCCTCGAAGGAATGATCGTCGGAGAAGATAAACAGGATGTTCGGGCGCTCCTTCGAGAGGAGATCCCCGGCGGAACAGAAGGTCAGGGCCAGCGTTGCCGTGATGATGGAGACAGTTTTTTTCATGGAGGCATCCTACGCCACCGGTCGGAACCTCTCAAAGCCGAAACCGGTGAACAAGCTCTTCATCCGGCGGCAAGGGACAGGGTTGCACCCCTCCTTGCCAGCGGCCTTTGCGTGCCTTAAGCTATGTTTCGGCTTGAGGTCATCTTAAGAGAGGTCCGGGATATGAAGACATCTTTGATTTGCCTCCTGGCGGGATGCCTGGGGCTTGTCGCGGCGACCATGGCCTGGGCCATCGTGACCCGTCACGACCTGGATGATACCGACTATATCGTTCCGGATGCGGACTACCCGGCGATCGTGACCCTCTTCGAGCCGGATGATTGCAGCGGAACCCTGGTCCACGAGTCCTACCTGCTGACGGTGGCGCATTGCGCCGATGATCTCGACGCAGGAGATTCCCTGCAGGTCAATGGCAGAGCCTACGCGGTGGCAGAGGTCATCAAACACCCCAGCTGGAACAGAAGACGGGACGAGTTTGACATAGCCCTCGTTCGCTTCACGAGGCCCGTCAGGGGGGTTGAACCTCTCCCGATCTACCGGGGAAGTGACGAGCTTGGTTCGGTCATCACCCTTTTCGGGCGGGGTGTGCATGCCACGGGGTTGCAGGGAGAGCGCCGCGCCGAAAGCGATGGCGACCTGCGACAGGCCACCAATGTCGTTACCGCGGTAAACAATCACTTTATCGAGATCATTTTTGAGCGTCCCGGGGAGAACGGTATCACGGAACTCGAGGGTGTCGGGGTCTCAGGCGACAGCGGCGGGCCGGCATTCATCGACGTAGATGGTGTTCCACATATCGCCGGGTTGAACTCTTATGGGGAGGGCGGCAACGGCTCCAGGGTCGGGCAGTACGGTTCCCGGGACTACCAGTCGCGGGTCTCCCGCTATCTCGGCTGGCTTGACAGCGTGGTTGATTTTCCCGATCCGCCTTCTCCGGAGGGTTTTGTCCGGGGTGATTCCGATGGAGATGGCGCTGCGGGCCTTACGGACGCGGTGCTTGTCCTGGACTACCTTTTTCGCGGAGGCCGTGTGCCCGCATGCGGGAAAGCTGCGGATGTCGATGATGATGGGGACATCAACGTGACCGATGCCGTCTACCTCCTGAATTTCCTGTTTCTCGGGCGGCGCTCTCCCCCGGAACCCTTCTCTTCCTGCGGGGCGGATCCAACAGATGACGGCCTTTCTTGCGAGGCCCTGCCGGTCAGCTGCAGGCAGTAGCCAGGGGGCCAGCTTCTTGCCAGCTTCCAGCCTGGGCCGTAGTCTATAAAGCAGGTTGTACGTATATCAATTGGGGGCAAAGAGAGGTCAGGGGGCAGGGCGTGATGAGAAAGAATATCAAGCGATCAAGGTCAGCGTTCCTGTTGTGGGTGGCGGTCATGATGGCGTCGCCGCCGGCAGCTGGTCACGGGACGCTTGTTTATCCCATGAGCCGGGTCTACCGGGTTTACCAGTCGAATCCTGAGAATCCCAGCTTCGAGCTGGCGCGCTCCGCCATCGACATCGACGGCACCGGACCCTATTATTCGTGGAACGAGATCTCTCAGAACATCCCGGATGCGGTCCAGGCCGGCCTGCCTCCCGGGTTTGACTATTCTCCCTGGGTGAGAGATGGCGAGCTTGCCAGCGGGGGGCGCGTGGGCCGGGATGATTCTGCCCGTACCTATCTGGGTCTCGACCAGGTAGATCCGCAGTGGCCGGCGACGCCTGTCACCGCGGGGGAGACGATCGAGGTTGATTTCTATGCTACGGCCGCGCACGATCCCAGTGTATGGGATGTCTGGATGACGACAAACGACTGGGAGCCGGACACTGCTCTCAGCTGGGCCCGGATGGAGTACCTTGGCCGGCCCGAGGTGCGTTTTTTTGAGAACCACTATTATTTCAACCTGGAGATTCCCGCTGGCCGCAGCGGGAGGCAGGTTCTCTGGGTCGCCTGGCAGCGCGATGACCCCGTCGGCGAGGTGTTCTTTTCCGCATCGGACCTGCTGGTTTCCTCTGCGAAGGGTTCAGGGTTGTTCATCAGGGCCGACTCCAATTCCGACGGGACGCTCGACATCTCCGATCCTGTCCGGACGCGTGAGGCGCTCTTTGTCGATGGCGCTCGCCCGCTCTGCCTGAAGTCGCACGATTCGAACGACGACGGCGTGGTCGATCTGTCGGACGCGGTCTTCTCGCTGTTTTTTCTCTTCCAGGGCGGCGCGGCCCCGGGGACGCCTTTCCCTTCCTGCGGGGAGGATCCGACCGAAGATGCCCTGCCTGAGTGCGAGAGCTCAGCGGACAGCTGTTGAGGTCGGCTGGAGGCCTTTCATCCGATCACGAGGCCCAGGCGCCGGGGGCGCAAGCTGAACAGCGCCCAGCATCCGATGGCCGCGCTGAAGGCCAGTATTCCACCGAGGCCGGTGGCGACCCTCCCAAGCCACTCGTCTTCGGGCTCCTCCTGGAAGGTGAACTGGGGCATCTTGTCGATGTCGGCAAGAACGAGCGGCTCGCGGCGATGGGCCTTTGGCGTGTAGAAGTCCGAGATGGCATGCTTGAACTCTTTCACCTGGTCGCGGAAGGCGTGATGGCGCCAGTAGCCGGTTCCCGCTATGTCGGTGAGGGCTTCGTGCGCGACGATTGCCGGAGAGACAAAGCGCCATTTGCCAACGGTCTGCTGCTGCCGCAAGAGCTGATTGTCAAACTTCTCGAGGACGGGGGCTACAGACCTTGCAACCTCCTCCTGCTCCGTTAGCTTCATCGCTACGTAATCGGCTCTTTTGTCAGGGGGGGCGAGCTCGGGGTGTTCCTTGTAGAAACTGTCGATAAGCTGGTCGCCGCGTTTCTCGGCTTCCCCGGAAGCCTGGCGGCTTGCTGCGACAAGTTCCGGCCGCGAGGGGGTCGGGTAGAGGCTTTCTGCTGCCAGGTTGAGCAGGGTCGGGGCTACCAGCACGATGGCGACCCAGGCTGCTCCCAGTGAGGTAGCGGCGCCGGCAGCGCTGTTTGAGACAGCGTTGATGGCCTGGGCGAGGATTGCCCAGAAGAGACCGTAGAGAAGAATCACGGCAAGAGCTGCACCCAGGCGCAGCCCGTAGCCATCGGAGGCGGCCAGGAGAGTCGCGGCAAGGGCGAGCACCACTACGGGAAGCGCTCGCGCCAGCGTGCGGCGGCAAAGCCATCCAGCCGGGGAGATCCCCTGCGAGAGCGCCAGGCGCAGGGTCCCCGTCTCCCGGTCTCCAGCCATGAGGTCGTAGAGAAAGGCCAGGAGGAAGAGGGGGTAGAGCCAGATCAGCACAAAGGCCAGGTCAAACCGTCCGGCGAGCAGGTGCGATGGGTTCTCGATCTCAGAGCGCGTATCAACCGGTGTAGTCAGTCTCATCAGGGCGACGGTTTCGCTCGCCGACACCAGGTCGGACTGGCCCGTGGCGAGAACCGGCAAAGGCGCCGGCGGCAGCTGGGCGAGGAACCCGACCATGGCGATACCCCCTCTGCCTCCTACCGGAATCGCCTTGCCGGGGCTGCTGAGGTGCTCACGGATCTTGCGTTGGAGCTCCTCGGAACCCTGGAAGGCTGTCTCGGCGGCTTCACTGTTGCGTTTCGCCAGCTGGTGGCCATTCCAGTAGCCATAGCTCAGGGCTCCCGCGAAGAGTGCGAGGAGAAGCCAGGCGGCGCGCTCTCGCGCCATCATCCTGAGTTCGAGAAGGAATATGTGAGTGTTCATATCAAGAAGAGTTTCCCTGTCAGCTTGGTTTCAGTCTCCTGGAGGCGAAGTAGAGCGCGGCGCATCCCCCGGCTAACCAGAGGCAAAGGACGATGAGCCCCGGCATGGCGGCGGAGACCGCCTGGGAGAGGGGGGGCGGCTGGTAGCGAAAGGGCGGCAGCTTCTCCCAGAGCTCGCGGCCTGAGGCGCCGTGGGAGCTGTTGAGCATCCGGATGAACTCCCGGCGGTGTTCCTCGGCGGCGATTGAAAAGTGCCTGTGGTGGGTGAAGTCGGTTCCCGCGAGGGCGACCGATGCGGAGCGCAGTCCCAGCAGGGGCGCCGCCAGTCCGGCCCAGGTTACGACCTCGTCCTGGGCCTCCATCAGGTCCCAGAGCCCACCGAAATGTTTTTCGTAGACCAGGTTGGTCTGGCGCTCACTTTCCTGCATGAGCAGCACCCGGAAATTACCAGGCAGCTTGCCGGATGCATCCCGGTTCTTTTCTATGAATTTCTTCATGGCCTCGCTGTTTGGGTTGTGGCTGTTAAGCACCTGTTTCCTGGCTTCCAGGAGGTTCGCATCGAAGTCGGCCAGTTTTGGCGTGGGATGCGACCATTGCGCGAGGTCGGAGGCGAGGCGCGGGGCGAGAACGGCGTTGGCGGCCCAGAAGACCAGCAGGATGGAGAGTGCCGAACGCGAGGTGGGGGCGAGGGCGGAGACGGTGATGCAGATCACGAGGATCGCTCCGAGATAGAGCAGGTAGGCGCAAGCCATCAGGCAGAGGCGAAGCACGCTTTCCTCTCCGGCGGCATCCATCCCGGAAATTCCGGAGAGGGCGTAGATCCCCCCCCCCGCCACCGGCAGCAGCAGCAGCAACGCAAGCGCGCCTCCAAGCCCCAGGGTCTTGCCGAATACCAGTGAGGTCGGGCGTACTCCCAGGCTTAAAACCTGCCGCAAGGTACCACTCTCTCGCTCTCCTGCCAGGGTTCCGAAGGCAAGGAGAATGATGAGCAGGGGGACCAGGAGCTGCAGGCATGCGGCCGCGGTCAGGTCGCCGAAGCGGCGCATGGAGGTGGCGTCCTGCGCCGGCAGGAAGGCGGCCTGGTTCTGGCGGTGCGCCTCGAGATAGACGGTATTGCCGACGAAGGGTTGCAGCCCACGGTCGAAAACTGACAGCGGCGCCACGGGCTTGAAAACATAGACCCCGTAGTGGGCGGCGGCGTGGGCGTTCTTCTTGCCCTGGTTGAGCCAGTTGTCCCGCTCCATCTTCGTGGCAGCTTCGCGTTCGTCACGCTGGTGTTCAACCTGTTGGCGGGCAAGCAGGAACGCAACGCCCAGCAGGACCAGGACGATGGCCGCTGCCCAGCGGAAACGGCCGTCTCGCCAGGTGTCTCGGAATTCCTTGCGTGCGATGGAAAAGGTCATTTCTGCGACTCGGTTTTTTCCCCTGGATGGGCCGGGCTGGCGGCCAGGTGCTTCAGGTAGAGTTGTTCGAGATCGACGTCCTTGAGCTCTTCCGCCGTGTAGTTGCCGGAGAGCTCGCCGTCGCGAAGGATGCCGATCCGAGTGGCATCTTCGCGGGCTCGAAAGAGGTCATGGGTGGCCATGAGCACGGCAACCCCATCGTCTGCGAGCTTTCTGAGAAGTTGAGAGAACTCGTGGGATGCCGCAGGGTCGAGTCCGGACGTCGGCTCATCCAGCAGAAGTGCCTTCGCCTCGGTGGCAAGCGCCAGGGCGATGCCGACCTTCTGGCGCATTCCCTTGGAATAGGTCGAGACACGGCGGATGGCCGGCTCTTCCGGGAGGCCCGCGCGTCCAAGCAGCTCGAGGAGTTCCGCTCTGCTTCTTTTGCGCCCCCCGAGGGAGCTGAAGTAGTCGAGGTTCTCGAGCCCGGTAAAGCGGGGGTAGAGCATGACCTGTTCCGGGATGTAGGCGATTTTTCTTCTCGCGGCGATCGGGTCGGAGGCGACATTCGATCCATCTACCCGCGCCTCCCCGGAGTCTGGCGTGAGAAAGCCCAGGAGAAGATTGATGGTTGTCGTTTTGCCGGCTCCGTTGGGACCCAGCAGGGCGAAGATTTCCCCTGCTCCGATCTTCAGGGTTAGGTTGTCGACCGCAGCCTGGCCATTAAACCGCTTGGTCATATTTGCCGTTTGGAGCATGGGATGAGATGTTTCTGCTGAGGATGTGTGGGAATATCAAAACCGGAAGGATATACCACCGAGCCTTCATACATCAAGGTTGGTGGGAGACTCTCTGGGCGTGAGACACAGAAGAACTATTCCCGGCCTTTCTCATTCCCCCGGAAGTGTTTCGCATTGGTTTTCGGGAGCCACTTTTTCAGCTTCTCCTTCGCCGCCGCGTGTTCGGGCTTGTGGGCGAGGTTTCGCCACTGGTGCGGGTCGCTGGACATGTCGTAAAGCTCCTCTGCGCCGTCGCGATAGCGGATGTAATGGTAACGGGTGGAGCGAATCGCATGGTTGGTTCCGTGCCACCAGGGGGAGTGAGTGATGACAGCCGGGTAAGGCCAGGGGGCTTCGGGGTTTTTCACCAGTGGGGCGAGGCTGCGTCCGTCAAGGTCTTCGCGTACAGGCAGCCCGCAGAGTTCCACCAGGGTCGGGTACAGGTCGACCAGGCTGACAGGGCTTTTACAGCGCTTGGTGGTTTCGGACCTTGGCGATATCTTTTCGGGTACGTGGATGATGAGGGGGGTTCGAGTAGTCTGCTGCCAGAGGGCGGACTTGGCGATGTGGTTTTTCTGGCCGATGTGGTAGCCGTGGTCGCCCCAGAGGACGACGATGGTCGAGTCGGGATAGCGGCTCTTTCTGAGCGCATTCAGGACGAGGCCCACGCAGGCATCGGCGAAGGATGTGGCGGCCAGGTAGCCTTGCACGGCGTTTTTCCAATGGCCTCGCGACCTGATAATGTCGAACTCCTTGCCGGCCATCGCGTGTCCGCTCGATGGGACATCATCCAGGTCGCTGTCGAGATGAGGAGGCAGCAGCACCTTTTCAAGCGGGTGGAGATCGAAGAACTCCCGGGGCGCGTACCAGCTCAGGTGCGGGCGGTAGATCCCGCAGGCG
>CAUZHA010000041.1:0-34183 GCA_963579555.1 Planctomycetes bacterium UBA1146
TACCGGGAAGAAACGCCAGGAGAGCTGAGCGAAGAAAAGGAGCTCAGGACGATCATTAACCAGCTGATTGAGGAGTTGCCACCCAACCAGAAAGCGGCCATCCTGCTCAACCAACTTCAAAAACTTTCGTACAAGGAGATTGCAGAAATTCTCGACGTGAGCGTCATGACAGTAAAATCACTGCTGGTGAGAGGCCGTGAATTTCTTCGAAACCGGCTGAAGCCCTATTTCGAAGGCAAGCCGGTTCAATCAGGTTCCCCCGAGGCCGGCCACACCGAGAACTAACCAGAAACCCTGCAGGAAAGATTCGTGAACGACAAAAACAACCCCGCCAACACTGGAAAAGAAGGCCTGCCCTCCCCCGAAGAGGAGCTCGTAGCCTACCTTGACGGTGAGCTGGATGGCGCCGACAGGGAGAGACTGGAAGCCCTCCTCGCGGAAGACCAGGGCCTGCGCGAGACCCTGGAACAACACAAAGCCATCGCGGCGGCCATCGCCGCCCCCGACAGCGAAGCCCGCCTGTCCCCCGAACAGACCCTCGCCGGGATACGAGGCCGGCTCCGCCGCTCCCGCCAGGCCATCACCGCGGGAATCCTCGGGGTGGCCGCCGCCGCCATCTTCGCGGTGTTGATCGGCGCCCGGCTGATTACCGGGATCCCCGGCCCGGCTGACCAGGCCCCGAACCTCACGCAGCGGCTGCCGACCGGCTACAGCCCGACAGAGGTCATCGCCGAGCTCGATGTCCTGGAGATCATCCAGGAAGAAGGCGGAGAGCTCAGCCTGGAGCTGGTCAACCTGCTCCTCGAGGAAGACGGAGATACCGGCGTCCTTGACTCGGACCTTTTCGATAACTGGCTGGAAGAAGAAATCTCGGGGGAGAACTTCTGACATGCGCCACCAGACCTTCTCCACCACCGCTCTCCTGCTCGCCGCCCTGCTCACGGCTCCGGCCCTTCGAGCCCAGGGCAAGAAAATGGACAAGCGCCCCCCGCAAACCCGGACCAACTCCGACCGCTGGCAGCGCCTCGACCCCGCCAAGCGAAGCCAGATCGAGAAAATCTACCAGCAGCTGCGCACCCTTCCGGCCGAAAAACAGAAGCAGTTGCTCGACAAGCTCCGCAGGATGCAACCGGAGGAGAGACGCACGGCTCTTCGCGATGCCAGGCACAAGCTCACCATGCCTCCACACGAGCGAGAACTGCAGAAGAAACACAACGAGCTCCTGCGCCAATCCTGGAGCCGCCTGCATCCCGAAGAGCAGAAGCGTCTCATGGAGATGAAGCCCGAGGCCAGGAAGAAGCGCCTCCACGAACGGTTCATGCCCGAGCGCGCCCGCATCGTCGCGCGGCTTCCTGAGGACCTCCGCCAGCGCGTGCTCGCCATGGCCGCGCCCCAGCAGGCCGATTTCCTCCGAAAACACAAGGCCAAGGCCACCTCGGAAAGAATCTTCAAGGCGGAGGAGATCGTCAGGCTGCGCTCGCTCGACCATAAGCAGCTGCGCAGGCTGTTTCACCCGCCGCACAAGGATGCCCCGCCGCCCGCGCAGAAGCCGGACTTTCTCGCGGACTCATCCTGGAAAAAATGGAACGCGCTGCGCCCCTACGAACGTCCCCGGGTCGTGGGATTCATACTCGGCAACGACCGGCGGCGCCCCCAGAATGGGACCGATGGCCGCAGGTCGCCTCCCGGGAGAAGACCCGGCCCAGACGCCCGCCCACCCGGCCAGCGCGAACGCAGGAAACACGACGGAGCCCTGAGGCTATTTGACCGCAACGGCAACGGCAAGCTGGAGGCAGATGAACGCAAGGCTGCCGATGAGCACCATGAACGCGGCAAGGGCGCAGCGAGAGATGGACAGCGCAAGGGACAAGCCGAAGGCCCCGGCCCCCGGGGCGAGACAAAGCAGCGCCCTCCGGGAAATGTCAAAAAGAGGCACAGGGGACAGCGAGGCCCCGGACGTGACAGCCGGCCACCGGGCGGGCTCAGGAAACGCTGAGTTCGCCAGACCTCAGCGCTCGATAAAAACCCCGAAGTGCTCGTCGGCAAGGGTGCGAAGAAACTCCTTCTCCTTCTCCTTGAGATCAAAGCCGATGGTGTTGATCTTAACGGAGCGGACCCGGTTCAGCTTCCTCATACGCTCGAGGATCACCTTCATGCCGGCCTTCTCGGGAGGAGTCGGCGCTCCGTCGGAGAGCAGGTAGATAGTGTCAACCTCATCGTTTTCGAAGGCAGCCTCTAACGCTTTCAGCATATAGGTCTGGCCCTGGGGCCGAGCCTGGTCGACAAAGGCCAGGGCCTTGCCCCTGGAATCCAGGTCGAGCACGGCAAGCCGATCAGGCTCTTTCTCCAGCTTCGCCCTGATAAAGTCCGTGATGATGCTCTCAAAGAGAATGATATCGAACCTCTTGCCGTCCTTGAGACCGTGGAGCACCTTCTTCAGGTTCTTCTGGGCGACGGCGAGCTTGCTTTGCAGGGTCTCCTTCTGTCCCCGGCCGCCGGCGTTGGGATCGTTCGGATCGGCGACCACCGTTCGTCCGTCGGGCCCGCCAGGCTTGCCACGGTTCTCTTCTCTCTCCTCCGGCGGAACGTACTGTTCCTTCATGCTCTCTGAAGAATCAAAGATGAAGATGAAATTGTCGCTCAGCACCCTGAGCCCATGGTAGGCCACCGTGTTGGTCTCCTCGGCGAGCTTCTGCTTCATCCTGGTAAACTCCTCGGCTGAGCAGCGAGCCAGGACCTTCACGGTCTTGCCCTTCTGCTCCCACCATCCCTCCCACTGGAAGGTCGAAGGTCCGAGGTCTTTTCCGGTGAGCCGTGTGAGTGCATCGATGACATCATCCTTGACTCGCCCCCGGGCCTTGTCGATATGGCGGATGAGCGGAAGAATAATCTCTCGCCCGCCCTGCTCCAGCAGGATGCGGACGGCATTGACCTGGACCTTGTCATCCGGGTCATCCAACGCAGCTATGGCATAGTCGGAGATCTTCTTGTGCTTGAGCCGGGCGAGCGTCCGCAGGCTGAGCAGGCGAACCTGCCATGCGCGGTTCTTGAGACCCTTCTCAAAGAGCTTCTTCTCCCGGCTGCCACCCTGGCTGTAGAGCAGGCCCATCGCCGCCACCTGGACGCCGGGATCCTTGTGATGCACCAGCTTGCCGGCGATGCTGATAACCTTCTTGTCCTTGACGTTCTCGAGCGAATTGAGGGTCACCACGAGGGTCGTGGGCGACTTGTTGGTCATCATCTCGCGGGTGAGAAAGGCGACCCGCTGGGGATTCTTAAAGTCCGCGACCGCCGCGACGACCCTGTTCCAGACCACCTCGTTCCTGCGCAGGCTCGCAGCCCTCAGGCCGACCTTCAGCAGCCACTGCTCTGCCTTCGATTCGATCGGATTCTCGAGCGCCTGGGCCACAGCCGTAATGTTGAAGGCGTTGTTCTCCAGGAGAGGGAGACCCTTGCCGATGACAGCCCGGATAGCGGGCTCCGTACCGATCTTGCCGAGGGTCTGCGTGATCGACATATGGATGCCTGAATTCTTCTCGGAGCCGTAGAGCCTGATAAGGAAATCGACCGTCTCCTTGCAGGGAGCGTTGGCGAATTCGTGTATGAGAAGGATCCTGTGCTCGATGGGGCCTGACCGTAATCCCTTCCACCTGTCCTGCAGGAGCTTGGACCGTTTCTCGACACTCGCGACACCGAGCTTCTTGACGACACCCTTGTCCTTGTCTTTATCCGCCTGGGGAACGGCGAAAACCGCAGGGGAAAAAACGCTGCCTGCGAGCAGAAGCGCCAGCGCCAGATTCAGAGCTCTGATTTTCATAGAAGCGTCTCTCCTTCGGAAAACTGGGTCAAGATTTGCGACCTGTTTACCGATAGATATTTTAGTCACATGTCAGTTTCACCAAGGGTCTTCGGCTTTTCCCCTCTCAGTCGAAGGCCTTTTTTTATGCCCACATATGGAAGCCTCCGATAAACGTCGAAATCTTCCCCGAGATGAGTAGCCGACTTATTGTAGGACGCACGTCGACTCCCGGCTACGAGTTTCCTTCCCGGACAAGAAGTCCGATTTAGAGGATTACAGTCCTCTGCTTCTGTTAAAATGAATGCGGCTATTTATCCGGAACAGCGTCTTGCGGAGCAACAACAGTGGATTTCAAGTCCACCTGCATACTGATTTCTTTCCTGGCCCTGGGAGCGGGAATCGTCAAAGGCTGGAGCGATGCGGAAAAAAACAAACGCAAGCCCGGCGCCGCCGTAACCATCGACACATCCCCTGAACCAGGCGGAATCACCGAACCTGCCCCTCCTCAAGAGCTGCCGGAAACAGTCGAGCCGGTGGCGCGCGAAGAGCCCGGGGATACCCCCTCCCAGTCGCCCAAGATGAAGCTCAAGCCGATCGACCTGGGCATCAGCGCCTCAGCCGAAGCCCGGCTGGGGGAAATCAGCGCCTCCATCGAGAAGCACAGGCTGTCCGATGCGGCCCGCGCCGCCCGCGAGATGGTCCAGAGCTTGGGAGGAATGGCGCGTGAAAAAGCCCGTCAGCTCGAGGCAAGAATCATGCTTCTACAGAAAATGGAACCTCGAGATACCGCAAAAGCTCCCGCCCTGAAAGAGGTTGTCCAGTCGAACAAGAGCGTCCTGGTGTGCACATCGGTTGAAAAACGCGCCGACACCTACAAGCTCAAGCTCATCAGCGGAGGAGTCACCACCCTCGCGGAGGGCAAGGTCATGGAGGTGCGCGACATCGACCCGAAAGAGGGCCGGAAACTCCTTCTCTCCCGCATCCGCAGGCGAGTGGCCAACCTCAAAGACCCTCTCGACTTCTACCTTCGCGGCGTAAGAAAATATTATCGGCTCGGCCTTGTGGATGAAGGCTATGTCCTCCTTACCCAGTTGATCGACAGAAAAGATGCGGACCTCGCTCTCTCGGTGCTGGGAGAGGAAGAGGCCGAGGATCTCCTGCCCTACTGGAACCTTGCCAACGGAAGCGGCATTGCCGCCCTCGAGCGAAAGGCCGAGGCGCGAGCGGAAGAAATAGCCTCCACCCCGCCCGCCCACCTGGTAGCCAGCGGCGAACCGCCCAGCCCCCTGACAGTACCGAGCCGGCCCCCGGCACGGAAGCCTCCAAAGAGACACCCGCCGAAGAGGCCCGCCGCGCAGCTCACCCCCGCCGACAACGCCTCTATGGCGGAGATCCGGCAGCTTATCTCAAAGGCCAGCGCCTATTATACCAACGCCCGGCGGGACGAGAAAAAACGCGGCGACTTCAAGAGGGCCTACGAAACCCTTCGCTCCGCGCAGGACAAGCTCAGCCTGATGCCATCGACCGACGAGGTTCGCAAGACCCGGGCGCGGGTTGCCACCAGCATGCTTGACGTCAGCAAGTCACTCGGCTTCTTCGATTTCTGATTCAATCAGCCAGTCGCCGGATTCGATCGCCAGCCCGCGCTGCTCGGCCTCCGGCCGGATAAAGTAACACTGAGCCCGCAGCGAGGTCCCGTCATCGAGGATGACGGAAACGATCTTCCTCGTATAGAGCTGGGGGGCGCCCTCGATGCGGTCGAGGATCTCGAGGGCCGGCTCCCAGGCGCTGAAGCCGAGCACCTCGCCGTGCACAACCGAATCGCCCTCCACGATAAAGGGATAGTCCCCTCTCGACCCTTCGGCCGCGAAGTGGTACATACGACCCCTGATGGATCCGCCCACCTGGCTCGCGACCAGATGGTCCACCAGGGGGCGAAACAGCCCGCCGGCTCTCAGCGTTCCGTAGACGAACACCTGGCGGGGAGCCTCCTCCGGAATCGATTCAGGACTTTCTTCTGAAGAACACATTGCACGGGTTATCTTACTTCCAATGAAAAACATTGCCGGAAAATCATGCATCCTCACAGGGGCCTCGCGCGGGATCGGCCGAGCCATAGCCCTGCGGCTAGCGGCCGAGGAAGTGCTCATTACCGCCATCGCCCGGGATGAGCAGGCGCTTGGCGAGCTCTGCGCTGAGAATCCCGGGATCCACGCCGCGCCCTGCGATGTCACCGACGAAGACGGCGTAAAAAGAATCACCACCGAACATATCAAACGCCACGGCGGCCTCGACATCCTCATCAACAACGCCGGCACGGGTACCTTCGGTCCGATCGCGGAGGTCTCCTATCGTGATTTTCTCCGAACCATGGAGATCAACGCCGGGGGGACCTACCTCTGCATGCAGGCAGCCCTGCCGCATATGAAGGCCGCCGGAGATGGCGACATCATCAACATCTCCAGCGTGGTGGGCCTCAAGGGCTACCCGGACCAGGCAGCCTACGGCGCCAGCAAACACGCAGTGATGGGGCTGACGCGGAGCATCGCCACCGAGGCGGCTCCGGCCGGTGTTCGGGTACGGGCGGTCTGCCCGGGAGGGGTGGATACCGACCTCATCCGCCGGGCAAGGCCGGATCTCGACCCGGGCACGCTAATCCAGGCAGATGATGTTGCCGAGGCCGTTATCTTCATGCTGAAGATGAGCGAGACCGGCATCACCGACTTCCTGCCTATCCGCAGAAGAGGAAGCGAACCCCAGCTCTGAGTCGATGCCTCAGTAGCGATAGAACGGCGGCTTGAAGGGCCCCTCGACCGGCAGATCGAGATACTCCGACTGCTCGGCGGTCAGCTCCGTCAGCTTCACCCCGAGCTTATCGAGATGGAGTCTCGCGACCTCCTCGTCAAGCTTCTTCGGAAGCATGTGGACGCCCAGCGGGTAGTCCTCAGGCGTCTGCCAGATGGCCATCTGCGCCAGCACCTGGTTGGTGAAGGAGTTCGACATAACGAAGGATGGGTGCCCCGTGGCGCAGCCCAGGTTCACGAGTCGCCCGGAGGCCAGCAGGATCAGGCCGCGGCCGTCGGGGAAAACGTAGCGGTCCACCTGGGGCTTGATATTGATGCGCTCGACATCCTCGTGCTGCTCAAGCCAGTCAACATCGATCTCGGTGTCGAAGTGGCCGATGTTGCAGATGATCGCGTCGTTCTTCATCTTGAGCATGTGCTCACCGGTGATCACGTGGCAGCAACCAGTGGCGGTGACGAAGATGTCGCCCTCGCCGGCTGCCTCGTTCATGGTGACGACCTCGTAGCCCTCCATCGATGCCTGCAGGGCGCAGATCGGGTCGATCTCGGTGACAATGACGCGCGCGCCGAACCCCTGCATGGACTGCGTGCAGCCCTTGCCGACGTCTCCATAGCCGCAGACGACGACCACCTTGCCCGAGACCATGATGTCGGTGGCGCGCTTGATCCCATCGGCCAGGGACTCTCGGCAGCCGTAGAGGTTGTCAAACTTGCTCTTGGTCACCGAATCGTTGACGTTGATCGCCGGGATCTTCAGCTCTCCGCGCTCGAGCATCTGGTAGAGACGATGGACGCCTGTGGTGGTCTCCTCGGTCAGCCCGTGAATGTCTGCTATGTACTGGGGATACTCTTTGTGAACGAGGACGGTGAGGTCGCCCCCATCATCGAGAATCATGTTCAGGGGTTTGCCATCCGGGAAAACGAGAGTCTGCTCGATACACCAATTATACTCTTCTTCCGTCTCTCCCTTCCAGGCGTAGACCGGAACCCCGGCCTCGGCCATCGCCGCGGCGGCGTGATCCTGGGTGCTGTAGATATTACAGCTCGACCAGGTGACCTCGGCGCCAAGCTCGATGAGGGTCTCGATGAGAACCGCCGTCTGGATCGTCATGTGCAGGCAGCCGGCAATGCGGGCGCCGGCGAGAGGCTTTTCGCCGGCGTAGTTTTTACGCAGGGACATCAGGCCGGGCATCTCCCGCTCCGCAAGCTCGATCTCTTTCCTACCCCATTCCGCCAGCTCGATATCCTTGACCTTGTAGGCCGGCTTCTCATCTGTAGACAAATCTGCGGCTCCGTTTCCAGTGTTTTCGTTCGTGTCACTCATCAACTCAACCCTCCGTTCCCGGAGGTCTCCTTGCATACCTGTTTTCGATTACTCGCTATTACAAACACTCCGGGCCGGCGCCTGTTTCCGGGCAGCTCCCGCTCCGATTCAATTTCAAATCCAGCAAGCTCGAGCCAGCCGGCAAGCTCATCCCTGTCAAAACCAAGCCAGAGGTCTCCGAGCATCTCCCGGTGAAACTCGAGCTCATGGGTCGCGTAGTCCGCCAGGAGAAAACGTCCGCCAGGGACAAGTCCCCTGTGAACCTCCCTGAGCGCATCCAGTGGATTGGCCACGTGATGGAGTACCATGTTCGCAACCATACCGTCAGCCTCGCCATCTCCCAGGGGCAGGTGCTCGAGGCTCCCGAGACGAAGCTCGACCTCCGGCCCGCCGTTCTCATCGCAGCGCCTGCGGGCGACATCCAGCATCTCCCGGGCCCCATCGATCCCGATCACGCTGCGGGCACTCTCACCCAGGAGCGGCAGCAGCCTGCCGGTTCCAGTGCCGAGATCGACCACGGTGCCAAGTTCGTCCCCACCGCGGCGCAGCAGCTCAGCGATTACCGTGTGGTGCTCGGCGGGACCCTCGATTTCATCGCGCTGCGAATCATCCCTCTCCGCCACGGAGCTGAAGAACTGCTCGGCCTGCCTGCGCCGCTGGCCGAGACAGGCCTTGATGCCACGGTCATCGGCGGCGGCAGGCGGAAGCGGATTGGCGGACAGCTCATCAGCGAAGCTCGGCAGGAAGCCGGGGCGTGCCTCGTTTTCCCACAGCCCGGTCAGGCCGTAATAGACCCAGGTGCCCTGGCGCCGCGGGCGAACGAGGCCTGCATCGGAAAGAATCCGGAGATGGCGCGACACCCGGCTCTGTCCCATCGAGAGGATGGCGACGAGCTCGTTGACGTTGTAGGTCCCGGTCATCAGGATCCGGAGGATCCGGAGGCGGGTTTCATCCGCCAGCGCCTTGACTGTGGAGAGGCAGCTTTGCATGCCGCGACTATATCAGGATATCTTGATATAGTTATAACAAACTGGGGGGTCAGGCCCCTCCCGGCTCGAGACGAACCGGGCATTCCCCGGGCCCAAGGGGCTTCAGGGAGCCCTCATCTAGGGACAGCAACCTCTCGATGAGCTCCAGGAAGAAATAATCTCCCCACATCACGGCTCCGCCGACCCCCCAGCCGCGTGGACGGTGGTAGACACCGCCCAGCAGAAGGCCTTCTTCACCTTCACGCTTCGGACCCAGGTAGTCGTCACGGCTCAGGGTCGCGCCGATGGTAAGAGCCGTTCGCAGGTAATCCCCCGCTCCGGCCGCCCCGGAATCCTGCTCGGCCAGCAGCAGCAACCCGCAACCGGCGATGGCTGCCGCGGAAGAATCGCGCGGCTCATCGGGAATCCCGGGAGCCCCGTAATCCCAATAGGGGACGCAGTCTCCGGGTGTATTCAGAAGATAGTATTCGGCACAGAGATGGGCCGTCTCCAGGAAGGTCTCATCGCCCGTGGCTCCATAGGCGTAGGCGTAGCCGTAGATGGCCCAGGCCAGCCCGCGCGCCCAGCAGGTAAACGGCGAGTAGCCCTGCTGCGTCGACAGACAGCGGAACTCGCCCCGCCCCTGCTCGGTATTGAAGATCGCTTCGTGAGCGACGCTGCCATCCTCCTCGCCGAGGCCCTCCCCCCCGCGGCGGACCAGGTAGCGGGCCGATGTGCGGGCATGCTCGATCGCCCGCTCGCCGACCCGCGAATCCGCGCCGTTCGCGGCCGCCCAGAACAGCAGGCGCACGTTCATCATGATGTCGATAAAAAGGGACTGGGGACCGTTGAAGGAATAGATGAAGCCCTCGCCGCCGCCGTTCCAGCGCTCGCTCTGCACCGTGGCGGCCGTGACGATGGTGTCGACCAGCTCGGCCCGGACAGGATCATCCTCTTCCGTCTGCTCGAGCCAGCGCCCGTAGGAGCTGAGAAAGATAAAACCGAGATCGTGAACGTCTCTGTCAAAACGACGCGGCAGCAGGGGAATCGAATGCTCCCGGGCCTTCCCCGCCCAGAAATCGTCCTTCAGCAGCTTGTAGAGCAGCCACATCTGTCCCGCGTAGAAGCCCGGGGTCCAGTCGGTCCACATATCAGGCTGGCGATACCAGGAGCCTCCCTCGGTCCAGATCGGCGCGGGTCTGTCAGGCCCCCAGCTCTCGGTGGTATGCCTCAGCGAGACATCGCAAAGCCTGAGCACCTCGCCAAGACGCCGGCGCAATGAAGGGGGGAGTTCCCCGGCTGGTAAATTCTCGGTATTCACGAGAACCATAGTAGTTGACCGCCCGGCAATTTCAATCCGAACAGCCTCACCTTATATCGACAGTGAAATTGACTTTTTGCGCTCGGCGAACCACGATGTAGAGCCTGCGAGGAATCAGGGACCCCGCTCCCTCCATCGATTCAGTTACACAGAGAGCCACCTCAAACAACACGAGACACTGTAACCATGAAAAAGCTATCGATTGTCTGTCTTTTCGCCGCCGCGATTCTCTTCACAGGATTTACCGTCCTCGACAGCTACCGTGACAACGGCAAGGCCCTTGCGGCCGCAAAGGCCGTCCCCCAGTGGATCTGGCTCGGAAACCCATCCGACAGCACCGAGACAATCTATTTTCGACACAGCTTCGACCTCTCGTCAGTACCCAAATCAGTAACCGTCGCCGGAAGCTGCGACAACTCCATGCGGGTCTTTATCAATGGTAAGAAAGCTATCTCCTCAGACGAATGGGCAACGCCTGTGCGAGCGGAGATTGCGAAGAGCCTGGTAAAGGGAAAGAACGTCATTGCCGTGGAAGCGGTCAACTCCGGTGGCCCCGGCGGGCTGATCCTTTCGCTGGACTCCTGGGTCGACACGCCGAGGGGCGGAAAAAAAGGTTCCCCGATCCTCTCGACGGGCCCCGCCTGGAAGGCGGCCCGGAAAACGGCCAGCGGCTGGAAGGGCGCTGATTTCAACGACAGCCTTTGGAAGAAATCCACCTCGGTCGCCGAGATCGGCGCCGGGCCCTGGGGCGACTCGGTCAACAGCTCGACCCTGGTAAACGCCGGCGCCCCGCCGGCGCAGGTCCAGGCCACCGCGCCCGATGGTCTCACCGTGCTGCCCGGCTTCAAGGTCGAACTGCTCTACTCTGTACCCAAGGGAGGCGAGGGATCCTGGGTCACGCTTACCGTAGATCCCAAGGGGAGACTGATCACCTCCGACCAGTACGGAGCCCTCTACCGCGTCACCCCTCCTCCCATCGGGAAGAAAGGCGAGACCATCGTAGAGCGTCTCGCCGGCAATGCCGGCCACGCCCACGGGCTCCTCTACGCCTTCGACAGCCTCTATGTTGTCCAGAGTGAAAAGGACCAGGGGCTCTACCGCATGCGTGACACCAATGGAGATGGCCAGTTCGACGACCGCAAACGGCTCAGGTCGATCCGGGGCGGAGGCGAACACGGCCCCCACGCGGTGATCCTGGGACCGGACAAGAAATACCTCTATGTCATCGGCGGCAATCACACCGACCTGCCCAACCCTGAAAAGTCTCTCGTTCCCCGGACCTGGAAAGAGGACCTGCTCCTGCCAAGGCTCTGGGACGCTCGCGGGCATGCCAGGGGCAAGCTGGCACCCGGCGGCTGGATCGCGAGAACGGATCCCGAGGGCAAGACCTGGGAGCTGGTCTCTAATGGCTACCGCAACCAGTTTGACATCGCTTTCAATAAAAATGGAGAGCTCTTCACCTACGACGCAGACATGGAATGGGACGTCGGCACACCGTGGTACCGCCCCACCCGAGTCAACCACGTCATCAGCGGCGGTGAATTCGGCTGGCGCTCGGGCACGGGCAAGTGGCCGACCTACTACCCCGACAGTCTCGGCCGGGTCGTCGATGTAGGCCCCGGTTCGCCGACGGGGATCGGCTTCGGCTACGGCGCCGACTTCCCGGTGAAGTACCAGGAGGCTCTCTACATCTGCGACTGGTCCTATGGAAAACTCTACGCGGTCCACATGACCCCGGATGGCGGCACCTACACCGGCGAGCTCGAGCAGCTCATCGCCGGAGCCCCCTTCCCCCTCACCGACGTCATCGTCAACCCGAAGGACAAGGCTCTCTATGTCACCGTTGGCGGCAGGAGGACCCAGTCCGGCCTCTACAGGATCACCTACACCGGCAAAGACAAGGGCGGGGTCGCCGGGACATCGCCTGAATCGGCGAAGCTGCGTGCCCAGCGCAAGAAGCTCGAAACCTACCATGGCCGCCAGGATCCCGCCGCGGTCGGGGCCGCCTGGCCCTATCTGTCGAGCCCTGACCGCTACCTGCGCTACGCCGCGAGAATCGCTGTCGAGCACCAGCCGGTCGATTCCTGGCAGGACAAGGTAATTGGCGAGATCAACGACATCGCCCTGATCCAGGGAGCCATCGCGCTGGCCCGGCATGGAAAAGCCGAGATTCGACCCAAGCTCCTGGCTGCCCTCCGTAAAATCAAGGCGAGTTCGCTCGATGAAACCCAGCTGATCAACCTGCTGCGAGCTTACTCCCTGGTCTTCATACGGCTCGGCAAGCCGGCCGAGGCCACCGGCGCGAAGATCGCGGCTGAGCTCTCGAAGCTCTACCCGGCGAAAACAGCCCCCCTGAACCGTGAGCTGAGCCAGGTGCTGATCTACCTCGAGGCGCCCGGCGTCGCTGGCAAGACCGTCGAGCTGATGGAAACATCTCCTGCGCAGGAGGACCAGCTGCACTTCGCCCTGGCCCTTCACAGCCTGAAGAACGGCTGGTCGCTCGAAGAGCGCAAGCGCTACTTCAAGTGGTTCAGCAGCGCCCGCGGCTATCGCGGCGGCGCCAGCTTCGGGGGTTTCATCAACAACGTCAGGAGCGCGGCCATCGGACGCCTCAGCGCAGAGGAAAAGAAAGCCCTCGCCAGCGCCCTCAAAAACAGCCCGGCCCCCGCGATGTTGACCCAGCTGCCCAAACCGAAAGGCCCGGGAAAGGAATGGACAGCGACCAACGTCCTGCCGGCTGTCGAAAAGGGACTTGTGGGCAGGGACTTCGAGCACGGCAAAAAGATGTTCGCCGCGGCGAAGTGCTTTGTCTGCCATCGCTTCGATGGACAGGGCGGCGCGGCAGGCCCGGACCTGACCGGCGTCGCAGGACGCTTCAGCAAGAGGGACCTGCTCGAGTCCATCCTGACACCGGACAAGGTGGTCTCCGACCAGTACCGAGCCACGATCTTTATCCTGAAGAACGGCAAGACCATCACCGGCAGGATCGTCAATGGCGGAGGCGACAACTTCTCGGTGAGCACCAACATGCTGACCCCGAGCCGCAACTCGGGAGTCAACCACAAGCAGATCCTCAAGACGATGCCGGCCAAGGGCTCGATGATGCCCGCCGGGCTGCTCAACCCGCTCAACAAGGAGGAGGTGCTTGACCTGGTCGCTTACCTGCTCTCCATGGGCGACCCCGATCACGCGATGTTCAAGCAGGGGAAATAGTCCATGGACAGGCTCCCCATCCTTCTCCTGACGGCGGCGCTGACGCTCTGCGCCCGCTCCGCAGCCGCGGAGGAAGGCCCCGGCTCTCTCTTCCACGACAAGGTGGCGCCGCTGCTCAGGAAGAGCTGCGGAAAATGCCATATGAAAGAAAAGCGCAAGGGAGGCTTGTCGATGAATACCCGCGCAAGCTTGTTTGCGGGCGGTGAGAGTGGAATAGCCCTGGTGCCCGGCAAGAGCGCTCGCAGCGCCATCATCGAGCGAGTCCTTAGCGCAGATGCGAAAAAGAGGATGCCGCCAAAGGGAGCCAGGCTCTCCAGCGACGACATCGATGCTCTCAGAAAATGGATCGATCAGGGCGCACCATGGATTGACGGCTTCACCTTCGGCAAGACGCATCGCAGGGCATCCCTGGCCCCGCGCGAGCCTGCGCTACCGCCCGGCGACAAGGACGACAACCCGATCGACCGGCTGCTGGCTCCGTATTTCGAAAAACATGGAGTGGTAAGCGACCGGGTGATTCCGCCGGCGACCTTTCGCCGAAGGGCCTACCTCGACCTGGTGGGCGTGCTGCCTCCATCGAGCGATCCGGGCGAAGACAGCGCCGCGCGCAGAGAGGCGACCATCGACAGTCTCCTGGGCGAAAGAGGACGCTACACAGGACACTGGCTGACCTTCTGGAACGACCTGCTCCGAAACGCCTACAAGGGAACGGGATTCATCGATGGCGGCAGGGGACAGATCACCGAGTGGCTCTACCGAAGCCTCTACGAGAATCTCCCCTACGACAGGTTTGTCCACCAGCTGATCAGTCCTGTATCCGGAAGCGATGGCTTTATCCGGGGCATCAAATGGCGCGGCGTGGTTAACGAGAGCCAGCGCCCCGAGATCCAGGCGGCCCAGAACGTAGCGCAGGTGTTCCTTGGAACCAACCTGAAGTGCGCCTCCTGCCATGACAGCTTCGTCAACCACTGGAAGCTCAAGGACTCCTACGCCTTCGCCTCCGTCTTCGCCAATGGCCAGCTGAAGCTGCACCGCTGCGACAAGCCCACCGGCGAAACATCCACGACGGCCTTCCTCTATCCCGAGATAGGGCAGATCGACGCCAAGGCCTCCCGCGGAGAACGGCTCAAGCAACTCGCGGACCTCCTGGTCCGGCCGGAAAACGGGCGGCTCGCAAGAACCATCGTCAATCGCCTCTGGGCGGCGGCCTTCGGTCGAGGCATCGTCGAGCCGCTCGACAACATGGACATGGAGCCCTGGAGCCAGGACCTCCTCGACTGGCTCGCCGCGGACCTGGTCAAAAACAGCTACGACCTCAAGCACACCCTGAAGCTCATCACGACCTCCCGGGCCTACCGGCTCCCCGCGATCGACGCAAAGCGGGAAGAGAGCCCTGAGAACCTGTTCATCTTCCGCGGCCCCCTTGTGAAGCGGCTTTCCGCCGAGCAGTTCATCGACGCAGCCTGGAGCCTTGCCGGGTCCGGAACCAGGGGCGATGCCAGGCCGGGGAAAAAAGATGGCCGGGGCCAGGGCGGGCAATTCAAGGTCGCCGCCAGGATTCACTCGAGCTCCAGCAGGAAAACCATACCCGGCGCCTCGAAGGCTGAGTGGATCTGGTCCGGCAGCGACTACAATACAGCCCCGGCCGGGCAGACGGCCTACTTCCGCCACACCTTCTTCCTCCCCAAGCTGCCCCCGGCCGCGCTCCTGACCGCTACCGCGGATAACGAATTCAGCCTTTACCTGAACGGGGAAGAAGTGCTCGCAAGCAGCGAGTGGAACGCCCCGGTCTCTGCAAAGGTCGGGGAAAAACTGCTCAGGGGGAAAAACCTCCTTGCTGTTCGCGCAGGCAATGGAGGCGGCGGAGCCAACCCCGCCGGACTCATTGTCTCCCTGAAAGCAATGGATTCAAAAGGCGCCCCACTGTCCGAGATCGCCACCAGCGCGGCCTGGCTGCACACCCTCGATAAAAAGAAAGACTGGCACCTCGCCGCCACACCCGACACGGACTGGAAGGAGTCCTTTCGCATAGGCGATCTGGACGCGTCTCCCTGGAATGTCGGCGGTCACTTCCAGTCGAACGCGCCCCTGGCTGATGGGATCGAGGTTCGCTCATCGCTCACCTTCTCCGACCCCCTGCAGGTCGCACTCGGGCGCCCCAATCGCGAGCAGATCGTCAGCCGGAGAGAGTCTGTGGCAACCCTCCTCCAGGCCCTCGAGCTGACCAATGGAAAGACCCTGGACGGGATCATCTCCTGGAACTCGAAGCAGCTCCTCCGCCAGGAGCACAGGTCGACCGCGGAGCTCATCAGGGCCGTCTATAACAGGGGGCTCTCGCGCGAGCCCACCGCGGGTGAGCTCAAGGCTCTCGCGGGGCTGGTTGGAACCCCCGCCTCAGCCGAGGGCGTCCAGGACCTGCTCTGGGCCATCCTGATGCATCCAGAATTCCAATTGATCTATTAAACTGAAACCGGCAAGCCGACGCAAAACCATGAAAAAGACCGATAGCTCGTCCAGAACGAACCTCCGCCGCCGAGACTTCCTGAAGACCACCGGGGCCGCGACCCTCGGAGCTCTCGCCGCGGGTGCGCCTCGGGCCGCCCTGGGCTCGGCAAACCCGATCTCTCCCAAGGCGACCGCCGACTCGGTGATCGTGCTCTGGATGGCGGGAGGGATGGCCCACACCGAGACCTTCGATCCCAAGCGCCACACTCCCTTCCGCAAGGGACTTCCCGCCAATGAGCTACTGTGCAGCTTCCCGAGTATCGAGACCGCCGTCGATGGAGTGAGATTCACCAGGGGGCTGGAGAAGACGGCTGCCGTGCTGGACCGGGGAACGATCCTGCGCACTCACGTTCTCGGAGACCTGGGCTTCATCCTGCATTCGCGGCACCAGTACCACTGGCACACCGGCTACGAACCGCCTCTCACGGTCGCCGCCCCCCACCTCGGGGCGTGGATCGCCCAGGCACTCGGCCCCCGCGAAGAGGCCATGCCGGCCTTCATCGATATCGGCCAGCCCTACGAAGGCAATGGCGAGGCGGAGGAGATCAAGGCCTTCCAGACCGCCGGCTTCCTCGGTAGCGAGTTCGGCCCTTTCCGCGTGCCGGATCCCCGCCAGGCCGTCAAGGTCGTCCGTCCGCCTGCCGGCATGACCGTCGACCGCTTCAAGAGACGCTACGAGACCTACCGAAAGATGCTTGAGGCCGGCCCCGTGGCCCGCAACGGCTCAGGCTACCAGAAAGAATCCCTGCTGCGTTCCGCCGAATCGGCCTACCGCCTGATGAACTCACCCGCATCGAAGGCCTTCGACCTGAGCCTGGAACCCGAAGAGACCTACAAGGCCTACAACACCAGCAAGTTCGGCCTCGGCTGCCTGCTGGCCCGCAGGCTGGTCGAGAAAGGCGCCCGGTTCATCGAGGTCACGACCGAATACGGCCCCTTCAAACAATGGGACACTCACGAGAACGGGCACACCCGGCTGACGGATATGAAGCGGCAGATCGACGCTCCGATCGCCCAGCTCGTACTCGATCTCGAGGAGAGAGGGCTTCTCGACAGAACGCTGATCGTGCTGGCCAGTGAATTCAGCCGAGACTGCATGGTCGAAGGCAAGCCGGAGAAGACTGTCCGCAACCAGGTGAACGTCCCCAATGTCATCAACGAGATGAAGTTCTACGGAATGCATCGCCACTTCACCAGCGCATCGAGCGTGCTGCTGTTCGGCGGCGGCATCAGGAAGGGCGCCTCCTACGGAAAGACCGCCGAGGAGAGGCCCTGCACCACCATCGAGAACCCCGTCACCATCACGGATCTTCACTCGACGATCTTTCATGCCATGGGGATCTCGCCGAAGCACAACGCCATCATCGAGGACCGGCCCTTCTACGCCACCAAGGATGGAAAGGGCAAGCCGGTACTCGACCTCTTCGGCTGAGGTGAAGCTCTCAATCCGGACCTCCGTACAGAGAGAGCAGCCTGAGCAGGTCTGCCTCCACCGCCGACGACAGCTTGTCGCGTCGCCCATCGAGAAGCCGCCGCAGACCGAGGACTATTCTCCCGGTCCACGCGTCCGCCGAGCCGCTTCTCGAAAGTAAATTTTCAGACGCCTGGATAAAGAGATCGGATCTCCCCGGCCAGGTTTCCTGCAGCAACCCCAGCACCAGGGAGGCCACCTCTTCATCCGCCCGGACTCCGGCAAGCTTGACCACCGCTCCTCCGCGAAGCCTTCCCTCGATAGCAGCTGAGCGGGCAAGCCTGGTGAGCAGGCCCTGCTGACGACTCGGACTCAAGACGGAAACCAGAAGGCGGGAGGTCTCGCCATCTCCCTTGACCCGAAGCCAGTGGAAAAGCTCCTCTTCGCGCAGGCGCCGGGCAATGCCCCGGAGGGCTCCCCTGCGCCAGCGAAAAGAATCCGAACCCGCACCCGGAGAGCCGCGCCGCGCCGTCATGAGAGATGTCCCGCTGGCGATGAAATCGAGCGCATCCAGCGGCAACAGCTGGTCGAGGGCGACGGACTGAAGAATCAGCTCCGCTTCCGAACTCATTCCCGCAGTGAAATCATCGGTGCGATCAAACAGCAACCGTTCGGCCCAAAAAGGGTCGGTTTCGACCAGGTCGCTGACCGCGGCCCGAACCAGGCCTTCAGTTGCCGGGACCCGCTGAGCGAGGCCCAGGAGACCATCGAGGTCCTCTGAGGCAATACACCCGGAGCCTGAGATAGTCCGCGTGACACCGTCCAGCGCCTCTCCAAGCCGGGCGTAGAGATCTTCATAGGCCTCCAGAACCACCTCAACTACAAAACGGCGCGCCGGCGAGCCGCCGGGAGTCCTGCAGGGAGACAAATCCAGGACCCGCAGACTGAGGTCGAGCAGCAGCCCTCCCGCCCTCAACCTCTCCTCATCTGGCTCAACGAGGATCCGGTCGACCAGCGCCTCGGGGAAGCTGGCGAGGTCATGATTACCACCAAGCAACCGCGCGGCGAGAACGATCTCCTCACGGCCCGCCCCCGGCCGCAACAGGTCGAGATAATAGTCCAGGTCGTCGATCCCTCCACTGAGTCCGAGAGATTCCGACAGCGAGGTCTCTCCCGCCGCCTCCTCCACACCGGGACCCGGCATCAAGGCTCCGCGCCCGCGCCCGACGAGCGCGGGCTCCCCGGTAGGAAGCGCGGACAGCGGAAGGCGTCCGGGCGGCGCGCTCCCGGGCTCGCCCGCGATCCCCGCCGCCCCGTGCCCAGTATCGGTCCCGTGCAGGACCCGGAGAGTTTCTCGCGCCCCGGGGCGACCTGGCCAAAACAGAGCCCCGCCAGCGACAGGACAGAAAACAAGGAGAAGGACCCCCGCCGCCGCCACCCTGGACCTGTCCGTCGACGCCTTCATGGTCTCCCCCTTCCGGCTCCCCAGGCCGCCTCGGCCTTCCGATGGCAGGTTGACTCACCAACGCAGGTGCGAACGCGCTCGGAGGTATTTACCCACTCTCCGCGTACGCAATTGGGCATGGCGAAGAAGATGAAGTTCAGCTCCTGGCTGCAGGCGTTTTCCCGCTCGCGAATGGTCGCCCCATCGCGCCAGTCACAATCACGGCAGGAGGAGGGAACAGATTCGTAATGAGATGGTATGTAGGTCTCCACCGCCGGGCAATTGTTCTGCCCGATCCCGAAGAGCTCAAGTCCTCCATACCCCGGGATGAAACCGCCGAAATGGAGTGAGGCGCAGTCCAGGTTCAGCGCGCTCTTCTCCACCTCCGCCTGGCTGACCCTGGGAGCTCGACCCCGGTTGGTGCAGGGAGCTGCGCACGGCTCCGCCTCCTGCTTACCCCCCGGGCTCCCGGGCTTCGAGGTTTCCCCGGCCGCGGCTTCCTGCCCTGGCAGGCGAGCCCGACTCAGGACGGCCGGCACCGGCAGCAGCAAGCCAACAATGAAGGTGACACAGACGGCGAAGACTCCAGGGGTCAGCGCCAGGGGCCGAGGTTGCCGGGCGGCCGCGCGAAGGAGAGAAGCCCTCAATGGCTTGTGGACATCGGAAGAATCGATCAATTATGGTTCCTTTCTTCAGACAGGAACCCCCCTGGACGGCTGGCGGCGCAGGAAGCCTACCGTCGCCTTTGCCAGCACGCCACTTTTTGTGAATTTCTCATCCTCCCGGTTGTTCACCAAAGTTGTAAGCTGTTCAGAAAGTTCATTTAACAATGCCTGAGCAACGAAAAAGACACTACGACCTGGTGATTGTCGGAGCGGGTATCATCGGCCTGGCCCATGCGTTCATCGCAGGCCGAAGGGGCCTGAAGACGGCCGTTTTTGAACGTGACGAGGAACCCGGGGGAGCTTCCGCTCTCAACTTCGGAATGCTGTGGCCCATCGGGCAGCGTCCTGGAAAGGTGTTGGACAGGGCTCTTCGAAGCATGGAGCTCTGGCGTGACCTCTTTGACCAAGCTGAAATCTGGAACGACCCCTGCGGTTCCCTGCTCCTCGCCCGGCACGAAGATGAGCTGCGTACCCTCCAGGAATTCCTGGAGATCTCCGAGGAGACCGGCCATGACTGCCGACTACTCTCGCCAGCGGAGATCGCTGATAAGACACCGGGGGTGCGCAAGAAGGGGCTCCTCGGAGCCCTACACAGCAGGCGAGAGACCCTCATCCAACCCCGGCAGGCCCTCGCCCGCCTCATCTCCTTCCTCAGGGAGCGCTTCGACACTAGCTTCCATTTCAAAACCGAGGTCAGCCATGTCGAGTCCCCAGCGGTCGAAACGACGCGCGGCCGATTCCATGCCGACAGGGTGCTGATCTGCAGCGGAACGGATTTCGAGACACTCTTCCCGGAGGCCTTCAGGGAAAGCGGAGTTCTCCGCTGCAG
Source organism: Planctomycetes bacterium UBA1146 (assembly GCA_963579555.1). Classification (GTDB taxonomy): domain Bacteria; phylum Planctomycetota; class UBA8108; order UBA8108; family UBA8108; genus UBA8108. The sequence continues at coordinate 20,284 of CAUZHA010000041.1, forward strand.
CCTGCAGATGATGAAAACGTCGGCACAGCCATCTCCCTGGAAGCTTGGAGCGATGGTCACCGACAGCCTCACCTACAGACGCTACCAGGTGTTCAAAAGCTGCCCGTCCCACGCCACGATGGAGAAAAGGGTTCTTGCAGAGCATGGAGACCTGGAGCGTCTCGGCATCACCGTCCTTGCCGCCCAGGACAACGCGGCCCGACTCATCATCGGCGACTCCCACCATACCGCCTGGTCGCCGCCCGAGACCCCTGACCCCGCGATTGACGAGAAGATCCTCTCCCATCTGCGCGGCATGATCGATGCCCCTCACCTCGAGATTGCACGGCGGTGGAGCGCGACCTACTCGGTCCACGAGGAGCTTTCCGAGGTGGTGCTGGAGCCGGCCGCGAACACCCGGATCGTCCTGGCCAGCGACGGCAACGGAATGACGACCTCCTTTGCCCTCGCTGAAGAGGTTCTCGATGTCACTGGCTGAGCCGGAAACCTGTGGGCAAAAAAAAGAGGACAAGGGCGCGGCTGAGCCACGACCTCGTCCACCAGTTTCAAATACCCAGCGGAAGTTGGCCGACCTCGCGCTGAGAAAACTTTATTCTAATCCGCCGCGACAACCCGAAGCAGACCCGAAGGCCTGAAGCGACAAAAGCATTTTAATCGAAAGCCCTGCTCCATGGCTATACTGCAGAACCAACTTTGAAAATTAATCTGACCTGCGACCGACAGACGCCTCCCGGAACCTGCCGGACGACCATCCGCAGCCGACAGGACAGCCCGGGCTGCCATCATCAAGCTAAGTCATTGCTACAGTAGATTTACGCAGAGGCTGACTGTGCCAAAAAGCGCCCTGGCCTCAAAAACTTCATATAAACCCGCCAAGCCTGCCTGGGAACAACGTCCCGGACGGATTTTTTTTTCAATTCCATCACCCCGCGCAGGACTTCACGGCTGTTTCTTCAGCCCCCGGGAACCACGAGCCCATCACACATCCTCTCGACCTCAAAAGGATTGCCCGGGACCTTCCGACCGGATCTGAATATCGATCCCTGCCGAAAAGGTCCCGGCAACCCGAGCGCTGAGGATAGGAAACTCTTTGACTCCTTCAGACCGTGTGGCAACCGGGCCCCACCGCCGACTCAGAAAAATCAAACTCTACCACAGCCTTGCGAACCTTCCCGCCACACGGAGATCTCTGGAGAACCTGGATCGCCAGGGTGCTGCTGGTGGCATCCTCTGGCGGGCAAATCTCAACGGCTATCGTCGGGCTCAATCCCAATCGAGCCCACTTCCCGGGTTCAATCAACTCGCCCGGGTAGGTTTCCATTTCAAGACCCTGGCAGAACCTGAGCAATTCTCCCCTCTCCCGAAGCGACATGGAAGAAGATGCATTGGTTTCGTACAGCTTCGTTGACCAGCCTTCGCCGGCCCCCAGAATTTCAAAGCTCATAGAGCATCTGGGGTGTCCGCCGAGAAAGAACCAGCTCCTGTTGATCTTTCCAGGATAAATGCGGAATGCGCGAGCCTCGTGGCGCTCGACATCTATTCCTCCCATAAGCACATTGATATTGCCGACCCAGTACACGCTTCGACCCTGGTGGAGATCCGCACGAGGTCTGTCCGCAGACTCGGGGTCAAAAAACTCTTCGAATTCCGCCAGGCTTGTATCCCCGAGCCAAAGACGCAGGCCACGATTTTCGCTGGCCCACTCCCGCTGGGCCCTCAACCTCTTAATCCGATTTTCGGCGAGCAGGTTACGCACCTTCCGTGCCACCACCTGCCAGGCGCTCATCGTCTTCAGTTGCTCATCATCCTGGATGGTCCTCAAAGCAGCCTGGTAGCGCTTCCGGTCCTCGGAATACGCTCCTCCATCCTCTGCCAAGAGAGTGCCATCTTCACAGATAACCACCTCGGTGCTGACCAGGGTGCTGCCACCTGGGCGAATCCGCGGCACCTGCAACGACTGCAGCGGAGTCCATGGCACAAAAGCACCAAAGGCCGCGAACTGCAGCATCATCGGCTCAGGATTCGAAGCGGTATCGCTCCTGTTTTGAACCTTCACCTCGATCCGTAACCGGTCTGCCGCCACATTGTAAAAGCAGATGTCTTCGCGCTCGACCGCGAGGCCTGTTCCGGTCCCCTCTGCAGCCCTGTCTGAAGGACCCGCAAGGACTCTTGCGGCCTCAGCTTCTACCATCATTACCATCTTCCTACCTCCATGCTCTTGAAACCAACCAACTCACCATGGTCCCGCCTGTGGTGGGCAATCCTCTCGCCCTGCGCAACCAGTCCTTCTTAAATATCATTTCGTTTCCCGAATACCCTCCTTCACTGTCCACCGCTCACGGCACAAGGAAACTCCCCAGGCGTAAAGCCTGGCTCCTGGTGAGCTCCATGGCCTGGTGCGCGGAATTGATCCTCTGAACTGTCCCGTTTCGCTTCCCGTAGACCCGGCCGATGGCGGCAAGCTGGGCATCTCGAAACTGTATCCATTTGCGCTGGGAACTGATCAGCGCATCCCTCTCCTGTCTGGTGAATTTTCGCGGCCAGGCATCTTCAAGCAACAGCTTGTACACACGGTTCAACTCCTTGTCCCACAAGCCCCCGGCCTTCACCTGGACAGCCGCAGCTGCCAGCGTGTTGGGCGCTGTGCGAGCCTCTTTGCGCCACAGGATGTCGATCGGATGCATCTTTGTGCTGCTGAGAATCGAGGTGTGTTTTCCCGAGGCTGGATCCAGGAGGACCGAGCCGGTCTCAGGCTTATAGGCCATCACCAACCTCCTGCCGGCCTTCCAGCCGGACACATCTTTCCATGTGATCCCGACATAGCTGACTATCAGTTCGTGACCACCCTTCACCTCGATGATCGACGGGTCGTTCTGGGTCACATAGCTGACCTCCTCCTGGTAAAGCCACTCATTGGCTCCAGCAGGGCCTCCGACTCCCAACGCCGTTCCAACCAGCAGAAATATCCCACATGCTCTCATCCGATCTCCTCTTGCTTCCGCCCGCTGGCATCCTGATTTCATCTTCACCGGCACCTTCCCGTCCACCGCGCTATTCAATTCCAATCGTGGCGCCCTACCCGCGGTATCCGCCGGGGTGTCCGCACCGGAACAAGCGCCCGCTCAAGCTTGCGCTTGCCGCGAAGGAAGGAAAGAAAACGCCACCTGGCTTCACAGACCGCGCGCCGGCGGCTCTTCCCTTCTCTGCGGATCGCATCGACCAGCGCTCGCAGTTCCTCCATGTACTCCCTCTTCATCTCCACACTCCTTTTCGACTGTCACTTACAGATGCTGCTTCTCAGCCGCTTCTTTTCACCAAGAGTCGAGGCACTGCGGCCAGTATCCGCGCCGAAAGCATCGCCACGGATGGTGACAACATGGCCGCGTTCAGTGCCTCGAATAAGAAAGACCTGAATTTAACACCACCCTCCACGCGGCCGCCGGAAAGGTTGCTTTATGACGCCCTGACCCATGCCGGAACCCGGCACCGGGAAGAATTCCCTGGAGGCCTTGCGTCAGGTTCGGGCTCATAAGAAGTGCGGCTCTTCACTGTCGATGTGAAGCGCCGAAAACCTCTCTACCGCCACCGCGGGGAAAAACCCTGCTCTCATCTGCGGACTCCTCTTCGACCAACAGACCTTTGATACCCGTGCACTTGCCAGATCGGACCGGTCGCCGGCCTCTTCTGGCCTGATTTTCAGGCACTTCCTGGAAATAACCAACCTGCTACCGGCCCTGGTGAGACGCTGATCGGCTTCCAGTTATCACTTCACTTCTTCCAGGTTGCCACCCTGACATACCCTGAAAATAGGCCGGAGATGAGACTATAAAACCCTCCTGAGCATTTGCAAATGAGGGACAAAAAAAATACAGGTTTCCTGCAGGCAACCTTCGGGTCCCGACTCAAAGTTGACTCCTCCGCCTGTCGGATGGATATTGGAAATCGACAGCCGCACCTTTCGTATCGACTGAGCATGCCTTTATTCAATTCGGTACTTGCCTGGATCCTTCCCCTGCTGCCGAAGTGGGCCGCCCGTCCCTTCGCCAGCCCCTATGTCGCCGGAACGACACCCTCCAGCGCATTGGAAGTCGTCCAGGGGCTCAACACTGCCGGCTTTTCAGCCACCCTTGACATACCGGGAGAACATGTCGAATCGCCCGAGGAGGCGCGCCGGGTACGAGATGCCTATCTTGAGCTCTACGACCTCATCTACCATCAGGATCTTGACTGCAACATCTCCCTGAAGCTCACCCATCTCGGCCTTGGTCTCAGCGACAGCCCTGCGAAAGAAAACCTGCTCGACCTCGCCGGCAAGGCGCGGGAGCGAGACAATTTTCTCCGGATCGACATGGAGAACTCCGACTATACAGATCAGACCATCTCCCTCTACAGAGAATGCCGGAAGCTCCATGAATCAACTGGGGTGGTCCTGCAGGCTCGTCTCAGAAGAACGCTCGCTGACATCGAGGAACTCTGCGCGCCGGGCTTCAACTGCCGGATCTGCAAAGGAATCTACCCTGAACCAGAAGAGCTCTCCTTCACCCGCGCGGATGAGATCCGTGAGAACTTCAGCCTGGCGGTGAGAGCTGTCCTTTCAAGAGATGGCTATGCCGCGATCGCCACCCACGACATGGAGCTCATCAACTCGCTGGAGGAATGGATCATGGAAAATGAGATCTCCCCCCATCGCTTCGAGTTCCAGGTTCTTCATGGAGTGCCGATGGCGGGACGTCTCGAGAGACTGCTCGAACGCGGCTGCAGGGTGCGGGTCTACGTCCCCTTCGGAGAGGACTGGTTCGACTACTCCATCCGCCGGCTGCGGGAAAACCCCCGCATTCTCGGGTACGTCATCAAGAATATCTTCAGCCGCAGACGCAGAGCTCCCGCACGACAGAAGGCTCCCGCCAGACGCCAACCGGACGACGCCGTACCCGTCTGAGAAGAAGAGACCCGCCCCGGCTATTTAGCTGTCGCGGCGGGCCTGGGCTTCTCCTTGCGCCCGACGAGATACTCAACCAGGCCAAGAAACTCTTCCGTCGTCATGGCTTTCTCGAGTCCCAGGGGCATGAAGGTTTTCTTCTGGAGAATCTTCAACGCGATGGAGGCGGCCGGAACCGGGTTCAGCTTGCCTCCCTGCTGACGCAGCATCACCTGGCCATTCACCTCGGCCTCGATGAAACCTGTGAGGAACTGACCCTTCCTGGTCTGCAAAAGGACGCCGAGGTACTTCTTGTCGATCATCGCGTTCGGATCCAGGATCGACTGCAGGATCTGCTCCCTGCGAAGACGCAGGCCGACATCAGAGAGATTGGGTCCGAAATTGACGCCCTTGTCGCCGACCTGGTGACACAGGACGCAGTTCTTCTCAAAGACGAGCTTCCCCTTGCCCGCATCACCCTTCATCTTCAGCAGCTCGCTCACCGGGGGAAGCGCCTGGGCTTTCGTTGCGGCTGATCCCGCCGAGGCAGGGTCAACCGCTCTGAAGATCCCGAGCTCGTGGATCGACCAGAACTTCCCCGGCCGATGCCCTGTCTGGGTAAGCTTGATGTAGCGCGCGTTGACCGGGGCGAAGGCAATCTCCGTTTCCGGATAGCTCCCACTGCCGCTGGCGAGCACCTTGCTCCACTGCTTGCCGTCCTCAGAAACCCGGACCTCGTAGCCGGCCGGGTGATCGAGGGCGGAACCGGCTGAATCAAGGCTCAGCCCTCGAACCAGCTGCGCCTTCGGTAGCTCAATCTGGAACCACATGCCGGGCTGCATGGGCGTATTGGTAGCCCAGCGCGAAGCCGGATTTCCATCAATGGATGAGCGGGCAGCATTGCCCCCGTGGCTGGCGCTCAGCTTCCACTTCGAGGCACCACCGAGCCGGGGGTCGAACTCCAGGAGCTCGGCGAGCGTCCAGGGAGTCGTTCGCCCGGCTCCGGCGCTTCGAGCCGAGGCTACATCCTCTTTCGAGACATAGGGGGCCTTGTTCCCCCAGGTGTTCCTGGTGTAGTTCAGAGCCGCGGCGATCCAGGCATCGTCATTCGACCCCATCGGGACCATCTGCTCCTTGTACTCCTTGCCATCGACTGGCCCCTGCAGGCCATGAAGCAGGATGCGAACAACCCTGCTCTTCTTGCCCGTCACCCTCGGCGATCCAGCCAGGGGCGGGGCGCGCATCTGCCTGGCGTCATCGGGCATGGGAACGCCCTTGCCATCCGTCCCATGGCAGGTCACGCAGAGGGTGGCATAGACGACATGTCCCTGGGCGTAGGACCTGCCGAACTCCTCGTTCGCCTTACGCAGGGCCTCCTCCCTGCGGCGCAGCTCTCGCTGCTGGACAAGACGCGCCTTGAATCCGCGCAGGATCGACTGGACGGCGTCACTCTTTTCGTGCCGGTCGAGAGCCGCCTCGGCAAGGCCCTCGAGCTCGACCAGGGCAGTGTACTGGGCCGAAAGAATGGCCTGGATCGTCACGTTCGGATCCTCGTCCCTGACCAGCTTCGCCAGGTCGGCGATCACGTCCTTGTCTTTCTCGACCAGCAGGGGCTCGCTGATGCGGATTGCTCCGGCCCGAACCCTGGCGTCCTTGTCGGAGAGCCTTCCCCGCAAGAGCTCCTTGTCGATGACATCCAATCCCTCGAGGGTCCAGAGCGCGTGCAGCCTGGCAAGGGGCGCGGCGGCCGAACGGGCCAGATTCTTGAGCGCGGGAACCACCGACTGGTCCCGGCGGATGATGATCAGCTTCTGCGCTTCATCTCGCCACCAGCCGTTGGGGTGCGAGAGGTGGCTGACGAGCGTGCTGGTCTTCTCATCGAGCATGCGGGGTCTCGGCCCGGGCTTGAACTTGTCGTGAACAACCCGGTAGATCCGCCCCTTGCCGATATTCTTGTCCAGCCCGTAGGCGGACACCACACCCCTCAGATAGGAGCCCGGGCGCACCCAGTTACCTTCCTGGATAATGCCCCGGTACATGTCAAGGATATAGAGACAGCCATCGGGGCCGGTCTTCGCCGCAAGCGGCCGGAAGTTGGGATCCTTCGTGGCGATGAATTCTCGACCCTTGTAGGCATTCACCAGCACGGTCTTGCCGGCGACGTTGGTGATCTTCGCCCGGCGAACGAGCCGTCCTACAGCCTCGGGAATGAACAGATCGCCGCGCATATCCTCGGGCAACCGGTCGCCTCGATAGACACCCTGCCCGCCGCAGCCGGTGAAGTTATTCAGCGTATTGTTGGCTCTTACCCGGCCACGCCCGCCCTGGACATCCGGCACGTCGTCAATCGGGAACACCTCCCGAAAGCCGGGCGCCAGCTCTCCGCCCATCCGAATCCGACCGTAGATCATGGGCTGCTGGAAATCCATCGCCGGCTGCTCGCCGCCGGCGGTGGAATAATAGAGCTTCCCGACATCATCATGGGTCAGCCCCCACTGCCCCGACCCTCCGGGCAGGCTGTGGCGTTCGGCCTTCCCGCGGGTAAAGCGATAGCGATGGTTTGAATAGGTCGTGTAGATCCAATTGTCGATATTCCAGATCAGGCCGCTGGGCTGATGCTCGAGGTTGCCACCTCGCCCCCCGCCCTTGTGCCAGAGCTTCTTCTCATCCGCAACCCCATCTCCGTCGTGATCCGAGTAGGCCCAGAGATCAAACGTGTTGGTCTCGCGAATGATGACCTCCTTCTCGAGCGGCAGGATCATTCGCGGCAGGACGAGCTTGTCGACAAAGACCGTGTGCTTGTCCATGCGGCCATCCCCATTGGTGTCCTCCATGCGGACAACCCTCGAGATCGGGCGGAACTGGTCGCGTCCATCGATTTCCTGCATATAGGTCCGCATCTCGGCGACGTACATGCGGCCGTTGCCGTCCCAGGCCAGTGCCACGGGCTCCTCGATCATCGGCTCGCACGCCACCAGCTCCATCCTGTAGCCGTCGGCGACCACGAAAGACTTGAGAGCATCCTCGGGTGACAGCATGGGGACCTTGTAGGGCTTGAGCTTGTCACCTCCTTTCACCGGGAGACAAAACAAGAGACCAAGACAAAGGCCTATGACAGAGCGGGAGAGTCGCTGGAAGGTCTTCATCTTTTCACCTTGTTTGACCATGTGTTTTCGTAGCAAGTGGAAAGCATTCTGACCTGATCACCTCCTGTAGACAAATCTTTCCCGGGGCAACTTTGACTCCCCAGTTAATAGACCCTGCCCCTCCCCGCCCCGGTTAAAATACTCGTCTGGTTGAACTCACACGAATCCATACGCTTCCAGGGGAAGATCATGCACAGCGACAAGAAAAGTAAGCAACTCACCCGCCGACAATTGCTCGGTTCCACCATCGCCGCCACCGGAGCCCTTGCGGCGGGGGGCGCCGTCCTTCCGGAACACGGACCCCGGCTGGATGCCGCGGTCCCCTCCGCCCTCGAGGGAGACACCAGGGTCATCCTCTTCCAGGGCGACTCGATCACCGACGCGGGCCGCAACCGCCGCCAGGCCGGGCCCAACAACGCCATCGCCATGGGGCGAGGCTACCCCTTCCTGATCGGCTCCTGGCTGCTGGCCACAAGGAACGATCCGAACCTGAAGATCTACAACAGGGGGATTTCCGGACACAAGGTGCCCGACCTCCAGAAGCGCTGGCAGAAGGACACCATCGACCTAAAACCGGATGTGCTCAGCATCCTGATCGGTGTCAACGACATCTGGCACAAGCTCGCCGGCCGCTACGACGGCACCGTTGCGGACTACGAGAAGGGTTTCAACGAGCTGATGGATGAGACCCGCAAGGCGCTTCCGGAAACTCGCATCGTGATCTGCGAGCCCTTCGTGCTGCGCTGCGGCGCGATCAACGACAAGTGGTTCCCCGAATTTGACGAGCGGCGCGCCGCCGCCAAACGGGTCGCAGAGAAGGCCAAGGCTACCTGGGTTCCTTTCCAGGAGACCTTCGACAGCGCGGTGAACGATGCGCCTGCAAATTACTGGGCCGGAGATGGAGTGCACCCCTCGATGGCTGGACACATGAAGATGACGATGGCCTGGCTCAAGGCCCTCAAGGACAGCTGAGATGCCTTTCCACCCGGGGAGTCCTGGCGATCAGCAGTTGCTGTAGGACTCGCAGAGGAGCCCATCATCATCGCCTTCAGGGTCCGGACCACAGCCGCTGCCGAGCGTCCCGTCCATGGGAGGCGCATCTCCGCCGCCAAAGAGAAAGGTCAGGATGTTGATCCCGTCGCTCAGCCCCAGGACTCCGTTATTGTCGGCATCGGCGGCGTCCATGCAGCCCGGCGCGGGGCCGCCAAGAAACATCCAGCTCAGGAAGTTGATCGCATCGGTCACCTCCAGCGCGCCGCTGTCGTTCACATCGCCGCGGAAGAAGTTGATAAAGGGGACCTCCAGCTTGCCATGAACGAGTGTCGATGGCGCCCCTCCGCCGAACTCGACTTCGATCTGGATCCCCACCGCGGGACTGTCAGGAATCGGACGCAGCTCGTCTGCGACAAACCTCACCAACGTTCCTCCCGGGGGAATCTCACCAACACGGTAGGTTAGCCTCGCAAGCGAGTTGAATCTCTCCGTCTCAAGATGCACCGGCGCGACAAAGGAGAGGACGACAGCGGAAATAAATCCAACCTCGGATCCCTGCTCCGATCCGACAACCTCTGAATAATTGTAGAATGGCTCAACCGCGCGAGCGGCCGCATCTGTACCGCAGATAAAACCCTCGCGGTCATCGGTGCAATCATCCGCAAGCAGTGTCAACACCGCAGGATCATGCCGCAGGCCATAGCTCCAGCTCGTTACGCCCTCCGAACGCGTATCGAGAAATACCGTGGCTGAAAGATCCTGCCCCACGCTGTCAAGAACCAGCACGGCTTCGTTGTTTTCGTCCCACCTGAAAACCAGGCTGTCGGGAAGACAGGCGTTGTCGCCTTCGCAGAAGGTCTCGACATTGTCCTGGGCGCAGAGCGGGGCGCCAATACCGGCGATCACCAGGAGAAGAATAAGAGACAGACCCCTGCATGGAGATGCCGCCGCGCAGGCGAACTGGAACAGTGGAGGAGTTTTTTGTGACTTCATACCTAATATTAACAGCAAACTGCGAAAATCGCATGAAAAGGCGCTTCAGGCCGTTTCTGACCATTATAACTAAATTTTTTCGGACCTTATTCGACTTGCCTGATTATAGCCTCAGAATATGAAAACCCCTCAAAAATGGTGGTCGTAATTTCCCGGCGTTATCCCCTGGCACTGGGAAGGTCGTTTTAGAGCAGTTTTGCAGCACAGGAGTGAAGATATGCTGTTTCGAACAGTTGTTGGAGTATTGGCGATCCCTTTTCTTTGTGGTTGTGTCTCTTACGAGGAATACAGAAGCCTGCAGGATGATCTCTCCAGGTCGAAACGAAACAATGACGACCTGGTAACCCAGTACCAGCGCGACCAGATCCACCGCTGGAAATCGCAGAAGGAAAGCTCGTCCCGTGACAAGGAGTTCCGGGCCGAGATGGCGGCCCGGAAAAACCAGTTGTTGAGCGACAACAAAAAAGAGAGGCCCGAGGCGCCTGGGGACAGGAGCTTTGAAAAAGAAGATCTGCCCACGGGAGCGAAAATAGAATCGGGAGGTCTCAGCCTGGGCTCAGGCCTGTTGTTCCAGCCGGGACAGGCCAGCCTGAAAAAACATCAGCTCGCTTCCCTCGACCAGGTGGGAAATCTGCTCAAGGGAAAATACGCCTCCTACGAGGTCCTCATCGAGGGCCACACCGACAACCAGCCCCTCAGGAGCACCCGGCAGCTGTTTGAATACAACCTGGCCCTCGGAACCCAGCGAGCCTCCAATGTGTTCAGGTACCTGAGCAAGCGCCACAGCCTTCCCGAAAAGCGCTTCCAGATCATCAGCTACGGCATGTCGCGGCCGCTGAGCGAGCAATCCGCCAGCACAGAGCAGGGCCGGCGCGAAAACCGACGCGTCGTATTCCGCCTGAAGCGAAGCATCCACTGATGAGCGAGGGCGGCGACCTCACTCGCAGGTCGGCGACCTCCGGGAGCAGCCCAGCGCATCATCGGTTCTATCTTCCCCGCAATCGCTGTCCGGGTAGCCCGGGCTTGTCGGAGAAGGCGGTAGCGGGGAGGCTCCGCCCGTGAACAGCCAGCTGAAGAGGATGATGGCATCCGTGATCTCGATATTCCCGGTATCGTTTGCATCGGCTGAATCCATGCACGCCGGCTCGGCCCCACCGGAGAACAGGTAGAGCAACGGCACCACCCCATCTGTCAGGTTGATCGCCCCATCGGAGTTCGCGTCTCCACGCACAAAACGCTCACCGGCCGGCTCCTGGCAGGAGACCGCGTCGGAACAATCGGAGTCCGCGCAGTCGATGGCGCCATCCTCATCGTCATCCAGGAGGTTATCGCACAACTCAACGGCCCCCAGGCAGGCGGCCTGGTCGGCGCAATCGCGGTCATCGCAATCGATGGATCCGTCGAGATCATCGTCTTCGCCGTTGCCGCAATCCTCAGGCGTTATCTCCACCCCCAGGCCGATGACCGTCCGGCAGACACTGTCCTCCGCCGCGTCATCGCAGCGCCTGGAGTCGTCCGCCAACACCGTCACGTGGTACACGCCCTCGTCCCGAAGAACGATACCGATCCGCCCCGGCGCCCGGGGGCCGATGACAAGTGGCTCGCCAACCTCGCCGGCGACCGTGATGGTAACCATGGGATTGTTACCGCTATCATCCTCGGCCGTGACGGTCAGGTAATGAGATGGACCGAAACGGCTGCCGGTAGCCTCCACCTCCAGGCCGGTGCAATGAGTATCGGCGTAATCCGGATCCCCTTCTACCGGACAGGGCGGCGGACCATTGCCCTCGAACGACCCCACCCCATCATCCAGGATAGCGAAGATGTCATCCTCGGTCAGGACCTCGTCCCAGAGCCCCACGTCATCGAGCTCCCCCGCCCATCGGTACTGGTCGCCCATATCCCCACCCCCCCCGATGTGAAGCGACCGGGACACATCGGTAACCGCCGCGTAGCCCTGGTCCGTAGAGCTGGCCTCCAGCATGCCGTTGATATAGAAGCTCTTCTCCTGGGTCTCGGCGTCGAAAGAGATGGCCAGGTGCTGCCATTCTCCCTCTTCAACGGGGAGTCCCTGCAACGCATCCCAGCCGTCCATAGCGCTCTCGCCATCGCCCGTCCAGAATTGCCAGGTGTTGGCGGGATTGTTGTAGATGATGAACCCGTCGAGGTTTCCGCCGCCGGCGACGACGCCATCGTAGCGGCTGGTGAGGGGTGATCGGTGTCCGGCGCCGCCGACCGGTCTCGCCCAGAGGGTAATCGTGAAGCTCTCGGGGTTGAGCTCCGGAGCGAAGGCGACATCGATCGCGCCGTTCTGGAAGCTCGCCGCGCCGTCGGTGTTGTCGTTCGCGCCAATGGCGTCATAGGTAATTCCGCCCGACTCAAGGCCATCGAAACCTCCGACGATGTCCTCGCCTGAGTCATCCAGCGGCCAATGGGCCACCAGGTCGGCGTGCAGCGGCGACAGAACAGCAAGCAAAAGGGGGAAAACGACAACCAGCGAAAGCCCACGCATGAGACCTACCTCCCTTGACCTGTAAGTTTGATCGACCCTGTCCCACCAGAGTACAGCAGGGGTAGACGGCATGAAAGAATCAATCAACCGACCACGCGATGAGCCGGCCGCGGGCCTCCCTCCCGCCCAACATCCGCGTTTGGTCACGCCGACTATTCCATCGTGGTGAAGTTATAGACGAACAGGATATAGATGCCGAGCAGGACACCCGGAGCGTAAGACCAGAGCCCCTCGACTCCCACGGATGTCAGCCACCATTGCCCGGCGGCGGCCAGGATCGCGCCCACGATGATGTTCTGCCTCACCTGCTTGCTTTTGGATTTGTAGCGCCGCTTTTTTTTCTTTTTCTTCTTCGCCGCAAGATTCCGATGCCACTGCTTCGCCTCCTCTTCAAGCTCTTCATCGGTTTTCCTGCCCTGCTCCTTCACCCAGCTCTCCCAACTGCTCTTCAGGCTGGACAGCCAGATCGCAATGGCGAAGCTACCCGCCCCGCAGGTCACAAAGAAGCCGGCGACAAGATACATCCCCTCTTCCCGTTGCGGCGAGTCCGTGAAATAGATAACAAAGAACAGAACGCCGACAAGCAGCAGGAGTACACCGAGCCCCCACCAGGCCGGAACGATACAGCCAAGCCTGGAGGAATGGGTCATTCCGTAGACGCAGTTCAGCAGCTCACCTTCACACCGGTCGCACTTCAGGATCGGAGGATCATCCGGCTCGCTGCCTGAGAGCCGCGTGTATGAGGAATGGGCGCGGCACTTTTCGCACCAGGGACGATTCTCATCGGGCTTGAGGGGATTGTGTTTCATACGCAGCCTGGTCACGCCGACTATTCCATCGTGGTGAAGTTATAGACGAACAGAATGTAGATACAGAGCGGGACACCCGGAGCGTAAGACCAGGGATCCTCGACTCCCACGGATGTCAGCCACCATTGCCCGGCGGCGGCCAGGATCGCGCCCACGATGATATTCTGCCTCACCTGCTTGCTTTTGGATTTGAAGCGCCGCTTTTTTTTCTTTTTCTTCTTCGCCGCAGGATTCCGATGCCACTGCTTCGCCTCCTCTTCAAGCTCTTCATCGGTTTTCCCGCCCTGCTCCTTCACCCAGGCTCTCCAGCTTCTCCGCAGCATGTACAGCCTGACCAACATAGCAAAGCAACCCGTTCCGCAAACCCAAAAGAAGATGGCGACAAATGGAGTGTACCGGTTATACGTCCCCGGGGGCCCTACAGGGTCTTCCGAGCCGAAGATGGCGCAGCCCATAAAAATCAGGAGCATACCGAGTACCGGCCAGCCCCGAACGCCACAGCCAAGCCGGGAGGAATGAGTCATGCTGG
>CAUZHA010000042.1:0-34143 GCA_963579555.1 Planctomycetes bacterium UBA1146
AGCCGATCGTTTTGCCGAAGATCCAGGCTGTCGAGGCGAACGCGCCACCGGTCGCTTTCAGCGACGTCACCTTGGCCGCCGGGATCGACTTCGTTCACTTCAACGGGGCCACGGGGGAGAAGCTTCTTCCCGAGACCATGGGGCCGGGCTGCGCCTTCTTTGATTTCGATCAGGACGAGGACGAGGATCTTCTCCTGGTGAACGGTATGCCCTGGCCGGGAGATGCTCCGGGGAAGGACGTGCCGACCCTGCGGCTCTACGCCAATGACGGAAAGGGATTCTTCAAGGACGTCACCGCCGCCAGCGGCCTGGCTGTAAAGCTCTACGGAATGGGGGTGGCGGTGGGTGACTATGACAACGACGGCAAGCCCGATCTCTTCATTGCGACGGTCAATGAGAATCGCCTGTTCAGGAATCTCGGCGAACGGTTTGAGGACGTAACCGCCGCCGCCGGTGTGGCAGGAGGGAATTCGACCTGGAGCAGCAGCGCGGGTTTTTTCGACTGCGACAACGATGGCGACCTCGATCTCTTCGTCTGCAACTATGTCAACTGGTCGCGCAAGATTGATACGGCCCTGGATTACCGGCTGACCGGCGTCGGTCGGGCCTACGGTCCACCCACCAACTTCGAGGGAACCCAGCCCTACTTCTATCTCAACAACGGTGACGGCACCTTCACCGAGTCCGCCGAGAAGGCGGGCTTTCATGTGCTCAACCGGGCGACAGGGAAGCCCGTGGCGAAGGCGCTGGCCCTGATTCCCTTCGACTTCAACCGCGATGGGAACATCGATCTCTTCATGGCCAACGATACGGTCAGGAATTTCCTCTACGTCAACAAGGGCGGGGGTGTTTTCGAGGAGGCGGGCGAGGAGGCGGGGGTGGCCTATGATGGCACCGGCAGCGCGACCGGGGCTATGGGGGTCGATGCCGGCTATTACCGGGGTGATGACAGTGTCGGGTTGGGCGTGGGCAACTTCGCCAACGAGATGTCCTCTCTCTATGTTTCTGAAGATGGTCAGTTCTTCAGCGACGAGGCGATTGGAGAGGGAATCGGACCGGTCAGCCGACAGATGTTGAGCTTTGGCCTCTTCTTCTTTGACTACGACCTCGATGGCCGCCTGGATCTCCTGCAGACCAACGGACATCTCGAGGAGGAGATCAATAAGGTCCAGCCGAGCCAGCACTATCGCCAGTCCTCCCAGCTCTTCTGGAATTGCGGAACGGGCTTCAAGAGCTGCTTTGTTCCCGTTGATGAAAAGACGACCGGGGACCTGGCCAGGCCGGTGGTTGGCCGGGCCGCGGCCTACGCGGACATCGACGGCGACGGCGACCTCGACTGTCTTATCACGCAGACTGGCGACCGCCCGTTGCTGCTTCGAAACGACCAGGCGGGGAAGAACGGTTGGTTGCGACTGAAGCTCGTAGGCAGAGGTCAAGGGCGCTGCAATCGTGACGCTATCGGTGCGAGCGTTACCCTGTTGGTCGGCGGGAGCACTCTTCGTCAGCAGGTGATGCCCTCGCGCAGCTACCTGTCCCAGGTAGAGACGGTCCTGACCTTTGGCCTGGGCGCCGCGAAGCGGGCAGATGAGGTCCGGATCCTCTGGCCCGGCGACAAGAAGGCCCAGGTGGTCAAGGACCTCGATGCCGGCAGGGTTCACCGGATCGAGCAGGAGTGAGAAGCGTCCACCTCAGGCTTTCCGCTTGATGTGATTCCTCTGATGTGGACGCTGTGCTCTTCGATTGAGCAGGAGCCGTTGCATGTCCGAAGATTCTTCCACAGGAAAACGAGCCGGCCCCGAGGCGGCGCCGGCCCCCGGAATCAGGTGGGGGCCCTTTACCGCCCGGGTTCCCTTCGTGCACGCCAGGGCCGAGTGGCCCGAGATGGTGCAGAACTTCGTGGTGGCCGGGGCCACGGCCCTGGCGGTGGTGCCGATTTTCATGACAGCTTTCGGCATGACCTTCGAGCTCGCGGTGAGCCTCTGCATAGCCCAGGCGTTTATCCTGTGCTCGTCGTTCTTCCTCTTCGGCGAACCCTTCTGCCCCGGCTGGGTAACACCCGCCCTGCCTCTTGTCCTGGCCGCAGCGATGGCGGTCGAGGAGATCCCTGACCGCATTGCCTTCGTTACCGCCGTGGTGATCGTTACAGGCCTGATCTTCTTCCTGCTCGGCATCACCCGGCTCGGCGCCCTCTTCATTCGCCTGGTGCCCCTGCCGCTCAAGGCGGGAATCATCTTCGGAGCGGGCCTGAGCGCGATTGTCGGCGAGTTCAGACCCAGGGGAGAGTCGATCGCGCGGGTGCTTGAATACCCGGTCTGCATCACCCTCTCTGTCGGGGTGACGCTGCTGCTGTTGTTTTCACAGCCGCTCGAAAAACTGAAGGCGCGTTTCGGCTGGCTCGGCGTTCTTGGAGGGCTCGGGATGGCACCCGGCTTCATCCTCGCGATGGTCATCGGTCCCTGGGTGTCTGAGGTGAGCTATGACAAGTTCAAGGCGTTGTTTTTTGACCCGGTAAGCGGGGAGTTCGTCTTCACGTTAAGGGACCTGTTCTTTCTTCCGGATATCGCAGGGCTGGTGAGGGGCTACAGCCTGTTCTCGTCTGAATCAGGGATCCTGGAGAATCTCGAGCCGGGGGTCTTTCTCGCCGCGCTCCCGCTTTCTCTCGCCGCCTACGTGATCGCCTTTGGCGATATCGTTACGGGAACGGCTATTCTGAAATCAGCCCGAGCCGAGCGTCCGGATGAGGAAATTGAGCTCGATGAGCATCGAACCCACCTCTCGCTTGGAATTCGCAACCTGGTCCAGGCTGCTGTTTGCGGTCCCTTCTTTCCGCTGCAGGGACCTCTCTGGGCAGGAGCTATGGTGGTCGTCGTGGAGCGCTACCGGCGCGGGCGGAATGCGATGCGCTCCATCTTTGATGGAATCTTCAGCTATTACCTCTTCGGTGTTCCGCTGCTGCTGTTCTTCAAGCCGTTGATCTTCCTCTATGAGCCGGTACTCGGTGTCGCCCTCTCCCTGACACTGCTTCTCACCGGTTTTGCCTGCTCCTACGTGGCGCTTGCCATTCCCCGGAACCGTGTCGAGATCGGCCTGACGGTACTGACGGGGGCGGTGATCGCTACCCACTCGACCGAGCTGGGGCTCATCGTCGGATTGGTGGCAAGCGTCCTGCTGCTTGGCAAAGAGGCCTGGCGCGAAGAGACGGATTGAATCTTCGGTTCATGCCTCCGGCGGCTTCTGTTATCATCTGCCGCTCTACCAAGGCCTGATTCCATGGAGTTTCTGAGATGTCCACCCTGCTGATCGCCCTCGGCGCCCTTGTTCTCTACCTCGTCGCCTACCATACCTACGGGCGCTGGCTGTCACGCAGGATCTTCAAGCTCGACCCGGAGGCGACGGTGCCGAGTGTCGAGCTCAACGACGATGTGGACTACGTGCCGACCAAGAAGACCATCGTCTTCGGCCACCATTTCACCTCGATCGCGGGGACGGGACCGATCGTCGGGCCCGCGATCGCGGTTATGTGGGGCTGGCTGCCGGCGCTGATCTGGGTGCTGGCGGGTTCGGTCCTCATCGGCGCGGTGCATGATTTCGGCGCCCTGGTGGTGAGCCTTCGAAACAGGGGGCAGACGGTAGGAGACATAGCCGGGCGGGTGCTGAACTCCCGTGTTCGGCTGCTCTTTCTCCTGATCCTGTTCCTCGCCCTGACCATCGTCCTCGCCATCTTCGGCCTTGTCATCGCAGCGGTCTTCAAGCAGTACCCCGAGACGATCTTTCCCTGCCTGGTGCAGATCCCGATCGCCGTGGTGATCGGTGTTTTCCTGCACCGCAAGGGCGTGGACCTGCTTGTTCCATCGTTGCTGGCCCTGGGGTGCATGTATTTTACGGTGATCTTTGGCGGAGCCGGGCCATTGGGTGAGCTGAACGCCTGGCTCAGCGGTCTTCCGGTGATGACCTGGGTCGTGATCCTGCTGCTCTACTCCTATGTGGCCTCGGTGCTGCCGGTCTGGACCCTGCTGCAGCCGCGCGATTACATCAACAGCCTGCAGCTTCTGACAGTGCTTGGACTCGTCGTTGTTGGCCTCTTCGCGGCGGCGCTTTTCGGCGGGGCTCCAGTAGAGGGGGCGCGGCCGGCGCTCGTTCTCGTCGCCCCGGCGGTGCAGTGGGAGCCCGAGGGCGCGCCGATGATTTTCCCCTTTCTCTTCGTGACCATAGCCTGCGGCGCCATCAGCGGTTTTCACTGCCTGGTCTCCAGCGGCACCTCCAGCAAGCAGCTGAAATGCGAAACCGATGCCCAGTTCGTCGGCTACGGCTCGATGCTCACCGAGGGTTTTCTTGCGACGCTGGTGATTCTTGCCTGCTGCGCCGGATTAGGGCTGGGTGTCGAAAAGGAGGGAGTTACGTTGCTCGGCGATGAGGCCTGGGCCAGTCGCTACGCCAGCTGGGGCGCGGCCGCGGGCCTCGGGGCCAAGGTCGGCGCCTTTGTCGATGGCTCGGCAAATTTTCTGAAGGCCCTGGGGATTTCGGCAGGGGTGGCGACCGCTCTCATGGGGGTGCTGGTGGCGTCTTTTGCCGGAACGACCCTGGATACCGCCTGCAGGCTGCAGCGCTATGTGGTCCAGGAGCTTGCGGGGACCTTTCAGCGGGGCGGCGAAGGCGCCGGACCCGCCGCCATCCTGTCGAATAAACATGGAGCGACAATTTTTGCCGTGGTGCTAGCCGGAGCTATGGCGGCCCTGCCTGTGGGAGATGCCGCCTGGACCTGGGCTGCCGCCGGCAAGGGAGGTCTTATTCTCTGGCCTCTCTTCGGAGCCACGAACCAGCTCCTGGCAGGGCTCGCCTTTCTCGTGATCTCCTTCTGGCTCTGGCGCCGCCGGCTTCCCGTATTCTTCGTGGCCCTGCCGATGGTCTTCATGCTGATCGTTCCCGCCTGGGCGCTGGCGATCCAGCTGGAAGGTTTCTTCGGTTCCGCCCCGGGAGCGGAGCCCAACTGGCTCCTCGTATCGATTGCTCTTGCAACGCTCGCCCTCGAGGCCTGGATGGTCATCGAGGCGGTGCTGCTCTGGCCGCGGGCCAGGGGAGTCATCGAGGCGGCCCTGCCGCCATTGGCGGGCTCTTCGGAGATCGGGGAAACGGTCTCTCCCGCGGATGAAGGCGGACGATCATGCTGAGCTTGCGGAATTCTACCCGGGTCTTGCTGGCCGTCTTCCTGCTGGCTGGAACGACAGCGGAGAGCGTTGCCCAGACCCGCTGGCACCAGATGGAGGTCGGGCCGTTCTTCAGCGCCACCTTCCCGCCGCGCGGGGGAAGCGTCGCCGGTTATACCCACAAGGGGATCGCGATCCGGCTGTCGAGGGAGCCGGCGGCGGCCGCCTGTTTTGATACCGAGCTCCTGCGAATGAGCGCCGGCTGGGAGGGCCCCTTCGTTGATTTCAACAGGAACCGGGAAGGCCTGGGAGGGGCCCCCCAGCTGGGTGCTGACAGCCTCTTTTCAAATCACCCGGTCTGCGGCTGGGTTAAAGAAGGCGCGTTCCGCGACCCGCGAATGCGGCCTTTTGGCCCGCTGCCCGATGCGCTGGGAAAATACAGGGGACTCTATCGCAGCGAGAAAGGTACCGTTCTCTCCTACGAGGTTGCCGGGGTCGGTATCCTCGATCTGCCGGGTATCGAGAGGGGAGAGCGAGGTAGATTTTTTACCCGGGTTATCGAGGTGGAGAAGGCCGCCCACAGCCTGTCGATGATGGTTTGCCCTGTGAAGGGGCCGCGGGTAGATGTCGCCCCCGCTGAAGGTCTCGAGTTGATCGCGTTTGAGCAGAACGGCGCGACAACGCTTGTCGCCGCGCGCGGGGGAGAGCTCTCCGTTCGCGCCCTGGAGAAAAACAATGCCCGGGTGGTCGCCCTGGATGTACCGCCGGGTGCGCAGCTGAGGCGGGTCAAGGTCTACACCTGGCATGGAAAGAGGGATGGGCTTGCGGCTGCCGTGACCCTCGTCAGGAAGAGCCCCGCGGCTGCTGCACTCGCGCCGCTGCTCAAGGGCGGCCCGAAGCTGTGGGGGGACCCGCTGATTACGAAGGGAGTCCTCGGAAGCGGAGGGGCCTATGTCGTCGATACGCTCACCCCGCCCTTCGACAATCGCTGGAAGGCGATGCTCTATTTTGGCGGCCATGATTTCTTCTCGAATGGAGACGCAGCTATCTGTTCGGTCTATGGAGATGTCTGGATCGTCGGCGGGATCGACGAGAAGCTCGAGCGCATCACCTGGAGGCGTTTCGCCACGGGGCTCTTCCAGCCGCTGGGCCTGCGGATCGTCGACGACAGAATCTACGTGCTCGGGCGCGACCAGATCACCCGTCTCCACGATCTCAATGGCGATGGCGAGGCCGATTACTACGAGAACTTCAACAACGGTTGCCAGGTGACTCCGCACGGCCACGAGTATGCGACCAACCTGCAGACCGATTCGGCCGGCAACTTCTACTACATGAAGTGTTCCAACGATTCGCGCTCGGAACATGATGGTTCGGCCATCAGGGTTTCAAAGGACGGGAAAAAGTTTGAGCTCTTCGCCACGGGCTTCAGGAACCCCAACGGGCTCAGTGTCGGTCCGGCTGGAACCGTTACCGTCGGTGACCAGGAGGGCACCTGGGTTCCCGCGACGCGGCTTGATTTTGTCCGCAAGGGAGCCTTCTGCGGTTACATGCCATCGCATCATCGCGCAACGGCGCCGGAGATCTACGATCCGCCGCTTTGCTGGATACCGAAGAGCGTGGACAATTCAGCCGGTGGGCAGGTATGGGCCGCGCCCGAGGGGTGGGGGCCGCTCAGCGGAAGGCTCTTCCATCTCTCCTACGGCCAGTGCCGGGCGTTGCTGGTCCTCTCCGAAGAGGTCGCTGGACAAACGCAGGGCGGAGTGGTGCCAATGCCCTGGAAATTCAGCGCTGGCTCCATGCGTGGCAGGGTCCATCCTTCTGACAGGCGGCTCTATATTTCTGGGTTGAAGGGATGGCAGACGACTTCGCCTCGCGACGGCTGCTTCGAGCGGGTGCGCTATACGGGCGGCAAGGTCTACCTGCCTGTAGGCCTGGAGGTAAAGAAAAGTGGCGTGAAGCTGACCTTCAGCGAGCCGCTCGATGCGGAGTCGGCCTCGAGTCCATCGCGTTATAGCGTCGAGCGCTGGAATTACCGCTGGACGAAGAACTACGGTTCAAAGGACTGGCTCTTCAGCAAGCCCACGAAGATGGGGCGCGATCGAATGGAAGTCTTCTCAGCGAAGCTCAGCCCTGATGGCCGCAGCGTCTTCCTCGAGCTTAAGGGGCTCGCGCCGGTTATGCAGATGCAGATTCGCTACAGGGTGAGCGCCTCAGACGGCAAGGATGTCCGAGGCGATATCTTCCACACGGTTCACGAGCTCGGGGCCGACTGAGAGCAGTCGGCCCTCCGGGTGATGATTACTTCCTCGGGGCGTAGTCCTGGTTGAGCTTGAGGTCGTCCTCGCTCGGTTTTGGCGTATCGACTCCGCCCTTGGGAACATCGGCTCCAGCGACCCAGACCATGGCGTTGAGGACGAGCTTGCGGAAATCGTCATCGGCGAAGTTCTTGTGGTAGTGCAGGCCGGTGAAGCCGAAGCCGCGGCCGCCATCGGGGCGCTGACGGGCCCAGGCGACATGCTGCAGGTCACCCTTGGCCACCGAGGCGCGAACAGCGGGATTGCCGCTATGCGCTCCATCTCCGCGTTTCATGGTTTCCTTGGGAGCTACCGCGCTGAGGATGGGGGTGACGCCTTCCATCTTGTCGCGGAAGCGCATGTGGAAGTACCACTCGTCGTTGGAGGTGAAGGGCTTGACGCCATCTGTGATGGGGTGGTCCCTGGC
Organism: Planctomycetes bacterium UBA1146; assembly: GCA_963579555.1. Taxonomy (GTDB): domain Bacteria; phylum Planctomycetota; class UBA8108; order UBA8108; family UBA8108; genus UBA8108. Next base: position 7,869 of record CAUZHA010000042.1, read on the forward strand.
CAGCGTTACGTCCTGGATCGTCCAGTGCGGGTTGACCGACCAGTGGGCCTCGAAGTAGCCGCCGGTCCAGTCGAGGAAGCCGTCGCCTGATTTGCCCTTGGGGACCTCGACTCCGTAGTGGAGACAGGCCAGGCCGACCCCCTTTTTCATCAGCGCGTCGATCTCGGCGAGGTGTCGGTTGACGGGGTGTCCGCCGCCGCCGTTCATGAAGAGTACGATGGAGTCGGCGTTGTCAAAGGCGGTCGGGTCTTTCGGCCAGCCTCCGTTCATGACGGGAACGGTGGGCTTGAGATGGCCCTGGTTGAGATAGACGGTCGAGTGGACGGCGGCGGAGCTGCCGTCGAGGAGCTTCTTCATCAGGAGATGGCCGGCATTGAATTCATGCGATCCGTAGCCGTGGCTGCGGCTGCCGGAGACCATGACGATCTTCTTCTTGTCGCCGAGCTTCAGCCTCTTGAGGCGAATGTTGCGGAACTGGACCGTCATCGGGGGGCCTGCGTGCAGCTGCAGGGCGAGGAGCCCTGAGCGACGACGCATTTTCTTGTCGTTGTCGAGCACCTTGCAGGTAACCTTGCCGTTGATCTCGTGGGTGAGCTGGTATCCCTTGGCGATGATCCGGTAGGAGTTCCAGTCTTCGTTCTTGATGTTGGCCTGCAATTCGGCGGAATTGCCGACCTTCTCGAGCAGCTTGGGCTTGTGGTTGTCGCCGATCTCGGTTGATTGTCCGCGCTGGGCGAGGATTCCCCTGTAGCGCTCGCCGTAGAGGATGCCCGAGTAGGTCTTGCCCGCCTCGAAGTCGGCCTGGTAGCCGCCGATGACCCATTTCCCCCATTTCGGGTTTTCAAAGCTTCGGTACTGGATCCCGCTGTTGCCTCCAATGATCTTGTAGTCGAGCCGCAGCTCGAAATCATCAAGCTCTCCCTGCCGCCAGATGATGAAGGTGTTCCCCCTGGTGGGTTTTTCCTTCGTGGTCTCCCCTGTGATGGCGCCGTCTCTCACGCTCCAGAAGTCAGGATTTCCATCCCAGCCGTCGAGGTCCTTGCCGTTGAAGATCGGCTTGAAACCCTCCTCCGCATCGGCGGCCGAAGCGGGAAGCGAGATGAAGATGGGGGAGAATGTGAGAAGTGACAGGATGAGAATAAACTTCGGGTTCATCGAAAGACCTTCCTGTAAGCGTGTTTGCAATTGCATGGCAAGCCGTGTGTTCTACCGACTGCATAAGGTAGAACCTCCGGGGCGCTGTTGCAAGCAGGCTTCAGGGCTGGAGTGGGGGTGTTGGGGGATCAGGTGATCCCGGCACCCCGGGCGATGACGACCTTGCCCGAACGCACACGTTCGATGATTCCGAAGCTCTCGAGAAGTTTTTCGAAGGCATCGATCTTCTCGGAGTTGCCGGTCACCTCGACCACCATGGATTCCTCTGTGATGTCGACAGCCTTGCCGCGGAAGCATTCGGCGATCTGCAGGATCTCGCTGCGATTTTCAGGATTGGCGGTAACCTTCACCATGGCCATCTCGCGCTCGACCGTGCTCTCACTCCTGTGCTCGGTGGCGTGGACCGTGTCGACGAGCTTCTCCAACTGCTTGACGATCTGCTCGAGCTGGGCAGGATCTCCTTCGCAGGAGATGGTCATGCGGGAAAAGCCCAGCTGGTGTCCTGCGCTCACGACCAGGGAGTCGATGTTGAACCCCCGCCGCGCGAATACCTGGGCAATCCTCGAGAGGACGCCAGGTCGATCGTGGACCCGCATGCTGATGGTATGTTTGCCGTCTATTTTCATATTTGTTTCCCGGGGATCTTATGGATCAGGTGCTGCCTTCAGGTTTGGGAAGGGCGATCTTCGGTTTTTCCGTGATCATTTCACTCACCGCCGCTCCTGCTGGAATCATCGGGAAGACGTTGCCTTCCTTTTCAACGCAGGCATCGATAATGCAGGGGCCATCGTTGTAATCGATCGCCTGTTGCAGGATGCGGCGGACATCGCCGCTTCTGCGGATACGAAAACCCTTGCAGCCGAAGGATTCAGCCAGCTTGACGAAATCGGGATTTCCCTCGAGATCGACGCCGGAATAGCGGTTTTCGAAGAACATCTCCTGCCATTGCCGGACCATTCCAAGGTAGGCGTTGTTGATGATCAGCACCTTGATCGGCAGCTTGGAGGTCGCGGCGGTGGCGAGCTCCGGCATGGTCATCTGGAAGCCGCCGTCTCCGACCACGGCCCATACCTGGTGGTCGGGTCGGCCGAACTGGGCGCCGATCGCCGCCGGCATTCCGAAGCCCATGGTTCCCGCCCCGCCGCTGGTGATCCACTGGTAGTCGAGCCCGGTTTTGTAGAACTGGGCGCACCACATCTGGTGCTGGCCGACATCTGTGGTGACGATAGCCTCTCCTTTCGTAAGGTCGCTGAGAACATCGAGTACGTGCTGGGCTCTCAGGCCTCCGCGCTTGGGATATTTCAGCGGGAATTTATTCTTCCAGCCGTTGATCCGCTTGAGCCATTCCCTGGTGTCGAGGCCATTGATATGCTGGATCAGCTCCTCGAGGACCAGCTTCGCATCGCCTACGAGGGAGACGTCGGGCTTGATGATCTTTCCGTGCTCGGCCGGGTCAATGTCCAGGTGGATCTTTTTCGCGGCAAGACAGAACTCGCTCAGTTTGCCGGTGATTCGGTCGTCCCACCTGGCGCCGATGGCCATGATCAGGTCACAGTCGACCACGGTCTTGTTGGCGTAGGCCGTGCCATGCATTCCCAGCATGCCGACAGAGAGCTCGTGGGTTTCAGGGAAGGCGCCCTTGCCGAGCAGGGTTGTGGTGACGGGAGCCTGGAGCTTCTCCGCAAGCTCTCTTACCAGCTCGGCGGCTCCGGAGATCCTGGCGCCCTGGCCAACGTAAAGCAGCGGCCTCTTCGATGCGTGCAGGAGGTCGGCGCAGGCGTAGATGCTCTCCATGTCGCACATCTGCGGGAAGTTGTAGCCGGGGAGATGTTCATCTAGGTCTTCCGGGAAGGTCGTTCCGCATTCAGCCGAGGCGACATCCTTGGGAACGTCGACCAGGACGGGGCCCGGTCTGCCGCTGGAGGCGATAAAGAAGGCCTCCTTCATGACCCTGGGTATATCGTCGACGTCCTTTACCAGGTAGGAGTGCTTCACCACGGGGATCGTGATGCCGAAGATATCCGCTTCCTGGAAGGCGTCCTTGCCGAGCATCGGGGTGATCTGCTGGCCCGAGACCACCACCATCGGAACGGAGTCCATGTTCGCGGTCAGGAGCCCGGTGACTGTATTGGTGGCCCCGGGGCCACTGGTGACCAGGACGACGCCGGTCTTACCCGTCGCGCGGGCATATCCATCGGCCATGTGGGTGGCGCCCTGCTCATGGCGGGTCAAGATCAGCTCGATCTTAGAGTCGAGGATGGAATCAAAGATCGGCATCACCGCGCCGCCGGGCAGACCGAAGACGTATTCCACGCCTTCTCGACGGAAGGATTCGATGATGACGTCGGCGCCTGTTGTCATTTTAACCTGTCCCCGCGAAGGGGTTCTCTAATTCAATGAGTCTTTTAAGCCCGCAAAGCCCGCTCTGCGGCTGTTACCTGGAGCGTTGAAGCCATATTCAACGAAGATACGAATTTATCTCCTATATTGTCCTTATTCAAGGGTAGCCTACTAATAAAGTCGTATTTTTAAAGTAAAATAGCCACCATCTCCTATAGATGAGGTTTTTATAGGTATTTAAGGGCCCTATTTTGAAGTTTATATGAGGGGTATACTCTGAAAACCCTCTTTTTAAGTCAGAAGTTGCCATGCCGCCGTTGAGGGGAGCCGCAGGGCCTCTGTGAGCTCCCGGCCGCTCTGGATCTGCCATCAGTGGCGAATTGTCCGGGTTTACTGGCAGCTACTCGGGCAACCTTCAATTCGGATGCATTCGCTTCCGAGCATGGGCTCGGGTCCCCTTGTGAAGAGGAAGTTCAGGCTGTAGACCGCATCGGAGAGATCAGCCATTAAATCGCCATTAACGTCAAGTACGGCCAGGCTGCCGCCGGCAGAGAGGCTTTCGCTGTCACAGAGGATTTCGGCCGGAACGCCGAGGTAGAGTTGCCTGAGGATCCGGATAGGATCCGAGATGTCGAAAACCCCATCCTGGTTCGCATCGCCGGGTAATCGCCAGCCGCTCGGTACGAAATCTCCTCCTCCCGGAGCGCCTGGGGTTCCTCCCGGCTCCGCGCTCAACGCCCAGCTGCTCTCATCGTTCCAGGACTCCGTGGCGGCCGAGGGATCGATGATATTCAGCGAGTGACCGCCGCCATCACTTTCGACGAACCAATCATCTTCATAGCGGAACTCGAGGATCTTTTCACCTCTTCCGTCCGTGAGAGACAGCCTCTCGCCCCCGTTGTCGAGGTTGCCGCCGTATTGGCCGGCGATGTTGAGTCCCTCGGTTTCGTAGACGGTGGAGAATGCGGCCAGGTTTTCGACGAGCACGAGATATTCACCCGGGGCGAGGACCTCGACTGGAGAGGAGGTGAAGTCGAACTCGATTCCATTGTCAAAATAGACTCCGGCCAGCGCGGCCGGAGCAGCGCCGACATTCTGGATCTCGATGAATTCGAAATCATCAGCGCTGTACGCACCCGCATCCTGTGGACGGGCAGGATGGTACATGAGCTCGGTGATTCTCAGGGGCAGGTCCGAATTGTAGACGAAGGTCGCCTCGGCCAGGGCGCTCCAGTCGTTGCCAAGCCTGGCCCGGGCCTTGATCCGAGTGGGCTCAGTCAGAACGATCGCCTCGCCCTCGTTGGTGGAGCTGGCGCTGAGGATCGGTACGATCAGCAGATCGCTGGAATCGACTGTGAAGTTGAATCCCTGGATGGCGAGGATGTTCGTTCCTTGCCGCAGAGACCCGACTCCGGCGTTGGCGATGCTGAAGGTCTCGAACTGCAGGGCTGCGGTATCGTCGTGCTGGGCTGAGGCCGCGGTGCTCCAGGAGACCAGGGTGCGGGAATTGGCTGAGGCGATCCGCTGGCCGTTCAGGTAGGCCATGAAGCCGTCGTCGTACATCATGCTCAGGTTGAGCTGGGTGATGTCCGATGGATCATCCAGTTCGAAGGGTATGCGGATATAGACGCTGGAGTTCTGGTTGTACATCTGGCTTTCAATATCGAGATCGATGAACTCCTGGTAGCCATCTCCGCGTTCGTAGCCAACTCCTACTCCATTTGGACTTGACGCCCAGCCGGAATCGTCAAAATCGATCTCCGTCCAGGTTCTGCCAAGGCCGCCGTTGGTTGGCACCAGGGCCTTCACCCCGCTGTTTCGGGCGGGTGAGACGAGGCCCGCGACGGCTCCCGCTCCGTTGACCACCGCCCGGGGATTGACCGCTCCACCGGGAAGCCGAGGGTCGCTCCCATCTGTCGTATAGTAGACCGTACCGGACATCGAGCCGATTCTCAGGTCGAAGGGCGCATCGAAGCCGCCGCCATCCTGGTTGAATACAGGGGTCGAGACGTAGTTGGAGTCGTACCAGCTGAGTCGGTTTTCAAGCCAGCCCTTCATGAAGTCCAGCTCTTCAGGATAGGTGTCGGCGACAAAGAAATTGGGCCAGACATAGGTGCCTAGGATGTTCCAGCGTTGGAAGTTCCGTCGCTGAGCCTGGTCGAGATAGACCGCGACCTCATCGATCTGTGCGAGAAGCGCCTGGGTCTGGAAGGGGCCACGGCGCAGCAGGGCCCACCGATCTATGTACTGCTGCTGAAATTCCGGATCCTGGAAGAGACGAGGGAAGTAGGGATACTGGTCCGCGTTGATCAACGGATAGTACCAGCCCTGTGGGTTACCGCCGTTGAGATAGTTGGCGTTGCCTAACGCGAGATTGAAGTCCCAGACCGGCCCCATGTGGAGCTTTCCGTTGCGGTCCTTGTGGTAGAAGGCGCTGAGGCGGTAGCCGTCGATGTTCTTACAGAGCTCGACCATGATATGGTGGTCGATGAACGAGCCCGCATCGATGTACTGGCGGTAGCCTCTCTCCGGGTCGGTAAAATTATTGCCGTAGAGGGCGGACTCGAACTGGTTGAGGTAGTTGAGGATATAGCTGCGCTGGCTCGCGGTGATCTCATCCTCCTTGGGCTCGACCAGGCCGAGGGTCTGCCCCCGGTTCGTGCGGATACCGTTGTCGCCGGGATCGAGACGGTCTTTTTTCAATATGTAGCCGCCGGTGATCTCGGGAGAGCTGTTGTCCGTACGCGAAAGCTTCGCGATGTCAACACGATCGGGGTTGCGCTTGATCTTCTCCATGAGGACGTAGACTCCAGCGTAGTGACTCGAGCTCATCCGTCCTCCCGAGGTCTTGAAATAGAGCTCAACGAATTTGCAGCGGGGGCCGTAGCGGCCGATCTGGTTGCTCCAGTCATAGCTCAGGTAGTTGCGCATGAGTGACTTGTCTGAATAGGGGGCGTAGAGCACCCAGTCGGATTCCGCCGGCATGCCCAGGAGCGAGACGTTGCGGTCTTCGTTCAGCTCGTCACGGATTTCGAGGGCGTATTGTTTTTTCGGGAATCCTGACGAGCTCGAGCCCCTGATCTTCAGGGCGCCGCGGCCCGAAAAATCAGGCGCATCCGTTATCGCCGCCCGCCCATTGTCGGCATCGATCATCTCGACAAAGGCGGATGTGTAATTGTTCTGGCCTACGCTGTTGTTGAAGGTGTCAACGAGGACGATGGGAAGGTTGGAGGAGATGTTCCTGAGGTTCGTTGAGAGCAGGATGTAGCTCTTGTCGATCGCCCGGCCCGGCAGCTTGCCGGGCTCGAAGAGTCTCGCCGTTACCATCGTGGCGTTGCTGATCGGGATCGCCGAGGAGTAGGCCGGGTCGTTGCTTTCAGGTTTTGAGCCATCGAGCGTATAGCGAATGGCTCCGGCCGCCGGAGCGGACAGCTCAAGCGAGATGCTGGAGGCGACATGCGCCCCGCTTTCGATGGAGAACTCCACCCCGGCTGACACCTCATCGAAGCCGACTCCATTCGGCTCCGCGGGCGTGGGATCGGAGAAGTACTGGTAGGACAGTTCAGCCACCTCGCCGACGGTGGTGGAGAGTAATTGCGGGTCGATGAGAAAGTCGTTGCTTGACGAGCTTCGGTTGAGGCCCTGGATCGCGAGCACATTGGTCCCGTTTCGAAGGAGGGCGCGATGCTGCGTCAGGTTGAAGCGCTCGTATTCCCGGGCCCGGGCATCTGGATGGGAGATCGAGGCCGTTGAATTCCAGGCGAGCTCTTCCCGGCTGTTTACCGAGAAGACGGGGCTGCCGTTGATGTAGGCGGTGAAGCCATCGTCGTATCTCACCTGTAGGTTGAGCTGGTTGATCGTTTCCCGGTCTTCGAGTTCGAAGGGGATTCGAATGTAGACGCTGGCGTTGCGTTGATACATGTCTTCCCCTACATCGGTGGAGAAGAGCCCGTCATAGCCGTTTCCTCTCTCAAAGCCGATACCGCCGCTGCCGCTTGTCCAGGAGTTGTCGTTGAAGTCCTGGTTCATCCAGGTGGATTCAAGCGCGTCGCTGGTGGGGACAAGTACGCGGTGGGGGGCTTCCGGCCCGACGAGCTCGCTGAAGGAGCTGTTGGTCGACACCCCGTAGGATGCGTCAGGCACCTGGGGGGGGAAGGAGGGAAAGAAACCTGAGAGGATGGTGGATCCATCCGGGGTAACCAGCAGCAGCTGGTCGCCGTCCCCGTCCAGGCGGAAGTTCGTATGCAGCTCTCCGGCCGGGTCCAGGCGGTCCTTTTCCGAGGCGAAGACCAGCAGGTGTCCTCCGGCAGGAAGGCTGACGGCGGGGAATCGCCACTTGTCGAGGTTGTCGGGATCGTCTGTCAGGAAGTGCCCCTCGAGCTCATAGGCTTCGGCGCCTGAGTTGTAGAGCTCGATCCAGTCGGGGTGGCTGCCGTCTTCATCTTCGAGATAGTTCTGGTTGGAGGCCATGAACTCGTTGATGACCACCCCGTCTCCCCGGACGGTGAGTGGAAGCAGCGTAGCGAGTACCGCTGCGAGGATTGTAAGGGACGGTATCGCGTTCCGGGTTGCTGTTCTGTTCAAGTTGGTCTGTCCTGTCGATCTGCGGCTCGGCGTCCCCGGCCGGGTAAAAAGAGCGCCAGGCTGTTCCTGGAGCGATTGGATGAATTTTCTGAACTGCCCGGGGCCTATTTTATCATCCGGTTTTCCAGGAAGCCACGAATTCAGGATGGAGCCCGGGGATGTTCAGCGTTTCTGCCAGGGAACGGTTCCGTAGCGCTGGAGCTCGCGGCGCAGCCGCGCGGACAGGTCCCTGAAGACACCGCGCTCCTTGCCGGCGAGGTTGTTGGCCTCGAGCGGATCGGTCTCAAGATCGTAGAGCTCCAGCGGCTTGAAGGGGCTGTTCTGCAGCAGCTTCCACTTGCCCCGGCGCAACGCTTCGATGGTCTTGCCGCCGTAGGCCGTGCCGCCCTCCCTGCGAATGAAGTAGACCTCTCTCCCGGGCTCCGCTCGCTTCTTCCCGAGCAGCTCGCTGAGGAAACTCGCTCCATCGAAGGGCTCCTCGGTGGTGATCGAGAGAGCTTCGAGAAGGGTCGGCAGGATGTCCATGGTCAGCGAGACTCGCTGACAGCCGCTGCCGGGAGCGATTTTTCCAGGCCAGGAAGCCAGTGTGGGGACCTTGATTCCCCCCTCGTAGACGGTTCCCTTGCCCTCCCTCAGCGGGCCATTGTTGGCGCCGACACTGGTCTGCCCGCCGTTGTCGGAGGTGAAAATCAACAGGGTTTCTCCGGCCTGTCCGGTCTTCTCGAGAGCAGCGAGAACCTTGCCGATGCCATGGTCCATGTGCTCGATGAGGGCGACCAGCTTCGCCCGCTTGCTGCTGATTCCGGGCTGTCTCTTCGTTACCTTTTCGACCCACTCTTTTGGAGGCTGGATCGGGGTGTGAGGGGCGTTGTAGGCGAGGTAGAGGCAGAAGGGCTCCTTCTTTCCTTTGCGGGAGTGGATGTAATCAACCGCCCAGTCGGAGAACAGGTCGGTGGCATGCCCCCCGGGATCGATGGTCTCACGTCCCTTGCGCATGTAGTTGTTTCCATGGCGGCGATGGTTGTAGTAGTCGTCCATCATGTCGCCGAGGAAACCGTGGAAGAAATCGAATCCGCGCGAAAGGGGGTGGTTTTCTTCTTCGAGGCCGAGGTGCCATTTGCCTACGAGGGCGCTGTGATAGCCGGCCTTCTTGAGCAGCACGGGGAGGAGGCTTGCATCCTGGCGCAGGTAGCCCCAGTTGTTTGTCGCGTGCGTCCGGATGACTCCGGGTACCCCAGCCATCGCCGGGTACCTTCCGCTCAAGAGGGAGGCTCGGGTAGGAGAGCAGACCGGGCAGTTGGCGTAGAAGTTCTCGAAGCGCATTCCCCGCGCTCCAATCCCGTCGACATTCGGGGTCCGGATGTCCTTGCCCCCGTAGCTCGACAGGTCTCCGTAGCCGAGGTCATCGGCGAGGATGATGAGGATATTCGGGCGGTCTGCGGCGACCCCGGCCGTCGAGCACAGCAAGAGGATGGCAAGGAATCCCATGAACATTCTCAAGGGCGACAGCTTCGTTCCTGGGTGATTCATCTCAGGCTCGCTTCGCCCACTCGGACTTCATGAAGGCCAGGGAGTCCCGGGCCAGCTGCTCCTCGCTCTCGTACATGCGCCGCCAGATCTTGGTGGCGGCCGCCAGCTCGGGCAGGGCGAGTCCGAAGGCCTCGACCATCATCCAGCCCTCGTAGCCCGTCTCCTTGAGCGTGTCGAAGGTGGTGTCCCAGTCGACGTGGCCGGTGCCGGGCGTCGAGCGGTCATTTTCGGAGATGTGTACATGCACGGTGTGCTCGCTGCAGGCGCGGATGGCGTCGGCGATCTCCTTCTCCTCGATATTGGCGTGGAAGGTGTCGTACATCATCTTGCAGTTGGGATGGTCGACGGTCTCGATGAAGCGGGCGGTGTTCTCCGCCGTGTTGAGGAAGTAGCATTCGAACCGGTTGAGATACTCGACCGCGAGGGTGACGCCGCAGGTCGCGGCGTGTTCCGCCACAGCGCGCATGCTGTCAGCGCCCCAGGCCAGCTCGTCGTCGGTCGGACCTGCGCCGCTGAAGATACCGAGCGCGGAGTGGAAGGGACCACAGAGAAAGTCGGCTCCCAGCGCCTGGCAGCAGTCGAGCGCCTGCTTGTTGAGGTCTACCCCGGCCGCCCTGACGGTCTCGTCCGGACTGATCGGGTTGTCCTCTTCGTTGCGAACGGTCACAGCGGTCCGTTCGAGCCCGAGCTCATCGAGTTTCTTTCCGAGGGCGGCGCATTGGCCGACATCGTAGGCGAAGAGGGGGATCTCCACTCCGTCGAAGCCGACCTCTTTCAGCATATCGAGCACCGGGTAGTGTTCTTCCTCGATGCCTCCGCTCCACAGCAACAGGTTCATGCCAAACTTCATGGTTTCGTCTCTCCGAACTCGTGAGTTTCTGGTTGCTACCGGTTCCGGGCGGCCGTTCCGCAGCCGGGAACTGCATAGTTAACTACGAACGCCACTTTCATGGCTACTGTGATTTTACCGGCCGGCCCCGGATGCTGGCTTCAGATGGTTTCTTCGGGTTCAGCCAGGAGATCGTGAAGCTGGTCGGCGGAAAGCTCGAGTTTCTCGAGGTAGTGGGTGTGGCAGACCGGCAGGTAGAGCTCTTCGCAGCCCAGGGTCCTGGATGGACCGGCGAGGGTCGGCTTGCCATCGACGGACTTGAGATTGAAGACCGCCTTTCGATTGCAGCAGGCGCAGGTGGTCTTGATCTCCTCGATGCTGTCGGCCAGCTCGAGCAGCCGTCTGCTTCCCGCGAAGAGATGGGTTCGGAAGTCGTTGCGCAGGCCGTAGCAGATAACCGGGATGTCCCTTGCCGCCGTGAGCTCGCGCAGCTGGTCGATCACGAACGCGGAGACGAACTGGGCCTCATCCACCAGGACGCAGTGGCAGGAGTCAAAGAGCCCCGGGGGAAGCTCGGTTTGATTTTCGAGCAGGAGATCGGCTTCGCGTTCGAGGCCGGCCCTCGAGGCGATGCGGGAGGAGCCGAAGCGGGTGTCGACGGCGGGCTTCATCACGACAACGCCCTTGCCTTGCCGCTCGTAGTTGTGGGCAACCGCAAGCAGGTTGAGAGTCTTGGCGCTGCCAACCGTGCCATAGCGAAAATAGAGTTTTGCCATTGTTTCTCCAGACCCGTCCAAGCGGATTGAAGACTCTATCGTCCCTTCTACCGGGGGCGCAAGAAAATAGCCTCTTGGTTTATTCGCAGGGAGGGTAGCCGGCGCAATCGCTTGTCTCCGGGTCGATTCCGCAGATCGGGAACGGTGCCGGTGGACCTTCCTGCCCGAGGAAGAGGAAGCCCAGGAGGCTGATACCATCGGTGATGTCGACGCGGCCATCCCGGTTGGCATCTCCCGCCTGGGAGCAGCTCGAATCAGGATTCCCGAGGAAGAGGAAATTCAGCAGGGCGATGGCGTCAGTGATGGAGAGAGATCCATCCGTGTCGAAGTCTCCGCGCACAAACGGGGTTGCGCCAGCCTCCGCGTTTTCCGTTTCGATAAAGAGCACGATCCCATCATGGTCCGAGGCGCCGAGGGCTGTCGTCGGGTCGTTGTCCCTGCCGGCGGGAGCATCAGCGTTCGAGCGGCCGTATTGAGCGCCCCGGGTCAGCTTCCCGAGCGCCGAAGAGGTCAGGATGTGATCGAGCGCCTGGTAGTTGCCGAGGTTTACGGTCGAGTAGCGATCGAGAGGCTCCAGGTCGAGGACATGGTTTCTCAGCGCCGGCTCTACGGCGAGCTCCCCTGGCAGCAGGGCGCTTCCCTCCTCCTCGAGGCCGGTGATGATGCCGAGGACGTCGACATATCCATCGGTGAACTCGAAGGCGTTGAAGTCGCCGGCGACCACCAGGTGGATGCTCGGGGTCTCCTCCTGCAGTGACTGGACAGCCTGGGCCACGAACCGGGCCTGGGCAAGCCGCTTGCGCCTGACGAAGTTTCCCTGTGATGGGTCTTCGATGCTCAGCAGGGAGCGAAGATGCAGGTTCAGAACGGTCAGAGGGAACGGCTCACCGGATTCGAGGTAATAGCAGGTCAGCACCTGGGGCGGTCGCGAGAAGGTCTGCAGGTCACGCCCGCCGAAGCGGAAGGTCGCCTCTAAACCCAATTGCCCTACGCTCTCGACCTCTACGGTGTCCCTGACCAGCAGGCCGTTGTTGCGTCCGCCGGGGTCGCTCCCTGTTTCCAGGTAGGGAGTGTAGAGCGCGGTGTCGTCATCGAGCAGGATCCGATCGGCCAGGTTCTGAAGAACAGCCAGGTTCTCGGCCTCCTGGACGCAGAGGATGTCAGGTTTCCTGAGAATCTCTCGAATCAGCAGGGAGTGCTTGGCGAGGCGGTTCTCTTCTTCGCCCGCGTCGAGAATCACCTCCTCGAGCAGCGGGTCGTCGATGGAATCCATGAACTGGTAGAGATTGAGGCTCGCGATGGCGAGCTCTCCGGGGCTCCTGGTCCTGACGGGGATGACCTCCGTATTGTCATCTATCTCGAGAACCTCGGGGTGGAGACGATAGCGGCCGTAGCGAAAGGCTATCGGTCCGCGGCAGAGCTTGATCACCGCTCCGGGAGCCGGATCGACACCTTCAAGGCCCAGGGCATCGGGGTCCAGCTCGAAGATCTCCGGGTTTCCATCCCAGGTGGGCAGGCCCGGCTCTCCGGGGAAGAGGAGCCCGGGCTCGCGGTAGGGCCTCTGCCCTGAGGCCACGACGAGACAATTGCCGTAGCGGTCAATGGGACTGACCACCGTGCCGCCGCTGAACTCGACGAGCATGTTCTCAAAACGCTCCATCTCATTCTCAGGCTGGGGCCGCTGCGGTGAGGGAAGGGTGTCGTCGAAGATGACAGGATCCGGCGGCTCCTGGGCGGTGAGCGTGGTGGTGACCCGCGGGTTGCTCAGCTCGGTCCAGTCGAAGAACTCCTGGACGGTGCCGACAACGTCTACCAGGTCACCGGCCTGGACATCAGGAGGAGCGTCGGTATAGACGAAGATTCCATCCGAGGTCTCGGGGTCGCCGTCGCTTCTCTCATCAGGTGTCTGCAGGAAGAAGCCGTTCCAGATCACTCCAGTAACGACGTTGTCCCTGGTCAGTACGTTTTCTCCCTCCAGGGGAGAGGACATGCCGGGACCCTGGATCTCCCAGATCTCGATGCTGTCGGGCACGCCGGCTATCTCCGGGCAGCCCTGGAAGCGGACTCCGTCAAGAAGCGTGCCGGGGGAGAAGCTCACGCCGCCGCTGCCGTCGGCTTCCGAATGGGGCAGGAAATCTCCCTCCAGGTCAGGTGAGCGAACCAGGGACTGGCCGGCGGCGTCAGCGCCGGAATAGGTGACCAGGGCGAGTGTCTCGCCGGCCTCGTTGGAAAAGGAGACGGTGTCGCCTTCACCATCCAGGTCGAGCGTGCCTGATGAGGCGGCCTGGATGAGCGCGCCGCTCTCCGGCAGGTCCGCGCCGCCTCCCCCGAAGACCACCACCGCGCAGCTGTCCGCGACGATCGTTCCCGGGAGGAAGAGATGGCGGACCGTGGTTCCATCCGCGAGTGCCCAATTGGAGATGTCCTGTTCGACTCCCGTCAGGTTCACGACCTCGATGAATTCATCCGCGCCATCTTCAACCAGCCCGTCTCCATTCGCATCTTGCTCTGGCGAGGGATGGAGCTCGTTGATGACCCATCCCGAGGCCGGCGGCTCCGGCTGTCCCTGAGTGCAGCCCTCGAAGAACGTTCCATCTGTGAGGGTCCCCGGAGACATGGTCGTTCCGCCAGCGGCTCCGGCCTCCGCATGCTGGGTCCAGGCGCCATCAAGGTCAGGGTCGAGGGTCAGTGACTGGTCGTTGTTGCCCTCCGGTCCGTAGGTGACGGTGACGATGTCGATGCCGGCATTCGTGCTGAGGGTCAGGGTGTCGCCGCTGTTGTTGAGGGCGAGGGTTCCCGAGCTCGATGCGAGCCGCAGCGCCCCGCTGGCCGATGGTCCGAGCGGGCCTCCGCCGAAGATGACCACCGCGCAGCCGTCGGCAACCAGCGACCCCTCCGGGAAGACGTGGCGGATTCGCACCAGGTCGGAGATGGTCCAGCCGCTGATGTCCACATCCTCCCCTGACAGATTGACGAGTTCGAGGAACTCGTCCTCGATGGAATCAAAGTTACCGTTGTTGTTGGAATCGTTGGCGCGGCCGGGGTCCGCGAGGATCTCGTTGAAAATCCACTGGGAACCGGCCTGCGCCCGGGTGCAGGCCAGGGATGCGAAAAGGAATAAGATGGAGAGTGCCGTCGCTTGGGTAGTCATTCATTCAACCTCGTCTTCGATCCAGGGGCGTTACAAACTATGCCCCCTCGAGAAGTGATGATAGATTCCTGCTCTGAGATCTTGCAAGCTATTCACTTCGATAATCTGCTTTGCCGATGAGCCCTACCCGGCTCGTTGTTATTTACTTTTCGCGGGGATTCAAGTGTCAGAAAACAACGGGATACCGACCATCGACCTGGGTGACTTCATGTCGGATGATTCCGAGCGCCGCAAGAGCTTTGTCCAGACCTTTGGGCAGGGCCTGCTCGACTATGGATTCATCAAGCTCGAAGGACATGGGGTGGAGCCTTCCCTGGTCAGGGAAGGCTACGATGCTTTCGAGAGTTTTTTCGCTTTCGATGAAGACATCAAGAAACAATACACGGGAACCGAGGCGGGCGCCCGGGGCTACACTCCCTTCGGAGTCGAGCACGCCAAGGATTACGACAAGCCTGATCTCAAGGAGTTCTGGCAGGTGGGGCAGGATCTTCCCGAGGGGCATCCCTACCGGGCTGAATATCCAGGGAATGTCTGGCCGGCGGAGATCCCTGGATTCCAGCTGCATGCCCAGGAGATCTTTCGCCGTCTCGAAGACTGCGCCCGCAGCCTGCTCGAGAGCCTTGCCGAGTTCTTTCAGCTCCCGGCGGGGACCTTCTCGGACATGATCGTTGATGGAAATCACGTGCTGCGCGTTATCCACTACCCTCCGTTGTCCGGAGAGGTAGATCCGGCGGCCTTCCGCTCGGCTCCCCATGAGGACATCAACCTTATCACGCTCCTGTGCGAGGCGACCCAGGGAGGGCTCGAGATCCTGACACGCGAGAACGAGTGGATTCCCGTAGATGCGAAGTCCGGCCAGATCGTGGTCGACAGCGGTGACATGATCTCCAGGGTGACAAACGGAATCGTTCCGGCGACGACCCACCGTGTCTCTAATCCAAAGCGCGCCGTCAACGAGTCGCGTTATTCGATTCCTTTCTTCGTGCATCCTTTCTCATCCTGCGACCTGACGGTCATGGACAGGTTCGTGAGCGAGGACCGTCCGCCGAGTTTTGAGCCCATAACCGCCGGCGAGTATCTCGAGCAGAGACTGCGAGAGATCGGGCTGAAGGGGTGATGTAGCTGATGTCGGATATCCGATCGATACCCGAAGTTGCCGGACTGGATTCATCCGGAGGAGTGGTTCGTCTCTCGCCGGAGCTGGATGTGCCGCTCACCGAGCGAGTGCGAGACCTGATCGATTGCCCGGAGTTTCGCCGCCTCTCGGGAATTCCGCAGCTCGGGCTCGTCTCCCTGGTCTACCCGGCCGCTACCCACAGCCGTTTTGAGCATTCGCTCGGGGTCTATCGCCTGGGGCTGCTGTTTCTCAGGCACCTCTCGCACAATGAGCGCTTCGCTGAAGCGATCAGCAGGGAGCAGGCGGAGCTCTTTATCGTCGCCGCCTTGCTGCACGATATCGGTCACTGGCCATTCTGCCACCCGATCGAGGATATCAGGCTGGATGGGGTTCCGCGGCACGAGGAGTTCGCGGCGAGCTTCCTCCTCGATGGAGAGCTCGGCAATTGTATCGAGAAGGACTGGGGAATCAAGCCCCGGGCGGTCCTGGCCCTTCTCTCGGGAGAGGCCTCCAACCCGGCGGAGAGCGTTCTCTCCAGCATGCTCTCGGGACCGATCGACATCGACAAGCTGGACTACCTGATGCGCGACAGCTTTCACGCCGGCGTTCCCTACGGGCGTAACTACGACCAGGGCCGCCTGATCGGCAGCCTGTGCCTGAACGAGGCCGGCGATGGGCTCGCCATTACGCAGAAGGGCAAGACGGCCGCCGAGATGATGGTCTTTGCGCGCTATGTGATGTTCAGCGAGGTTTACTGGCATCACGGGGTTCGCGCAGCCACGGCGATGCTGCAGCGGGCCTTCTACCTGCTGTACCGGGACATCGCCCGGGACGAGGTCTTTCGCCTCTCCCAGGACGGGATGGTGACCCAGATGCGCAACGTGGCCAGGCAGCCCGAAGCGCGGGAGCTTCTCGACGGTCTCTTCGGGCATCGTCGGGTACTCTACAAGCGGTTGGCCCAGTTCAGCTTTTATGAGAGCCCGGAGGTTTACGAGCAGGTGGCGCGGCGCTCCTACGACTGGCTCGTGGGCTGTTCCGACGAGCTCGCACGGGCGCTTAGCAGTCGCACCGGTGGAGAGATCCATGGCCACGAGGTGCTGATCGATGCACCGCCGGTCGAGAAGGAGGTCGAATTCAAGATCGACGTCTTCGATCAGAAGAAGAATTCCTACCGGCCGCTCGAGGAGGTCTCGCCGGTGGTTCGCACCCTGGCGCACGAACAATTCGATGATTTCGTCAAGCGGGTCAGGGTCTTCATCCACCCTCGTCATTCAAAGAGTTGTTCAGAATTGGGTGATCTTTCGCAATTGCTGCTGGAGGCCGCCGCCGGGGCGGACTCCCGCGCCGGGAACCAGGTAGCGCAGGGAAGCTAGCCCGTCATGGAATACATGCAGGAGAGGCTGATCAGCGTATTCGGATTGTTCGTCATGATGGGCCTTGCCTGGCTGATGAGCTCCAATCGTAAAAAGGTTTCTCTACGGGTAGTGGGGGGCGGGCTTTTACTGCAGTTTGTATTCGCCGTCCTGATTTTCTATACGCCCCCCGGGAGAATATTTTTCGAGTTCCTCGGCGATATGTTTAACAGCCTTCTGGCCTGCGTGGACAAGGGGACCGAGTTTCTTTTCAAGGGGCATGTCCAGGATAAAGAACTCAATGCCCATACGAAAGTTGGTCACGAAAATGGATTGCTGGCCCTCAAGATTCTTCCAACGATCATCTTTTTCTCCGCCTTCATGTCGATTCTCTACCACATCGGGGTGGTCCAGTTCGTGATTCGCGGCATGGCCTGGGTGATGCAGAGAACCCTGCGTACATCCGGAGCGGAGAGTCTCTCGGCGGCGGCCAATATCTTCGTCGGGCAGACCGAGGCTCCCCTTGTGATCAAGCCCTACGTGGCGACGATGACCCATTCCGAGTTGATGGCGGTCATGGTCGGGGGGTTTGCTACTGTGGCCGGTGGAGTGCTTGCGCTCTACGTTTCGATTGGGATTGATGCCGGGCACCTGCTCGTCGCATCGGTGATCTCTGCTCCGGCCGCCCTGTTGATCGCGAAGCTCCTGCGGCCGGAGGAGGAGGAGCCGCAGACTCTCGGAGACGTACGGGTGGAGGTTCCGAAACAATCCGTCAACATCATCGATGCGGTCGCCCAGGGCGCGATCACCGGGGTCAAGCTGGCCATCAATGTCGGCGCCATGCTCATCGTATTCCTGGCGCTGATCGCGGTGGCCAATGGAATCCTGGGCTGGGTGAACCAGGATTGGAGCCTGGAGGTGATCTTTGGATACCTGTTCTGGCCTTTCGCATGGCTGATGGGGGTGGAGGCTGCGGATTGCGCCAGGGTCGGTGAGCTCCTTGGAATCAAGATGGCCGCCAACGAGGCGGTAGCTTATTTCAAGATGTACGAATGGGAGGGAACCGAAGGACTCACTCAGCTCTCAGCACGCTCCAAGGTCATAGCCACCTACGCCCTCTGCGGCTTCGCTAATTTCGCCAGCATCGGGATCCAGATAGGCGGAATCGGTCCCCTGGCCCCCAAGCGCCAGGGCGACCTCGCCCGGCTCGGCCTCAAGGCCATGCTCGGCGGTACGCTGGCGGCCTTCATGACCGCCTGCATCGCGGGAATCCTTCTCTGAGCCGCCGCCTATTTGGAATACTTTGAGATCGCGCGGCGGATCTCGCGTTCGCTGTCGCGTTCGCGCTTGGCCGCGCGTTTGTCGTGGACGTGCTTTCCCTTGCAGATTCCCAGCATCACCTTGGCGATGCCGCGCTTGTTGAAGTAGACCTTCAGGGGTATGAGGGTCTGGCCCTTGATCGACACGGCCTTGTAGAGCTTGCGGATTTCCCGCTTGTGCAGCAGCAGCTTCCGGCGTCTGGTCGCCTCGTGACCGAACAGGCGCGCGTTCTTGTACTCGGAGATATGGAGGCCCTGGATGAAGGCCTCTCCGTTTTCGATACGGGCGTAGCTTTCGGCGAAGCTGAGGTTTCCCTCGCGTAGAGATTTAACCTCCGAGCCGATGAGAACGATGCCCGCCTCGATCTTGTCGAGCACGTGGTAGTCGTGGTAGGCGCGCCGGTTTTTAAATTCTTTTGGAGTAGCCATTGGAAGGTAGTTTCTTTCCGCGGGAGCCGTCCATCAAGGGCCGATCTGCAGGAACTCTTCAGCGCCTGGGCTTGTAGCGGCCAGCGGCCGCGCTCCAGGCCTCGGCCACCTCCCTGTCGAGGAGATGGCTCGGGCGGACGTTCCGCAGCGCGCTCAGCATGATCTGCCGCAGTCCGGGATTGTTTTTTTCGAGCTCGGTGAGCAGCTCGGCGATCTCGACTCGCTTGAGGTTGTCCTGGGAGCCGCAGAGATTGCAGGGGATGATAGGGTAGCCCCTCGAGAGGGAGTGGCTCTCGATGTCCTCTTCCGAGCATTCGATGAGCGGGCGGATCACCTCGAAGCGTTTGTCCTGGGTTCTGTAGCTGGCCGGCATGGCCTGCAGGCGGCCGGCGTAGAAGAGATTGAGCAGCAGCGTCTCGAGGGCATCGTCGCGGTGGTGGCCGAGGGCGAGCTTGTTGCAGCCTATACGCTCGGCCGCGGTGTAGAGAATCCCCCGCCGCAGCCGCGAGCAGGGGCCGCAATAGGTGGCGTTGTCGTCTCCTTCCGTCAGCTCGAGAACGGTAGAGTAGGTGTCTTCGGAGATGATCTCGCAGGGTGCGTCAAATGCTTCGAGCCAGGCGGCCAGTTCGGCGCCGTCATAGCCGGGCTGCTGTTGGTCAAGGTGGACGGCGACCAGCTCATAATGAACAGGCGACTTGCGTTGGGCGGCCTGGAGGAGGTCCAGGAGCGTATAGCTGTCCTTGCCGCCGGAGACGGCGACAAGAATCCTGTCGCCCTCCTCGATCAGCCCGTAGGTGCCGACCGTGCGCAGCATGGTCCTCGAAAGTCTCGCGCGGATTTTTCCCGGAGCCTCAGCCGGGCTCTCTCCCGCCGGGGCCTCCGGGGCGCCGAGAACGGTCAATTCGAGCAGGCGGTCTTCGGCTGGGGACTTGGGGTCGCTCATAGTTATTTCCCGGTCTCGCCGGGGAAAAGCTCCGAGAGCTTCAACTCAAAAAGCAGGGGAGTGTAGAGGGCGTAGGGCCCGGAAGCTTTTTTCTTCCCACGGCGCCGGTAGTTGCCCTTGACTGAGTCGGGGTCGTTGATGATCCACAGGCGTCCTCCCTCTTGATCGATGGCGAGCCCCTCAGGCGAGACCCAGTGGATGCGGTTTCCTGCCGGGTCGCGAAGGTCGAGGTCAAGCCACCGGGCTACCCGGGCTGACTCAAGGTCGATCAGGAGTATCCGTTCCTGATCGCGGGCAAGGGCCAGGAGCCAGGCGCGCTTGTCCCTGCGCAGGAACTGGATGTCGTTGATGTTGAGGAGAGATTTTTTCTTGTCTTTGCGCCGGCTGACGTGACTGAAGGATATTCCGAGATCCCTCGCGGTGACCGATTCACTCGTCGCGAGCTCGGCGAGGGAGAGCTCGAGAATACGGGGAAGATTGTCGGCTGCCCTCTCGAAGGCCAGGTAGGCTTTTCCGGGAGTGTCGGCAAGGGCAATTCCCTCAAGGCGAAAATTTCTGTCGTTCTGCCAGGGCCGGAGGTTCTCCGGGAAGCGGATCTCGACCAGGGATTCGAGCTTCACCGTCGGCTTTTCCGTGGGCCCCTCCAGGTTGAGAACGCTGATCCAGGGAACCTTGTCCTCGGTGATCCCGTAGAGCTTGCGGCCTCCGGGGATGGCGGCCAGGCCCTCGAAATCGGAGTTGGGTATCGAGCGATAGGTTTTGAAGTGCCGGTTCTCTCCAGGCTTTTCGTCCGGGGGAGTGATCTTCAGAGGAGGGCAGAGGAGCCGCCCGGACACCGGGTCGATGTTGAAGAGATGCCCGGGGTACTGGCTGCGCTGGTCGCCCGCGGAAAGAAGGGAGGAGCCCCTCCAGAGGAGGGCCGAGGGCTGCAGTCCGCGCCGGAAGGAATCAGGGCCGATGGCTGTTCCGGTTGAGTCGAGAACCCACTTCCCCCGCAGCTCGAGGGGCGCGGTGTCTCCGGCTAGCGAACCCGGGAGACTGCCGAGAGCCGCCGCCAGGGCGAGGAAGACTGTGGTGTGCAAGGGTGTTTTCATTCCGGATCTTTTTGCCGGGCCTGAAGAGTTTTCAACGCGGCGACAATTGTCGTTGAACATCTGACGGACCGCAAGGCATCATGCCCGGTCGAGTCGAAACTGTGAATAAGGGATGGAACCATGAGCGAACTACCTCTCGACCTGTGCTACGAGCCCGTTATGCCGGCCGATCGAACTCCCGGAATCGGCTGTATCGGTGCCGGCTTCATCATGGCGGACTGTCACCTGGTCGCCTACCGGAACGCCGGCTTCAATCCCGTGGCCATCGCCAATCGAACCCTCTCACGGGCCCAGGAGGCGGCCGAGCGCCACGGCATAGATAAAGTATACGAGGACTATGAAGAATTGCTCGCCGATCCGGCGGTCGAGGTGGTCGACATCGCCCTGCCGCCTGATTTGCAGCGCGGCGTGGTTGACCGGATCTGCGAAGGCTACGCCGGTAAGATTCGCGGAATCCTGGCCCAGAAGCCCCTGGCCATGACCTACGAGGATGCCCGGCATATCGTGGAGACCTGCTCAGCGGCCGGCATCACCCTCGCGGTGAACCAGAACATGCGCTACGACCAGTCCATCCGCGCTCTCAAGGATTTGCTCGGTCGCGGGCTCTTAGGCGAGCCCGTCCTGGCGACCATCGACATGCGGGCTATTCCGCATTGGTCGGACTGGGCCGTTCCCTACGGCAAGCTCTCCTACTACATCATGAGCATCCATCACATCGACACCTTTCGCTACCTGTTCGGCAATCCCGAGCGGGTGCTCTCGAGCAGCCGGCCCGATCCGCGCACCGAGTTTCCCCACCAGGATGGAATCAACATGTACATCTTCGAGTACTCGAGCGGTCTGCGCTGCACCAGCCTCGATGATG
Source organism: Planctomycetes bacterium UBA1146 (assembly GCA_963579555.1). Taxonomy (GTDB): domain Bacteria; phylum Planctomycetota; class UBA8108; order UBA8108; family UBA8108; genus UBA8108. Next base: position 29,353 of record CAUZHA010000042.1, read on the forward strand.
TGTGGACCGGTCCCTGCCGCGAGGGCTCAGGTGGAGACATCTACATCAACTGGCGGGTCGAGGGAACCGATGGGATCGCCGAGGGTACCATCGGCTGGCCAGGCTATCCGGATGCAGTACCCAGCACCCTGCGCTATACCTGCAAGGAAGGCGGCGAGACCTGGGTTGAGCCGAAGTGGGACAAGGTCTGGTTCCCCGACGCCTTCGAGGGAACCATGGCGCAGCTGCTCGTGGCCCTGGAGACCGGCGAGAAGCCGGAGATCGATGGAGAGGACAACCTCGACACGGTCGCCCTGGTGGAGGCCTGCTACCGCGGGGCCATGGAACACAGGATCTTTACGATCGATGAGATACGGTCCGCTTGACGGCGGAGCTGGATGATTGATAAGAAGAGGGGCTGCCGCATGGCGGTGGGCTTCGAAATACGGAAACGAATTCGAGAGGAATAAGGAAAACATGAAACTCGGAATGATCAACTCCGCCTGGGAGCAGCATGGCATTGACCTTCTCAGCGGCCTCGAACGCACCAAGGAGATCGGCTTCGACTGTGTCGATATCTTCCAGGACCCCCTCGATCCCGGCGCAGATGAGCGGATCACCGCTGTTCGTGCCAAATGCGAAGAGCTCGAGCTGCCGATCATCAGCGTGGTTGGCGTCAGCGTAGGGCTGATTGATTTCAATCCGAGCGTCCAGGAGTTTCATCTCGACCGCTGCAAGAGGTATCTCGACATGGCGCAGCAGCTGGGCGCGAAGAACTACCTGCTGGTGATAGGGGAATATATCTGGCAGAAGGAGGTCATTCCGCCGGAGGAGCAATGGAAGTGGGGAGTCGAGCACCTCCAGACCCTGGGCGAATACGCCGCCGAACGCGACCTGGAGATTGTTCTCGAGCTCGAACCGTTCGATATGGCCCTCGTCAACAATCTCAGCGAGATGGGCAGGTTCCTTACCGACGTCGAGGTTCCCGCGGTGAAGGCCAACATCGACATCAGCCATATGCTCTTATCGGACTCGAAGCCCGAGGAGCTGGCGAGCCTGCGCGGGCGGGCGGGCCATGTGCACATCTCCGATTGCGATGGAGAGGTGCACGGAGATTTTCCTCCCGGTGACGGAGTGGTCGATTTTCCACCCTACCTGCAGGCGATCAAGGATCTCGATTTCGATGGCGCCATCAGCCTCGAGCTGGAGTATTCGCCCGAGCCTGAGAAGATCGTTGAATGGGTCACGAAGGCCTACGATGCGACCGACAAGCTCATGCGGGAGATTGACCTGAGGGGCTGAGGGGCGAGGCTGCGGTCAGCCTAGAGCTTCGCGGACCGGGGTGATTCCAACTCTCGAGACTGCCAGCAGGACGGTCGAAAGGAGGGAGCAGGCTACCGTTTCGTCCATTCCGGTCCGCATGGCGATCGGTCCCGCGAGGGAGGCGATGTAGAGTGAGAGGTTTGTTGCCGAGGCCGCGCCGGCTCTCCCCCTGGGTCTTTCTCCGGGGGTCTCCAGGGAGGGCTCGGATTGTTGCAGTCCAAGCTCGATCGGTTCGAAGAGGGCGGCGGCCAGATTTTCATTCACCTCGTCGAGCTGCCTTGCGAAGGCCTCGAGGCGGGGGCCGGGGTCTGCCTCGAAGTAATACCGCGCCGAGTTGTAGTGGGCATTGGGACCGGAGAGCAGCAGGCGCTCCGCATCAACCAGCCGGGCATGCTCCTCGCTGTCGAGGGCCTTCTCATGGTAGGCCTTCAGGATCCAGTCCTTCAGGGGCTCCTCATCGAGGTTGAGGGCCTCCCGCTCTCCATCGGAAGGAAGGCTCATACTCCCTCTCGATTGCACCGGATCATGTAGGAGTTGGACCTGTCCGTCGAGGGCGTGTAGCCGTCGAGGGGAAGGAGGTGGGTGTGGATCGCGTCGAGGAGCCAGCTCTCGGTCGGGAAAAAGAGATCTTCCTGCTCGGCCGAGGGAGTGATCCAGTTCCGTGCTCCGACGATGGTCACTGGCGCGTCGAGATGGTCGAAGGCCATCTGCTGGATGTTGGTCGCCAGGGTATTCAGGTAGCTTCCTCGCTCGCAGGCATCTGATGCGAGCAGGATTCGCCCGGTCTTGCGCACCGAATCGAGCACCAGGCTGTAATCGAAGGGCACCAGGCTGCGAGCATCGATGATCTCGGCGGACAGGCCATGGTCAGCCTCGAGCTGCCGCGCCGCCTCCACAGCCTTGTAGAGGGTGGCTCCGACGGTGAGGATCGTCAGGTCGTCACCATCGCGCTTGATGTCAGGCTGGCCGATGGGGATCTTGTAATACTCCTGGGGGACCTCCTCGCGGAACTGCTCGGTCTCGCCGTAGACGCGCTGGCTCTCGAAGAAGATGACCGGATCGTTGCCGCTGAGGGCCGAGGCCATGAGTCCCTTGGCATCGTAGGGGGTGACCGGGAAGCAGACCTTGAGTCCCGGGATATGCGAGACCAGGGCGCTCCAGTCCTGCGAGTGCTGGGCTCCGTACTTGCTGCCGACCGAGACCCGTACGACCACGGGCATCTGGATCTCGCCTCCGGACATGCCCTGCCACTTGGCGAGCTGGTTGAAGATCTCGTCCCCGGCGCGGCCGAGGAAGTCGCAATACATGAGCTCTACCAGCGCCCGGCCGCCTTCCATGCCGTAGCCGACGGCGGTTCCGGCGATGGCTGCCTCGGAGATCGGTGAATTGAAGAGACGATGGTAGGGGAGGGATTCGGTCATTCCGCGGTAGACCGCGAAGGCTCCGTCCCAGTCCCTGTTTTCCTCGCCGTAGGCGATCAGCCGGTGGTCATTGTAGAAATGATGGATGATCGGCTCAAAGAGCGCGTCCCGGTAGGAGATCGCCTTTCCCTCAGGCAGCGCCGCCCCGGTTTCCGGATCGATGCCGGCGCGGCTCTTCTGGGCCAGCGCCAGCACGCGGCTGTTTTCCTCCAGCGGCTTGAGAACATCGCCCTCCCTGATCCCGGGCAGCTCCTCTTCATCCTGGTGGCAGAACATGAAGCGGGCTATCGGCTCACCGCCGAGACGGGGAGAGACCTCCAGGTCGGTGGCGAGCTGATAGGCCTTGAGGATCTTCTCCCTGGCGTGCTTTTCACAGCCGGCGAGCTCGTCATCGCTGGCCGCGGAGCTCTCGATAAGCTGCTTGCCGAACTCCTTGATCGGGTCGATGTTTCTCCACATCTCGATCTCTTCACGCTCCCTGTAGGCGCTCGCATCGCTTGGCGAGTGTCCGCTCTGGCGATAGGCGATGACCTCGAGCAGAACAGGGCCCTCACCGTTTCTGATGACCTCCATCTTGCGGCGGAAGGCATCGATGACGGCCAGGGGATTGTTGCCGTCGATGGTCTCGGCGTGAAGATTGAACCTGTTGACCCCGGCTCCGAGGCAGGCCAGGCGTTCGAAGCCCATGGTCTCTCCGCGGGTCTGGCCGCCCATGCCGTAGAAATTATTCATGAAGCTGAAGATCACCGGCAGGCCGCCCTGGTAGGGCTCCGGCCAGAGGTTCCAGAGCTGCCCCATGGTGGCGAAATTCATCGCCTCCCAGACGGGTCCGCAGCCGCTGGAGGCGTCGCCGATATTGGCCACGGCGATTCCGCTGTCGCGCTGCAGGCGCATGAACAGGGAGGAGCCGACGGCGATATCCGCGCTTCCTCCGACAATGGCGTTGTTGGGATAGGTACCAAAGGGCAGGAAGAATGCGTGCATCGAACCGCCCAGGCCGCGGTTGAAGCCCGTGGCCCGTCCGAAAATTTCAGCCAGCAGCCCGAAGAGGAGAAACTCCTCTCCCTTTTCCTTCTGGTCCTCGCTGGCCTCGCTTTCGAGGGCCTTCCAGATCTCCCCATCGAGAGAGCCCTCGATGATCTCCCCGAGCTCATCCCCGGAGAGCTTGTGGATCGCGCTCAGGCCCTTGGCGAGAAATTCTCCATGGCTGCGATGGCTTCCGAAGATGTGGTCAGTCGCTCCCAGCAGGAAGGACTGGCCAACGGCGGCCGCCTCCTGCCCGATCGAGAGGTGGGCGGGCCCCTTGTGGTCGTACTCGAGTCCCTGGTAGCTCCCCATCTTCTTCACCTGGTCGAGCATCGTTTCGAATTCACGGATGATGACCATGTCCCTGTAGATCAGGAGAGCTTCTTCGTTGCTTATCTTTCCATCGGCGATCTCTCCTGCCAGGTTTCCGGAATAGGAATTGGCGGGAATCTCCCCGATGTCGGTTGTCGAAGAGCGACGGACCTCTTCGGGATTTACTATCAGGTGCTTGACCATCTCGAGTTTGTTCTTTTTCTGTTGGGTCGGATTTTCAGCGAACGGGTGAGTCTATTAGAGTGCCGGGTAAAAGACAAGTCCGGGCGCTTCGGAAGAAGGTCAGCGCTCCCTCGGCTGGAGCGTCTGGGGCTCCACCCGCTGCCCATTGGCGTAGAGCAGTCTTCCCGGCATTTCTTCCGCCGTTTTCCCGCTTCCAGGAGCCCGTAGATTGACGCTGATGGAGTCGATCTTCTTCTCTCCAAGGCGGGCGAGAATTTCGGGAACGGCAATGGATAGCGTCTTCTTGCGAGGCCATTCAATGAGCCCGGCTTCCTCTTTGAAGCAATCGAGCGGCAGGTAGGTGGAGTTGATTCGCAGGTCGCCCTGGACGCCGGCCAGGGGCTTTGGGAAGGAGATCTCCAGCTTCAGGCCGCCGGGACGCTCAACATATCTCGTCTCGAGCTGTCCATCTCTGAGGAAGAAGTCCTGGATGGGCGGGTAGACCGCCCTCGCGAGAAAGGGAGTCTGTCCGAGGAACAGGAGGATC
>CAUZHA010000043.1:0-33888 GCA_963579555.1 Planctomycetes bacterium UBA1146
GAAGGCGACCATCGTGAGGCCGACAATCAGCGGAGCGACCCCGAGCTTTCTTGCCAAGATCACGGATCCAGTGATAAGCCATTCACCACCAAAATAGAGAAGCGCGAGACCAACGATGAGAAACAGGATTTCTATAGCCATAGCCCACTAGCGATATCGAGCTTGGACTGGAAAGTCAACCCACCGCCGACGAAAAAAAATAAATATAGCCTGTTGACAGAAAACAAGGCTGGTGTATGGTATGCCAAACTTTTGTTTGGGTAAGAGCTATTTTGTTTGGCTAACAGCCAAAATGTTTGGGGTGCCATCACTCATGCATTTGTTTCAAATCGTTGACCGGGCCAATCCAGGCCAAAATCCAAAAAGTGAGACCTTGATAAGGACGGCTGATGTATTCGAATTGTATCAGGACAATGAAGCCAAAGATGAATGCGCTCGCGCTGGCAGCCATCTTTTCAGTCGGCCTTCCCGGCGCTCTCGCACAGGATGAAGGCCCCGAAGAAAAGAAAGCTGCGAAGCGAGTCGACACGACTGTCGTAATTGGCGAAGCCGATGATATTCTCGACCTCCCCGGCTCCGGCGCTGTTCTTACCTCCGAAGACCTGGCCCGCCAGGCCTATGACGATGCCAACCAGGCTCTCCGAAAGGTACCCGGCGTTTACCTGCGGCCCGAAGATGGCTACGGCTTCTTCCCGAACATCAGCCTCCGAGGTGTCGATACTACGCGCAGCGCCAAGGTCACGCTGATGGAAGATGGGGTCCTGGCTGCCCCGGCGGCCTACTCCGCTCCCTCCGCATACTACAGCCCGACCCTCGGGCGAATGAGCGCGATCGAGGTGTTGATGGGCTCCAGCCAGACCCGCTACGGCCCCCACACCACCGGCGGCGTGATCAACTATCGTTCCACCGAGATCCCGGAATCGGGCAGAACGTACATCAAGACCCTCTACGGCTCGAACAACGAGCAGCGCACCCATGCGTATGCTGGCGACACCTTTGAAACCGAATCTGGCCGAATCGGGATACTTCTCGAGGGCTACCTCCGAAGCAGCGATGGATTCAAGCACATCGACACGACAGCTGATTTCCAGGATGGAGACGACACCGGCTTCTCGAAGACCGAGCCCATGTTGAAGCTGTCCTGGGAACCGAAAACCGACCGATACAGCCGCCTCGAGCTCAAGCTCGGCTATACCGATTTCCGGGCCAACGCAGGCTATACCGGGCTCACAGAGGCGGACTACGCCGCCGACCCCTACAGGCGCTACGCCGGAAGCCGCTTCGACCAGATGAACTCGGAACACTCGAGAAGCTACCTGCGGCATTTCTACGAGATCTCCAACGAGACCATGGTCACGACCACGGTCTACTACAACAGGTTCCATCGTGACTGGTTCAAGCTTAACGATATCAGGGATGACACCGGCTCATGGAAGAGCATCAGCCAGGCCCTCGCTGGCGGTGGAGCTCACCTCGATGTTCTCCGCGGCGAGGCGACCGGCACCCTGCAAGTTCGCCACAACAACAGGAACTACCGAGCCTGTGGAATCGACAGCGTAGTCGCTCATGACCACAACCTCATGGGCCGTGCGAATCATGCAAATATCGGACTTCGGTACCATGTCGACCAGGTCAGACGATTCCAGACCAACGAGCTCTTCACCCAGGATTCCAATGGGGCGATTATTGACAGGGACCCTGGAACCCCCGGAGACGCTGGCGACCGCGACCAGACAAGCAAGGCGCTCGCGATCTACGCTGAGAACGAGATCGAGGTCAACGACAAGCTGGCCGTCACCCCCGGAATCCGCTGGGAAACCGTCGATCAGCACTACTGGCAGGCCGGTCCCACCGAAGGTGATGGACGCCTGAACCTGCTCGCCGGAGGTATCGGGGCGACCTATGACTACACCGACGAGATCAGCTTCTTCGGTGGCATCCACCAGGGCTATTCGGTTCCCGGACCCCGCTCTGCCATTCGGGGCGACCTCAAGGAAGAAACGAGCCTCGGCTTTGAGATCGGACCACGCTACCGTGAAAAAACCGGTCTCTGGGCCGCCGATGCGACCCTCTTCCTGACCAACTTCAATGACCTGCTCGTCATCGACAACGTCGGTGGAACAGGAACAGGAAACACCGAAAACGTTGGAGAGGTGCGGGCCACAGGTATTGAGTTCGCTGCCGAAGTCGATGGGAAAAGGCTCTTCAACACCTCCTTCAACAACCCCTGGTACGCGGCCCTCACCCTTACCAATGCGACCCTCAGCAATGATTCTGACTCCCAGGCTGCCGAGTCAATCTTTGCCGGTGGGCTGAAGGGCAACAAGGTCCCCTACATTCCCGAGCTCGCCTTCAATATCGGTACTGGCTTCGAAAAGGGCAAGTTCGGCTTCTATATCAACGGGGCCTATATGGACGAGATGTTCTCTTCAGCCAGCAATACGACTGATCTTGTTGACGGCATGGGGACACCGGACTCGAGGTTTGGAAAAACCGAGAGCTACTTCCTTCTCGACCTCTCGGCGCGCTACCGCGCAAGCGAAGCTGTCACTGTCTTCGCCGGCGTACAGAACGCGCTCGACAACGACTACCTGGTCACACGGCATCCGCATGGCGCCCGCTCCGGCCAGCCTCTCTTCGTCTACGTTGGCCTGGAGATTGGCCTCGGCTCGCAGTAGAGACCTTCCCTGAATGATGCCTGGCCCGGCCACGCATCTGCACGCGTTGTGCGCGGCCGGATTTTTTTTTAGGCGAGAGGCCTGGTCAGTCGGAGCCCGACAGATCCAGCTCACGGATCCAGATGTTCCTGTAGGCAACCTTCTGCCTGTCGCCGTGATCCTGGATCGAGATGGGTCCATTCTCGGGAGCTCTCCTGTATTTCGCCAGTCTCCTCCAGGCCGTCTCTCCAAAACTCTCGGCGTTATGCTGAACCAGGACACCGTTGTGGAGGACAGTAAAGCGTCCGGGCTCCGTGATCTTCCCGTCCTTGAAGCGCGGGCGCCGGAAGACGATATCGTAGACCTGCCACTCACCCGGCTTGCGTGAAGCATTGACCAGTGGAGGATGCTGCCCGTAAATCGAGGCCGCGGATCCGTCGGCATAGGTCGCATTGTTGTAGGAATCCATGATCTGGACCTCGTAGAGACCCATGAAATAGATCCCGCTATTGCCGCGAGCCTGCGAAACCCCGCGGGGTTCGACCGGCGCTCTCCACTCGATATGGAACTGGCAATCGCCGAATGCTTTCTTCGTCTGAAGGTTCCCGGTGTTGTTGAGCTCGGCGTAGCCATCCTTCACCGTCCAGGCGGCGGGCTTGCCATTGCCCTTGGTCCACTGGGACAGGTCCTTGCCGTCAAAAAGAACGATCGCATCCGAGGGCGCTGAACCAACGGGGCCTGCCTGGGTGACAACCTCGGGCTTCGGCCTTCTCAGGTCATGGACCACCCACTTCGACTTGTACTGCTTCGGAAGACCCTTGTGCCAATTAGGTCCCTCCTGGGCCGCTGCCCACGGAAAGACCAACCAGCTTGTGACCAGCCCGGCGGCCAGGCAGAAAACAACAAATGACAGGAACTGGACTCTCTTTGACATGACATCCGTCTCCATTGATGAGGTTCAGAAAATAACTATCCCCACAAGTTAACAACAAACTCGGGGGAAAACCTCATCAAGTCGGGGGTCGAAAGGATGCCTCCCCACGAACCAATGAGCGGACCGCAGGCGACAGGACACATGGCATTCAAGGTGACCGGACCGACACGAAGCCGCGCGTTGAAAAAGACGCCTGGCTCCATGCCATGCCAGTTGTCCCCTGAAGCCCCAACCCGCCCAAGATGATCAGAATCGCCCAAGCAGCCCCTTGCGCTTACCGGGTAATTCAAACCTGACGCGATGCCTCACAAGCGCCCCCACGGCAACACCATCAAGTTTCCCGGGATGCCATCTCCATGCCCTGATGGCTTCAATGACCGACAGCTCAACCGCCCTGGCGACCTTTGGATCAACACCATCTCCCCCACAACCTTCAAGGGTGCGAATCTCCCCGACCAATCCATCAGCCAGCACCTCGATCTCAAGCAGAACAGATCTTCCAGCAAACTCCTTGCGAGCTCTTCGACCTCGCCGGGGATATGGCGGCGGCTTGTTTACATGCCCCTCCAACTCCCGGGGCTCTGTTTGAACCCCAATTCTCGGAAGAGAAGCGGGAGCGGGTTGAACATCGGCAGGCTCCCGTATCCGTGCAACAGCCGGGACCTTCGCAGCAGGTTCTTCAAAGACTTCCTTGGCTGGTTGTTTGACGGGTGGCTTGGCGGGTGGCTTGGCGGGCTGCGGAGCCACCTCCGCCGGCACTTGAACAGGCTCTTCTGGGATCAGGGTCAGAGCGACGCTCATCTCGCCAACGACGAGCTCCACAACCGGCGGCGTGAATACCGGGCCGACCCAGGCGTAGAGCACCACGGCATGAAGAACGACCGAAAAGCCTACGATAAGAGAGAAGCCCTTATTTCCCATCAGCGGCCCTCCTGCTCTCCCCGGGCGTCTGGGCCAGGTCGAACTTTTTCGCTCCCGCATTCCTCGCGGCCTCCATAACTTTTGAGAAGACACCGTAGGTCGCTCCCTTGTCGCCGCGGAAAACAACCCGTCCAGACCGCGACTTCGCGAGTTCCGCCTTGAGAAGAGCATCGAGAGTATCGAGGGTCGCTGCTGCCTGGTTGACAAACAGGCGGCCATCGTCACCGGCCGTCACCACGATGGAATCGTTCTGGGTCGTTCCCTCGGAAATAGAGGATTCCGGAAGATCGATCCGAACCTTGGGGCTGGCGAAAGTAGAGCTCAACATGAAAAAGATCAGCAGCTGCAGAACGCAGTCAATAAGCGGGCTCATGTCGAGAATGGAAGCTTTGCGTTTGTTGCGCCGGAAAATCATGACTCCTACTCCACCCCGCTGCCGACGGGCTCTTCTTTCTCCCTGCGCCTGCGGATTGCCGGTGCCGTTTTCTTTCCAAGCCACTGGTCGAGATAGGCGACGATATAGCTCATCCTCCGTGCTATCCGGTCAACGCGACTCTCAAAGAACTGCAGCAGGAGGAAAGATGGAATCGCGACACAAAGCCCGAAAACCGTAGTGAGCAGGGCCGCCCAGATTCCTTCAGCAAGATCACCAGGCTGAACTTGCCCACCGCTGACTTCTATCTGGTGAAAGGCGGAAACCAGGCCCATGACAGTTCCGAGAAGGCCGATGAGGGTTGAGACCTGGGCTATGGTCGCCAATCCACGAAGACGCTTCTCCGCCACCTCCAACGCCAGCCCTCCCTCACGCTCGACGACTGTCGACCGAAGCTCATCACCCGAGCGTAAGTTGGACAGATATGCTTCAGCGGTTCGCGCGATGGGGTTGGCGCTGGATCGACAGAGGTTCAGGGCCTCGGAAAGTTTACCGCTCCGGATCAGTTTCTCCAGCTTGTCCACGAACTCCCTGAATCGCAGCCGCAGCCGGAAATGCGCCATCCCACGATCGATCGCCAGCGCCAGGGCGGCGATCGAGCAGCACAACAGCGGCCACATGATAAAGCCGCCTTTTTCCAGCAAATCACCCAGGGAGTAATCCCAGAACATTTCGGTTACTTTCCAGTTCGTTTCAAGACTCGGTTAAGGCTATGCAGAACGAAAGTTCTATATACCAAACTTTTACTAGTCTACATAAACTTTTCAACAAGAAAAACCCCCTGGACAAAAAAACGCTTACCTATTTACCGGGAAGTGTTTTAAGGCTGATATGACTTTTTCGGACCCTTGCCAACTGGATTACGCTTTACTATGGCTCTAACTATCCTGCCCCGCCGCGACACGTCTATAAACTCTTAGACTAAAAAGACTTCAAATAAATCAAGCTGTCGCCTCACGATCCGGATGAAGTTATCCCGCTCCCTAATCCCCCCTCCTGCCAGCTATCCCTTCTTCTATGGCTGGGTCATCTTGGCCGTCGCCACCATTGGCACCATCATGAGCATCCCCGGCCAGACGATGGGGGTGAGCGTTTTCACCGACCACTTGATACGCGAGACCGGGCTCGATCGTAACGATCTCTCCCTCACCTACATGATCGGCACCATGGCAAGCGCCCTCCTGCTGCCGTTAGCTGGAATCTTCTACGATCGCCATGGGGCCCGCAAGATGATCGTTGTCGCGAGTCCCTGCATGGCACTCACCCTCTGGTACCTCGCATCCACCCGGGAAATCATCGCTGGTGCGGCCGAAATATTCTCCGTGCCGCCGATCCAGCCGGCCCGGGGCCAGATAGCCTTCGTGGTTCTCGCCAGCGGCTTCCTGCTGGTAAGATTCTGGGGCCAGGGAGTCCTCACCCTGATCTCCAGGGCCATGCTGGGGAAATGGTTCGACAAACGGCGAGGACTGGTCTCAGGCATCAGCGGGATCTTCGTATCGGCCTCCTTCGCAAGCGCTCCCCTGCTCCTTCACTGGATGATCGTTGACATCGGATGGAGCGGAACCTGGAGATGTCTCGCCCTGGCCAACGGCGGTCTTCTTGTTATCGGCTGGATCTTCTACAGGGACAATCCTGAAGAATGCGGACTGCGAATGGATGGTTCCCGGGAACACGACAAAGACCCCGCGCCGGGAAAAGATGAACACGCTGAAATAAGTGCCACCCTGGGCGAGGCCCTCTCCTCCCGCGCATTCTGGATCCCGAATCTCAGCCTGGCCCTCTGGGGGCTCGCCCTCACCGGGCTCACCTTCCATATCGTCTCGATCGGCAGCAAGGCTGGGCTTTCGGAGAACGAAACCCTCCAGCTGTTTCTCTACATGGCCCCGATCAGCATCTTCGCCAACATCCTCGGCGGATTGGCAATCGGCCGGGTAAGGATCAGGCTTCTATTCTTCTCACTGATGCTGGCGCTGGTAACCGCCAGCGTGGCAATGATGCACCTGGAATCCGGCATTGGACGTTTGTTGGCGATCGTCTGCATCGGCGCATCCGGCGGTCTCTTTTCCATCCTCCTGGTGGTCATCTGGCCCCGTTTCTTTGGGCGCAAGCACCTCGGAAAAATCTCCAGCATCAACATGGCGACCATGACGAGCGCAAGCGCGCTCGGCCCCTGGCTCTTCGCCCAGAGCGAAAAGAATACCGGCTCCTACGATGGCGCCTTTATCGGTTGCGCGGCAGCCGCGAGCCTGCTGCTGCTTGCCGCGTTGAAGCTTAAAACCCCCGCAGGAGGAGCCTGCGCCGACACGAAACCCGGCCGCAGCTGAAGGATGCGTTTGAAGGCGGTTTCCCCTCTCCCGGGTCTCCCCAGTTTTTCGTTTCTACTTGCTTGAACTATCCCCTCCGTTAAGCGAAACTCCCAACCTGATCGGGCCGTCGAACAGGCAGCCCTGTGATTTGACCCTGCGAGAATTTGATGCCCACCACCACCACGGCCCCTGCGACGAGAAGCGGATTCGGGTCCACATCCAGGAAAGACCATTGGTGGGTCACCCCGTTGCTGACCTTCCTCGGATTGTCCAGCTTCGTTGTCTATTCAACCTGGGCGGCCTTCCAGGCAGCGGATTATTTCAGCAACGTCGACGGAGCTGACTATCTCTCGCCTTTTTATTCTCCCGTCCTCTGGGATGCCAATGACAGCATCACAGGTAAAAGCCTCGATTCAGGACATGCTCTCTTTGGACCTCAACCGTCCTGGTGGCCAGGCTTCCTGCCTTTCTCACCAGCCTTCCTGATCCTCTGGGCTCCCGCCGGCTTCCGAATGACCTGCTACTACTACCGGGGCGCGTACTACAAAGCCTTCTGGGCCGACCCTCCATCCTGTGCTGTGGGCGAACCGAGGAAAAGCTATCTCGGAGAGAACTCCCTGCCGCTGATCATCCAGAATATCCACCGCTACTTCCTCTATGTGGCGATCTGCTTCCTCTTCTTCCTGGCCTACGATGCCTACCGCGCCATGTGGTTTACCAACGAGGCCGGTGAAGCGACCTTTGGGATCGGGGTGGGCACCATCGTTCTCTGTCTCAACGTCTTCTTCCTTAGCGGCTACACGCTCGGCTGCCACTCCCTGCGTCACCTCGTCGGTGGCTTCATGAATCATTTCTCGAAAACTCCGATCCGCAGCAAGTGTTACAGCTGCGTCTCCTGTCTGAACAAGCGCCACATGGTCTGGGCCTGGTGCAGCCTCTTCTGGGTCGGTTTTACCGACGTCTACGTTCGTTTCCTCGCTGACAACTTCCATTACAGAATACTCTGATGGATTCCTACAAAACATTTGATTACGACGTTCTCGTCATTGGAGCCGGAGGCGCGGGACTCAGGGCATCCATCGAAGCATCCGCATGCGGAGCCAGCGTCGGCCTTGTCTGCAAGTCGCTGCTCGGCAAGGCCCACACCGTCATGGCCGAGGGGGGGATCGCCGCGGCTCTATCCAACGTGGATGGGCGCGACGACTGGAAAACCCACTTCGCTGACACCATGCGAGGCGGGCAATACGTCAACAATTACCGGATGGCCGAGCTCCATGCGAAGGAGGCCCCCGACAGGGTCCGCGAGCTCGAGGCCTGGGGAGCCGTCTTCGACCGGACCGACGACCAGAAGATCCTGCAGAGAAACTTCGGCGGACACAAATATCCCCGCCTGGCGCACGTCGGAGACCGGACCGGTCTCGAGATGATTCGCACGCTCCAGGACCATGGAATTCACCAGGGCATCGATGTGCACATGGAATGCACCATCATCCGGCTCATCAAGGATGGTGACAGGGTCACGGGAGCCTTCGGCTACGACCGCGAGCGCGGCAAGTTCCGCCTGTTCAACGCCAAGGCCGTTGTGCTGGCGACGGGCGGCTACGGACGCGCCTACAAGATCACCAGCAACAGCTGGGAGTATACCGGCGATGGTCACTCCCTGGCCTACGATGCCGGCGCCGATCTGATCGATATGGAATACCTGCAGTTTCACCCCACCGGCATGGTCTGGCCGCCGAGCGTTCGCGGCATCCTGGTGACGGAGGGAGTTCGCGGAGAGGGCGGGGTCTTGCGCAACAGTGAAGGCGAACGCTTCATGTTCCAGGACATTCCGGAGCTCTACAAGAACCAGACAGCCGACAGCCCGGAAGAGGGGTGGATCTACACCCAGGGAGACAAGGAGGCACGCAGGCCCCCCGAGCTGCTTACGCGCGACCACGTCGCCCGCTGTATCGTCCGAGAGGTCAAGGAGGGCCGCGGCAGCCCCCACGGAGGCGTCTTCCTTGATATCGCCTGGATTAAAGAAAAAATCGAGAACGCGCCTGAGCACATCAAGCGCAAGCTTCCCAGCATGTACCACCAGTTCAAAGAGCTGGCAAACCTGGACATCACCGAGGAACCTATGGAGGTTGGCCCGACCACCCACTACGCGATGGGAGGGATTCGAGTCGACGGAGATACCCAGATGTCTACGGTGCCGGGACTCTTTGCCGCCGGGGAATGCGCCGGAGGAATGCACGGCGCCAACCGGCTTGGCGGCAACTCCCTTTCCGACCTGCTGGTCTTTGGTAGGCGAGCTGGTGAATACGCCGCCGGATTTGCCAGGGAAAATGGCGCTGCGACGCTCGATGAGAGCATTGTCGCCGACACGATCAAGTGGGCTCTCGATCCCATCGAGCGTCAGGGAACGGCCAGCGGCGGCAGCGGCGGCAGCGGCGGCAGCGGCAGCGGCGAGAGCCCCTACCAGATACAATACGATCTGCAGGACACGATGCAGGAGCTTGTAGGGATTGTGCGCAGACAGGGCGAGATGGACGAGGCCGTCGATAAAATCGCCGCGCTCAAACAAAGAGCGAACCAGGCCGTCGCCCCCGGAAATCGTGAATACAACCCGGGCTGGCATACGGCCCTCGACCTGCACAATCTCCTAACCGTGAGCGAGGCCGTCGCCAGGACCGCCTCCCAGCGGCAGGAAAGCCGGGGGGCTCACTTCCGCGAGGACTATCCCGAAAAGAGCGAGGAATGGGGAAACCTCTCCCTGGTCGTCCGCAAGGGGAGTGACGGGAACATGGAGATCAACAGGAAACCCGTAATGGACATTCCAGCCGAACTCCAGGAAATCATCGAGGAGAACAGGTAATGGCCACCACGACCTTCAAAATCTGGCGGGGAGATGTCGAGGGCGGAGAGTTCCGGGATTACGAAACCGAGATCACAGAGGGGATGGTGGTCCTCGATGCGATCCACCAGATCCAGGCCGAGTCCGCCAACGACCTGGCCGTGCGCTGGAACTGCAAGGCCGGAAAATGCGGCTCCTGCTCAGCCGAGGTCAACGGAATGCCGCGGCTGATGTGCATGACCCGGATGGACACCATCGATATCGAGAAGCCGGTAACTGTAGAGCCCATCAAGGCCTTCCCGACCATGAGGGACCTGGTGACCGATGTCAGCTGGAACTTCGAGGTCAAAAAGAAGATTAAAAAATTCAAACCCCGCCCGCCCGATGCAGAAGATGGCACCTGGCGAATCGCGCAGAAAGACGTCGACAGGGTCCAGGAATTCCGCAAGTGTATCGAGTGCTTCCTCTGCCAGGACGTCTGCCACGTGCTCAGAGACCACCAGAAGACCGCGGAGTTCATTGGACCGAGATTCCTGGTCTATACGGCAGCCCTCGACATGCACCCCCTCGACACCGAAGACCGTCTCGAGGATCTCAAGGATGCTCACGGCATCGGCTTCTGCAACATCACCAAATGCTGCACCCACGTCTGCCCCGAGAACATCACGATCACCGATAACGCGATCATCCCGCTCAAGGAGCGCGTCGCCGACCGCTTCTACGACCCGGTGATGAGAATCCTGCGAGCCCTCTTCGGAAAGAAGAAAGCCGCGAAGCCACCTGCAGCCGAAGCTGTCACCCGCGAATCCGCAAAGGCGGAATAGCCCTTACTTCCCGGCAGAATCAGCCAGGCTCACACAAACGATCTCTTTATCGTTGCGTGCAAAAACACATCTCTGCGCGAAGGCGGGGTGGGACCAGACGACCTTGCGGCGCTGTACGCGGCGAGTCCCCTCGATCAACTGGGCGCGGCTCAGCTCCTCGTATCCCTTGCTCGACAGGTTGGCGATAATTAATTCGCCCTGCTCATTAAAGATAAAGTACCGGTCTTCATGCCGGGTGATAAAGGCATTCCACCAGCGCCCCTGCCCGGTAGCCTTCATGCTCTTCCAGACCCGTCGGCCTGTCGCTGCCTCCAGGCACCGAAGCTCTCCATAGCTGCCGACTCCGAAGATGTGCCCACCCTCGAAAACCGGCGTACACATGATCGAATGAAGACCATCGGTCCGCTTCGGCAACTCGCTGTCACTCTTGCCCTTCCACAAGAGCCGTGCTGCAGGCTTAGACGAGTCGAGCGTCATCATCAAAGAGCCGTTATAGAAAGATGACACCAGCAGCATCTTTGAGCCCGGATCGTAAATCGGAGTGGGGATCGTCAACCCGAAGTTAACCTTGAATTCCTGCCGCCAGTATTCCTTGCCGGACTCAGGATCGAGGGCAGCCAGCTTCGTTGGCGTCCAGGTAATCAGCTGGCGCACCCCTCCCGCCTTGTAGATCACCGGTGGAGCATAGCCAGGGTCAGTATCCTCGAGCGCGCGCCAGAGCTCCTTGCCGGTATCCTTGTTAAAGGCAACAAAACAGGCGCCGGGTTTCCCCCCGACCAGCACAATGAGCTTCTCACCATCGACCAGGGGGGATGAGCTATACCCCCATGTGTTGAGCTCGGCCCCGAAATCTTTGACGCACTGTTTCGACCAGAGAACTTTTCCGCTTCCAGCATCCAGGCAGAGCAGGTCTCCCATAGCTCCAAGACAATAGACCTTGCCGCCGGAGACCGTCGGTGTAGTTCTGGGACCATAGGGATAGCTGATCGCGTAATTGGATGCATAGCTGTGTTTCCACAACAGCTTGCCTCCGGCCGCATCAAAACAGAGAATCCTCTCGCTGCCGCTGACGCGCTTCTTGTTGAAGGGATTGTCTGGATTCGCCTCCCCATCGCCGAGCACCCGGTCCATCAGATAGACCCGGCCGCCGGCTACAGCTGGCCCGGCATAGCCCATCCCCACCGGCGCTCTCCAGAGATAGGTCAGCTTTCCCGGCAGTTTTTCAACGATGCCCGTCTCACGCCAGACACCATCACGCTCCGGACCCCTCCACTGAGGCCAGTCATCGGCGGAGAGAAGCCCGGCCGCAGCAAGGATCAGAAAAAAGAAAAAACCCAGCAGACGCTTACTCATGCTCTTTGCCCTCGATTGCGAGATTTCATCGTTCTAATCATCCAACGCAGGCGATTCAAACTTGATGCGGTGCCTTATTAAAGTCGATACGGCAACGCCATCAAGCTTGCCCGGGCGCCATCTCCATTTCTTGACGGCCTTGATAACCGACCGTTCTACTCCCCTGGCGACCTTGGGATCAATTCCATCACCACCAAGGCCTTCCAGTATACGAATCTCCCCAGTTGTTCCACCTGCCAGAACCTCGACCTGGAGGAGGACCGATTTGCCATCAAACTCCGGGCGATCATTTTGACCTCGTTGAGGATATGGAGGCGGCTTGTTCACATTACCCTCCAGCTCTCGAGGCTTCGTGCGAATCCCTGCCCTGGGAAGAGTGGAGGATGTTAACGGAGCGTAACGATAGTAGACCTCGAGACAGAGGATGCTCAGGACGGTAGAGTAAAGCCTGCCGGCCTGCTCCGCGCGCTTCCCGCGGGGGTCCCAGCTTCCGTAGGCGGTTCCGTGCTCGCGACCGACCTGGTGCGCCAGCAGTACCTCCGTAAGGCGTTGGTTCCAGGCCCGCCAGGCTGCTCCCCCCTGCTGAAACAGGGCGTGGGTCGCGTAATACCAGTAGTAAAAATTCACCCCGTTCATATCCCCCGCCTTGGGGAGGTTGGCCATGAAATACTTCATGCTCGCATCGTTGAATTGCCTGGTCTGCGCGGCATTCCTGCCTTTGTTCAGGTCCAGGGTATCAGACAGCATCTTCTGGCAGAAGAACCCCTGCGCAGTCATCGCATGGGTCGTCCGGCTGACTCCAGGCTGGTAAGCGTACTGCCCGATTCGGTTGCCCGGCATCCGCGCATTCTCGAGGTACATCGCGGCCCGGGAGAGACAGCTCTTTTCGACCTTCAGCCCACCGAGCTTGCCGCTCTTGAGCGCCATCATCATCCAGCCAAAGACACTGGTGTCGACATCCTGGGACTTCGGATAGGGTTCATATCTCCAGCCCCCCCGCGATGGAACCTGCGCCTTGACAGTAAAATCGATCGCCCGCTGGGCCGCTTCTTTCAGAGCGGAATCGCGAGTGAACGCGTAGGCCTCGGTAAGGGCAAAGGCGGCGATCCCATGCATGTAGAGATTGCCTCCACCCCGAAGATCTCCATCGGGCTTCTGGGCCTTGACCAGCCACTTCAGCCCCCGGTCAATCGCGGACCGATGGGGGCCTGGCTTGAGATGGGACTCTCCATGACCGAAGAAAGCCAGGAGCGCCATCGCCGTTGCGACCGTGCCTGAGCTGTTTCCCTTGTAGTTGTAGCCGCCACCTTTGTAATTCCTTCCGGGCTGGCCATTCCATTTGAGTCCCTGGAAGTCCCGCTGTGAGGGATTCTTGAGATGGTCAGCGTAATGATCGAGAGTCCACCTCCCATCCGGACTCTGGTGCAGAGCCAGCCAGCGAAGACCCGCGCCCACCGCGGCCTCTGTCTGCGTGGAGCCTCCGCCTTTCATCAGAGCTTCCTCTCTACGCTCAGCCCCTCTCAGCTGATAGATCTTGGGAAGGTAGACGCTGTCACCGGTAGATTTCGCCACCTTCGCGATACTTTCGAGTTCAGTTCCTTCAGAAGAGATCGGCCCAACGCGCTGTGGACGAGCGACGAGCTGTTTCTCCGGACTCCGGCCCTGGTTTCCCTGGAAGGTGGAGCGAGGTCTCCGCAGGCGTGACAGGCCGGAGAGCTTGCTCGGCGAAGAAAGCTTCGGCCTGCCGGAAGTATTCTTGCGGGTTCCCAGGCGTCCGGAACCTGCCAGTTGAGCTGGCTTCGGAGGAGTCTTCGCGGACGCGGAGCTTTTAGCCACCTCCCTCTCCTCGACCACCGGCGCGACGGCTCCGTCGGCCTTCGAACCGGGAGCGGCCTGGGGCAGAGTCTCGCCCTGCGGTTTATTGACAGTCTCCACCCTGGCCGCACTGGAGATCGATGGAGCGTCCTTTTCTCTCCTCGTTTCCTGCCCGGGAGAGCTGCGCTGCAAATCAACCTTGTCCTGGGATGTCGGTTTTCCAACGACCGCCTGGGAGACCTTCGCCCGCTCCAGGCGCGCAGAGGCGACCACGAGCTCACGGGATTCGGCCTGGCTGGAAGCTTCCGGGCTGGGTGCCGCGGCAGAACGCCTGGCCAGTTGAGGAGCAGCGGTCCCATCCAATTTCTCCGCAGAGAGACTGGGTTTCTCAATGCCAGGGTCCGTCTCACCGGCAGCGGCGGCCCGGCTGGCGGTCGCCACGGCCAATCGCCGAGGTCCCGCTCCTTCGCTCGCCGAGGTCACGGGCCTGGCGCTGCTGACCTCGACAGCCGCCCCGGCAGCCTTGATCGGCTCCGCTGTCTTTCGTGAACGGCTCACAGGGCCTGCCTGCTTCAGAGCCAGCACCTTCCTCGCGACGGCTTCTTCTGTTTTCTCGGCGTTGACGCTGGCCCGCCGGGCAATCGCAGGCTCCTCCCCCGCACTCTCGCTGCGTTCAGGCGCACGCTGCGAAACGACCTCCCGCTCAGCAACGGTACTGGGAGCTTCCGCCACGCCCACGTCCGGCAATTTCGCATCCCTGGCGGCATCCGCAGCCCCACTCACCGGGGTCGGCTTCTGAACCTCCACAGCGACCGTCTCGGGGTTGACCTTTTTGGAGATATCGCTGGCTGATCGGCTCGCCTGCCGGGCCACCTCGAGCGCCGGCGCGCCCGACTCCGGGTTGCTCTCGGCCGGCGCCTCGATACGCTTCCGGCTGACATCGGGAGCCTCCGATTCAACCGCGACCTTCTCCGAAGCGACCGGTGCATCCGGGGCGGGGTTCGACGAATCAACCGCGGCGCTCGCCTTGCCGGCCGTCGCGACGACTGGACGCTGCTCGGAGCTCGCTCCCTCCACAGGAGGAGCCGCCGGCGATGGGTTGAGCTCAACCTCAGGCCGGCTCACAGACTCCGGCTCACTCTCTGGCCGTCGCGATACAGGCTGAGCGCTCTTGATCGCGAGGCTCTCCTTTTTCTGTTCATTCTCAACAGGCTCAGGACGCTGAAGGGCCCTGGCCTGGACGTCAGGCTGACGGACACTCTCCGCCACTCTCTGCGGGGCGTTCTCTACCGTGGGAGCCTGCTTTTGCGGTGTCCGGGCATCGACCTGTTCGACGGGAGAGAGCTCCGTACGTTCAGGCTCATCTCGCGGAGCTTCAGGGCTGACCCTTTCCACCTCGACGGAAGCATCCACTCTCTCTACCGGGTTCTGGCTGTCCGGCGTGGTCCGCTTGACCTCTCGCGCCACCTCGATTGTTGAGCTCGCGGCTTTTTCCTGCTGCTGCGGAGTCAACTCGCGGGCAGCGAGTTCCACCCCGGATTCGGTCTCTTCTTTTTCATTTCGATCGGCCTCGGGGTTCTCGATCTTCTGTTGTTCAGGCTTCGCTGCCTGGAAGACCGGGGCTTCGGTCTCCACTCGTTCGCGCTCCTCGAGTTCGGGAACCGCGACCGGATCCCTCGTCGGCAAGGCGACGCTGGGAAGCTCCACCTCTGCACGAACGATCTCTCGTATCTTGAGGTCTGAAACCAGTTCTCGTTCCTCCTCAACAAGCTCCTCGGGACGGTCCAGCTCTCGCTTCATGATCTCGGGAGTGAGCGCCTCCCGCTTTTCCTCGGGAAAGGTCAGGTCCTGCGAAAGACTCTCGCTGCTCTCTACCTGGATAGCCTCTCTCTGGAGTACGGTCTCAGAAAAAGGAAGGACTTCAGTGTCGGGCCGCTCGATGGCCGGGGCCTCCATGGCAGGCTTCTCGAGGCGCGGCCTTGGCCTTGGAGGCTGGCGATCGGCCAGCTGGGCGCTCAAGGCCGGGGCCTCGTCCTGTTTCGTCTCGGCGCTGGCCTCACGGATCTCCAGGCTGATGACCTCCTCGGGGATACTCTCGAGGGCAACCTCGAAGGCCTCGTACTCTTCTTCCTCCATCACCTCCAGCAACAGGCGCTGCACCTTGTTCCGAGTCATCCAGAAACCCGTCATGACATGGAACAGGAGGGCGATCAGGAAACAGGCACTGAGCACCGTGGGAGAGAGAATGTAACGCCGGAAGAGCAGGAGAAGAATTGCACAGACCAGAAGCGCGAGGAGCAGGCTGATGACCCACGGAGGAGTCCCGCGAATGAGACTCGCCAGCCAGTCGAGGATGCCTGACACGCTGAGGTAGGGCCCATCGCTCTCCGTCACATGGCGAACCTCTCGCGAGAGCGTCACGAAGATATCGGCCTGGCCATCCACCTCCCGGGAAAAATAGAGCTCGTATCCTCTCAGCGCCACACCGGGATCCAGCTCATCCAGGCCGGTGTTGACCTGCGGCCCGAGAGACAGCGGCGCCTCGATTCCGGCCGGCGTCAACCTTGCCCGGTAGAGATCAAAGCCTCCCTCTCCACCCGGGCGGTTACTTGAAAAATAAAGAAAATCGCCCAGGGGCGACACCTCGGGGGTACCCTCCGCGTAGCCCCTGGTGTTCAGCTCAGCCACAGGACGCGCCGCACCGAAAACGACCTCGGCCGCCTTCTCCTCGGCAGCAAGAGGCGTATCTTCTCCGGCTGGAGTCTCCGCCGCGCCCGAGTCTTCTTCTCCGGTCTCATCATTTGCAGCTTCCTCCTGCACGACGGCCGCCTCTTCTCCCTCGGGAGAAATCACGGTCTCTCCATCTTCCCGCTCCTCGAGCTCGGCTACATAGAGATCCCAGTCAGCTACGCGAAGATTGGAGCGCACGGTGCCCTTCCACAAGGGAGGCCCACTCTCGCCCGGCCTCCTGTCACTGACGAAATAGACAGCCTTGCCGTCCGGATGCGAGGCGGGGTTCATCTCGTTCCAGGAAGAATTCACCGCCGAACCGAGGTTGCGCGGAAGCGCCCAACCATCTTCGGTCAGCTCGCTGACCCAGATGTCATAGCCGCCAAGGCCGCCCTTACGGTCAGAATAAAAATAGAGCAGCGAACCATCAGGGCTGAAGGATGCACCGAGCTCATTCGCCTCGCTGTTGACCGCCACAAAGGGAGTTGGCTCAAGCCATCGCCCCCTCTCATTCCGGGAGACCCAGAGATCGGCATTCCTGCCCGGGAGATCACGCGTAAAAACGAGAACCTCACCGAAAGGATCCACATGCGGCTCATAATCGAATGATTCAGGGCCGCTCACCCCGCCCTCTACAAGCCGGGGATCCTCCCAGAGAACCGAGCGCAACGAATCCGCGACTTCCTCTGCGGGAGCCTTGAGAGTGTCGCCAGCGGTGTAATAACCTACGGTCCGTTCGATAACGAAGGGAAGCAGGAGCAGGCACAACGCAAGCGGCAGGTACCAGCGGATTCGGAATTTCACTCGCGCCATATCCGGACCTTCCTGACTCAAAACACCCCGGCCTGTATCACTCAATCTCCAGGGTCCTGGTGATCAGATGAGGCTTTGCGATACCTGCCCGTTCGACGGCCTCCAAAGCGGCTGAAACATTACCGTGCAAGGTGCGCTTGTCGCCTCGAATCTGGACCTTGAGATTCACCTTCTTCTTTTCCAGGGCGCTCTTGCGCTCCTTGAGCAGCGCGACAAGCTGCTCAGGCTCGATTCTCGCCCCCATCACGAAAATTCCCCCATCCTGCTTTACGTTGACGATGATGTTATTGTCAAGGCTGCGGCTGAGGCTCCCGGGGTTCCTGTTGCTGGGCAGGAGAACATCCTGCTCACGCTCCCGCTCGGTGAAGGTCGTCGCGGTCAGAAAGAAAATGATCAGCAGGAAGATCATGTCGATCATCGGCGCCATGTTGAGCTGGAGGTCTTCCTTTTCTTCCTGCATCTGGATCATGAAGCGCCCACCTCGATTTCCTTTGCCGCCTGTTTCTTGGCGCTCCTCACCCGGAACTTCTCGACAAAATCGACGACCAGGTTGTCAATCCCATGAACGAAGTTTTCTATCCGCGACATCATCCAGTAATGGGTCATCAGGGTGGGAATGGCCACCACCAGGCCGCCGGCCGTTGTCACGAGGGCCTTGTAGATTCCCGGGGCGAGCGCCTGGCCGGAACCGAGACCTGAGCTGGCAACCTCCCGGAAAGCCTGGATCATACCGGTTACCGTTCCAAGCAGCCCCAACAGCGGCGCAACGGCGGCAATGACAGCAAAGACCCGGATGTAGCGCCGCATCAGGTGAATTTCCCGCTGCGCCGTATTGTTTACAGCCAGCTCGATCTCTTCCCGGGTCTCGCCGAGGTGCTCCGTGGCGGTCTCGATCACCCGGGCAGCGCTGCTCGGATTGGCAGCGCAGAGATTCTTCACAGCCTCCGCGTCAATCGCTCCCGGAGCCAACTCTCCGACCTGCCGGGTGAATGCCGCCGGGCAGATCCTGTCCGACCGCAGGTAGATGAGGCGCTCGCCCAGGAAGGTCAGCCAGAGCAGGCTGCAGATCCCGATCGGAACCATCAGCCAGCCGCCGGCAAATGCGAAGTCCAGGTAGGACTCGGGATGCTCATCCCCTTTCTCACCTTCGGAAGATCCCGCAGCCACCGGAGTCTCACCGGCCGGCGGGACGCCGCCCTCCTGGGCCACAACGAGTCCGGTACAAACCCAGGCCAGGGTAAGGCTCAGGAAGAGGCTCAGCAGGAGCTCTCTCTCGGGAATACGAATCATTCTTCCACCTCTTGCAATCTCGTCTTGGCTGCCTTCGCCTCGACAGAATCAGGATAACCCTCTACCAGCTCCTGCCACTGTTTCCCGGCGTTATCATTGTCACCATCGGCCTGGTAGGCAATGCCCGCAGCCAGCAGGGCCTTGCGGAACCAGTCCCTGTAGGGACCATCAAAATCGAAACCGGCAACCACTGAAAGATATTCCCTCGCAGCGTGGCGGTATTTCTTCTGGTCCATGCAGCATTCGCCAACCTGGAATTGCGCACGGGCCGCAACGACAGCGCCCGTTCCGTCAACAACCTTCCGAAAGGCCTCGATAGCCTTATCAAAGCTGTCCTGGAACTGGAGCGAATAGCCCAAGGCGAAGAGAGATTCATACTGGAGCTCGCCCTCAGAAACCTCCTCCAGCAACTTGGTGAGAACCTTGGTGGCCTCAGCGTATTGGCGCAAACGATTGTGGCATTCCCCAAGCCTGAAGAGGCTCTCCTCGTAAAACTCCTCGGCCCTCGGCTTGAGCGAACCCACCAGCAGGGTGTAGCGTTTGACCGCCTCCTGCTCACCGGAGCTCAGCATCCAGCTCCTGGCCGCCTGGAAGGTGGCTCGCAGTGAAAGCTCGCTGCCGGGGTCCTCGGCGACCTTATCGAAGAGAGTCCTGGCCTGCTGGAAATCTTTTTCTTCAAAGGCGGCGTAGGCCAACCCGAAACGCCCCCGCTCAAGCAGAGATCTTCCCGCGGGGTCATCTTCGGCGGGAGGAGATTTTTCAAGTTCTTCGGTCAGGGAAGAAAACCACTTCCGCGCCTCAACATAGGTTCCCTTGTTGAAGAGATGCTGCCCCAGCTCGAGCTTCGCTTCCCGGGAATGAACCGAAGCGGGATACTCGGTGAGCAGGGTCCTGTAGACCGTCTCCATGCGACCCAGATGTTCCCCCGCGGCCAGGGCCTCGGCCGAATCTTCCGCCGGGGGCTCTCCCTCCTGCGGAGCGAGAATCGCGCGGGCGAGCGCACCGCTGGCCCAGCCCCTGAGATAGAGAGCCTCATCACGGCCCTCGACATCCGCCGCCCCATCGCAGAGAGGAGCTACCACCTCGAGCGCTTTTTGCGCATCCCCTGAATCAAGCCGAAGATAAGCGAGCTGGAGACGGACCTCGGTTTCATTTCCGCTACCGGAAAATTTCGCCAGGTAGTCGTCAAGCGCGGTAAGGGCCTCCCCCCCCGCGCCACTCTCGATCAGGGCCATCGACCGCTGGTAGCCAGCCTCCGCCGAGAGCTTCCTGATCTCCGCGGCAGGCTCCTTGAACTTTGCGACCCGGGCGGCCGCGTCATCCAGCAGGGGCAGAGCATCCTTCGACCGCTCGAGCCTTCTGAGGATAGCGGAGGCCTGGAGAAGAGCCCGAACGGCGAGCTCCTGTTCAGCGGCGCCAGCCCCGGCAGCTGTCTCCCTGTAATGCTTCTGGGCGGCATCCATGTCCCTCAACTCGACACAGGCACCTGCAAGCGAGAAGCGGATCCTCGTTACGAGCTTGTGATCAGGATGCTGCTTGAGAAAGGATTCATAGCTCCCCCTCGCACCCTTCCAATTACCCGCGGCCTGGAAGCAAAGCCCCTGGTTGATCCGCGCGGTGGGAATGTGGCGGGCGGCTGACTTGCCGGGAACGGCGGCGGCCAGCCCGAGATAGTGGGCGAAGAGCCCGGCGGCTCGCTCGACTCGCTTGACGACGGCCGGGTCATCCCCGGAACTCCTCGGAAGCTGGGCAAGGCTGTCCGCAAGAAAGAAAGGGAGCTCGATATAGGGCTCCGCATCCTTACCCGACAGGCCTAAAGCTTCGGGAAGGACCTTCGTGAGAGACCTGGAGGCCTTCTCAAAATCATCACCGTAATAGCTGGAAACTCCGGAAAGATAACTCATGCGCAACTTCTCGGACGGATCCTTACTCAAGGCGGCGGCCTGCTGATAATAGCCGGCTCCCCTGGCCCGCTCAACCGGGTCAAGAACATCCGCCGGGGCCTGGAGAGCATTTCGACCAGAAAGCTTCAAAACATCTCTTAGAAATTGTCCCGCGGGAGATTTGTAGGCATCGCGGTAGGCCCTGGCCGAGGCTGCGCACTCCTTGTGCGAGCCGGCGTTGAACAGCGCCTCGGCCTGCTTGAAGAGAGCCTCCTCCTGAAGCTTCGGCAGCGGATTGCCAAGCGCTCCGGCAAACTCCTTGAAAGCTTCAGCCGCCACGGCAAAAGATCTCTTTCTCTTCTCCTTGTCCTCCTCGCTGAAGGCGACCTGGAATTTCGATTCGGCTCTCCAGTAGATCACCTGGGCAAGCTTGGTGGCCGCCTTCTCATTGGTCAGATCATCAAGGACTTCCTTGCGGCAATGTTCGACACCTGATTCGAAAACCTCGACAGCCTTGGCTGGGTCGGGGATTTCCTGCAGCAACAGGGCCTGCCCCCAGCACAGCAGGGCCTGGGTCTTGAAGGCTTTCTCGGATTGCCGCGGAGAGTAAGCCCCGAGCCTTAACGCGGCCGTTGAATAGGAGCCGCCGTTAAAAAGAGAGATTCCTTCGTAATAAACCGCCCGAGAGGCGAATTCATGCTTGGGATATTTCTTCGAGAAAGCCTGAAATCCTTTCGCCGCGCTTTCCAGGACAACCGAGGCCCCCGCGCCGGCGTTCGTGCTGGACTCGAAAAGAGAAACCGCCCGGTAATAACTCGACTCAGCAGCCTGGGGAGCCTGCGAGTCGATGAGCGCGCCATAGCGCCCATTGGCAAGCTTCCACTCCGACCGCCTGTGGAGGATCCTTGCCAGAAGATAGGTCGCATCGTCCCACAAATCGCTCTTTTTCATTTCCGGAGCCGAAAGCGCCCGAAGGCTGGCAAGGGTGTTCTTTTCATCCGGCTTGGCCCCGTTTTTCTCGGTCGCACGGTCGAGCTGATAGTTTGAAAGCGCCAGGAAATACAGTCCCCGGTCATAGCCGGCTACCGGAGAATACTTCGCCGGCTCGTCAAGAAGTCGGTCCAGAACCTCTGCCGCCTGTGAATATTGCGAGGCGTTGTAATGGGCCTCCCCCTGGGAAGTAAAAGCGGCCACGAAAGAACCTGCCGCGGTTTCCCCGGCGGTCTTGACCGCAGCCCCTCGCAACGCCGCACTCTGCCCATAGGCAGCCGCCGCCTCGCCGTAATGCAACGGGCGCTGAGGTGCGTTTTCCGGAAGAGTATCCGCGAGCGCTTCAAGAGACCGCCCAAGGTAAAAATTCGCATCTCCCGCCCAGCGAGCCGTCTGCTGAGCGCCAGCGACTTTCAGATCAGCCACTGCTTTTTCATGCTGCTTGAGCCTGTTGAAACAGTAGCCCCGGGCAAAATGCGACTCCATCGCATCTTCATGCTTGGGATAACGCTTGATGAAATCCCCGAACGTGGCTGCCGCATCCTGCCAGTTCTTCTGCCGATAGAGACGGCTGGCTGTATTGAAAAGAATAGAAGCCTGCCTGTTCTTTTTCTTTCCCGCCTGGGAAAAAACAGGAACGGAAACGGAAACGACCAACAACAGCAGCAGCGCTCTATAGAAAGGCCGGACGCCGCAAACCTGAAAACTGCAAACAGTCTCCATTTCTACTCCTAATCTCCTGCACTTCTTTATTTTAGGCCTGAATCTAAAAAGAGCCTTCATTTTTCCACACAACGGGAATCACTTCCAGTTCTTTTGGTTCGGCCCGAACATCCGGGTAATAGAAAAAGGCTCATCTTCGCATCGGATGGCTGAGCGCTTGTAGGAAAGGAACAGACTGGTTTAGAATGGGGGCTTCTTCAAAAAGAACAACATTTCAGCCAGAAACGAGGAAAAAGATGTCAGCGAAAGCCAACCGTCGTGAGTTCCTGGGGCGCACTGCCCTGATCGGTGCGGGCCTTGGACTGGGCTCTCTTGCCGCGGCCCCTGAAACAGAAGCCGCCCCGTCCCCAGCTGCAAAAGCTCCCCTCTACAAGATCTCGATCGCCCAGTGGTCCCTCCACAGGACCCACTTCTCAAAGAAGCTCGACAACCTCGATTTCGCCAAGACCGCCAACTCCCTGGGAATCGACGCCGTCGAACACGTCAACCAGTTCTTCAAGGACAAGGCGAAGGACAAGAAATACCTCGCGGAGATGAAGAAGCGCGCTGCGGGAGAAGGCGTCTACAGCCTCCTGATCATGATTGACGGCGAAGGCAACCTCGGCGACCCGAAGGATTCAGGACGTACCGGGGCCATCGAGAAGCATAAGAAATGGGTT
Source organism: Planctomycetes bacterium UBA1146 (assembly GCA_963579555.1). Classification (GTDB taxonomy): domain Bacteria; phylum Planctomycetota; class UBA8108; order UBA8108; family UBA8108; genus UBA8108. The sequence goes on from CAUZHA010000043.1 coordinate 23,171, forward strand.
GAGGCTGCCGCCTATCTCGGCTGTCACTCCATCCGCGTCAACGCCGGCAGCAGCGGCTCCTACGATGACCAGGTCAAGCTCGCAGCCGATGGCTTGCGCCGCCTGACCGAGTTCGCCGAGCCCTACGGCATTGGCGTGATCGTCGAAAACCACGGCGGCCTGTCCTCCAACGGCGCCTGGCTCGCCAGTGTCATGAAAACAGTCGATCACCCCGGCTGTGGAACCCTGCCGGACTTCGGCAACTTCCACCTCGGCGGCGGCAGGCAGTACGACCGCTACAAGGGCGTCACCGAGCTCATGCCCTACGCCAAGGCGGTGAGCGCCAAGTCGCATTCCTTCGACGCCAACGGCAACGAGACGAAAACCGACTACATGAAGATGATGAAGATCGTCATCGACGCAGGCTACCACGGCTACGTCGGTATCGAGTGGGAAGGCGGCAAGCCCGGCGAGATGGAAGGCATCAAGCTCACCAAGAAGCTTCTCGAGACCTGCCGCGACAAGCTCAGCGGAGCGTGAGAGAGGAGAGCCCGGCTTGGCCGAGACACCGAAATATCGTGAGCTGACCCCTGCCAGCCTGGTCGGGGGGATCGTAGTTGGACTGCTCCTCAATGTAGGGATCTGCTTCGCCGGCCTCCAGATCGGCTTCACCATCGTAGGCTCGACGGTGGCAGCCGTGCTGGGCTTCGGGCTCCTGCGTGGAGTGCTCCGCAAGGGGTCCATCCTCGAGGTCAACATCTTCCAGACCGTTGCGTCGTCGGTGAACACCGTCAACGCCGGGGTTATCTTTACCATCCCTGTTCTATTCCTGATGGGGCGGCAGGCCGACATCAACTATTACGCCCTGGCGCTCGCCGTCACCGCTGGTTCGATTCTTGGAGTGGTCATGATCATTCCACTGCGTAAACAGATTATCGAACTGGAACGCCTGCGGTTCCCCAGTGCCGTAGCGGTAGCGGCCATCCTCAAGAGCCCGGGAGCAGGGGTTCAAAAGGCCCAGTTGCTGGTGCTGGGCTTCATTGTATCGGGAATCGTCACCCTGGTAACCACTCTCTCTGAATACCCGTCGGTCAATGTTGGAGAGGCCATCGGAATCCCGGCTAAGTTTCATTTCGTCTTCGCCATCAGCCTCATGAGCCTTGGCGCCGGATACCTTGCCGGGCGCCCCGGGCTGGCGATCCTCTACGGAACACTCCTCAATTTCTGGATACTCATCCCTGTCTGCATCGCCTTCGGGTGGATTCCTCTGGAATTTTCCCATGTAACAACCGAGGGCCTGAAACACAGCGAGGCCGGAAAATTCATCGGCGCCTTCGCTCATTTCACATCACGCCACCTGGGCATCGGAATGATTCTTGGCGGTGCCATTGCAGGCATCGCGATCGCCCTGCCTGCCCTCAAGACCGCCATTGCCAGCCTGCGTTCGACCCCGGATGAAGGCCCGCGGGAAGAGGTCTCTTTGAAAACCCTCAACGCGGGAATGGCCATCGGATTCCTGCTCCTGCTGCTAGCGACGAAACTCGCAGGGGGCGAACACGTCAGCTGGCTGAAGGCTGTCCTGGCGGCTGCGGTCGGCGGCATCTGGCTCTGGCTCTCAGGCCTGGTCGTCGCCCAGACCACTGGACGGACCGACTGGTCGCCTCTCTCGGGACTGGCCCTGCTTGCCACAGTGATCATGATGGCAATCCTCGGAACCGACGACACGGGAATCATCCCTGCTGTCACCATCGGCGCTGCGATCTGCGTTGCCACCTCGATGTGCGCCGACATGATGGCTGACCTGAAAACCGGCTACCTCGTCGGCAGCCGCCCTGCACGCCAGCAGGTCGCCCAGATCGCCACCTGCTGGATCGGGCCGGGAATCTCGGTAGCAGTCGTCGTCCTGCTCTGGAACGCCTATGCTTTCGGACCGAACCAGGCACTGGAGTTGTACAAGATCAGGGAAGCCCAGGGCGAAAAGGCCCTCGCAGCCTACGAAGAAGCTGGCGGCAGCAAAACGGAGCTGGCCAAGGGAATTCCGGAGCTGGGGGCACCCCAGGCCGCAGCGTTAAAAAGCGCTATCACCCTGGTAAAAAATGCCACCGCACCCACTGAAGCAGCAAACCTCCCGTCCCGGAAAAACACTATCGAAAAGCTGGAATCAGCCGGGATCCCTGTGATGAAATACCTCGCAGGCCTGACGATCGGCCTCCTGGTTTCGCTGTTTGTCTCTCCCGGACTTGGAGTCATGATCGGCCTTTCTCTTTACCTTCCATTCAAGTACATGATCGTCTTCGGCATCGGCGGATTGCTCAGCATCTATATCTCCAGGCGTTTTGGAACCCGGCTGGCCGAGGACAAAGGTGTTCCAATCGCAGCCGGCCTTATCGTTGGAGAGGCCCTCGTCATGCTCGGCTTCGCAATCAAAGAAATCGTTTCGAGCCTTGGAGGTTAAGCTGATGACAACTGCCGCGAGGGCACTCATTATCCTCGGTTTCTGCGCCGCCTCCATTGGTGCCGCCGGACTCAGAATACCCCCAACCCCAGGCGAGACCCTGAGCCTTATCGAAACGCCCCTTTTCTCTCAACACCCCGTACCCGTCTCCTCCGCGCTAACTATCTTTATTTGCGGTACCGTTGCACTGGTAACGGGAGGAATTCTCCTCAAAGTTGCAAAAAAATCGACCGCTGCCGCCGGAAAAGGGGGAGACGGAACGATAAAGGAATTTGCCGCCATGCTTGAAGGAATTCGCGGGGAAATTCAAGCCGTGGATGATTCTCTGGACAAGCTCACAGCTGAAGAATTCACGCGAAGAATCGATGAGCTTCTGAAAAACCAATACCTCGACCTTACCTTGCGGAACGAAGAACTGGCTGGACTGCTGGGCTTCTCGAAATACGCCAAGATCTGGGATGGGGTAGCCTCAGCCGAGCGTCTCCTCTCCCGTGCCTGGAGCATGGCGACCGATGGGCACCTCGAAGAAGCCATCGAGGAGCTTCCAAGGGCGAGAACTCATATTGAACGCGCCTGCGACGCCATGGCGGAAAGCTGCCCCCCCTCAATCCGCCAGCGCCTCGGAGAAGAACTTCACTAGCTCGTCCCTGGTGGATCCTTCAAGAGCGTGCATGTGCTTCGCCCCGGGCACGGCGAGAAACCGCTTGGGCTCCGGCGCCGCCTCGAAGAGCTCCCGGCCATTGGAGATCCTGACCAATCTATCCGCATCGCCGTGAATGAACAGTAGAGGGATTCCCTCGAGCCTGGAGATGGAATCCTCCGGGTCGTGATCGGAACTCACCAGGAGCCATACCAGGGGTTTCGTCAACACCGTCCCGCCCAGCACGGAATTGGCGACCTTTCGATAGCTCAGAAACGAGCTGTCGATGGCTATCGCCCGCACACCCTCGGTCGAACCCTCGCCCAGGGCCGCCAGGGCGCAGGCCCCACCGAGGCTCTGCCCCAGCACCAGCAGACGGCGGCTGTCGATATCCTTGCGTCCCCGGATATAGGCCAGCGCCGCCCTGGAATCAGCGATGACCCCCGAGCGCTCCGGACTCCCCTCGGATTTTCCATAGCCGCGGTAGTCAAAGACGAAGACATTGTAGCCACGCTCAGCCAGCCAGGCCACGAAGCCCACATGGGCGCTGAGATTCTGGGCATTGCCATGAAAATGAACGACGGTTCCGGCCGCCTCCCGGCCTTCTCCAGGCCTTAGCAGCCAGCCATGAAGCCCCGTCCCATCCTCGCTCTTGAAGCGAACCTCCTCGACCGGCACAGCCAGGTCCCGGGGGGTCCTGTACTCGCGCGAGCTGGGATAGTAAAAGAGGCGGTTGCAGCCCATCATGTGACAAATCCCGCAGAGAAGAAGCAGAAAAATAGCCGCCCTGAGCCAGGCGCTTCCCGCGCGGCGCTCTTTTCGTTCTTGATCACCTTGAATCTTCATCATCCCTCACTGGCGCTGTAAGCCTCCCGGTATCATAATCGCCGCTTCCATGAACGAAAACCATATCCCGGAAAACCCGGCGCCAGATCTGAATGAGCTCAACACGGGGGCCGACGCCCTGCGCTGCCTGCTGGAGAAGACGGGAGAGCGGCTGGCCGGCTTTATCGCATCGCTTCCGGACCAGCCCACCGACTCGAGCGCGCTCTTCGATCCGGAGGCCGACTGGCTGAAGGCTCCCCTGCCGGCCTCCCCCGCGGACGCCGAGGGGCTCCTCGATTTTCTCTTTGACGAGGTCATCCCGACGGCCTACAACCCCGCCAGCCCGGGCTACCTGGCCTACGTTCCCGGCGGAGGTCTCTTCTCCGCCGCGCTGGGAGAGCTCATCGCGGGTACGGTCAACCGCTATACGGGCTGCTGGGCTTCCGCCCCAGCGGCTGTCGAGCTCGAGACCCAGGCGATCCGCTGGCTGGCTGAGATGATGGGCATGCCCGAAGGCTCGCTCGGAGTGCTGACCTCTGGAGCCTCCATGTCAACCCTCATCGCCCTGGTCGCGGCGCGCGAGAAGCACCTTGGCGAGGAGCTTCGCCGAGGCGTGATCTATTCATCGAGCGAGATCCACCACTCGGTCCCCAAGGCCGCCCGAATCGCCGGCCTGTCAGAGAAAAATCTGCGCCGGATGCCTGTCGATGGGAACTTTCGCATGCGGCCCGAAAAGCTGCAGGAAGCCATCCGCGCGGACCGTGATGCCGGCCTGCTGCCTTTTTTCGTCTGCTCGAGCGCCGGAACCGTCAACACCGGCTCAATCGACCCGTTAGAAGAGATCGCCCGGGTGGCTGCCGAGGAGGGCCTCTGGCACCACGTCGATGGTGCCTACGGAGCGGCCTTCCGGCTGGTGCCGGAGCTTGCGAGCTCCCTCAGCGGCATGGGGCTGGCGGACTCGCTCTCCGTCGACCCCCACAAGGGTCTCTTCCTCGCCTACGGCACCGGCGCCCTGCTCGTCAGGGACATGGCCCCCCTGCGCGATGCGTTCCAGTCAACCGCCTCCTACATGCCGGACATGCAGACGGGAGAACACTACGACTTCTGCGAATTCACCCCGGAACTTTCCCGCGAATGGCGTGGGCTCAGGCTCTGGCTCCCTCTCAAGCTCCATGGCGTCGATGCCTTCAGGGAATCCCTTGGTATCAAACGCGAGCTGACCCTGCGGGCATGGAAACATCTCAGCTCCATCGAAGATGTGGAGATTCCGGCCGCGCCCGACCTGACCCTCTTCATCTTCCGCCAGCGATTCAACGGCTGTGAAGCTTCAGAGGAAGATGCCCGCAACCAGACGCTGCTCGAGAAGATCAACAGGCATCAACGGGTCATGCTGACAGGCACGATCGTAGATGGACGATTCTACCTGCGCATGTGCATCCTGCACCTGCGCACCGATCACTCCAGGCTGGATGAAGCGCTCTCGATCATCTCCCACGCCTTGAAAGAGCTTCGCGAAGGTTGAGCAACGCCTCAGCTCTCGAGCTCCCCGCTGACACACCGGCAGGCGGCCGTCATGTCGGACTCGCTCAGGCCGGCGTCCACCAGCTGCTGGTAGACTCCAAAGGCCGCCTCGGCGGCCCTGACCGACAACCCTGATTCTTTTCCCTGGCGGGTAATGATCGAGAGGTCCTTCAGGATGTTGCGCAGCGGAGCGCCGGGCTCATCGTAGCCTTCGCGCGCTATGATCGGCCCGCAGCGCTCGAGCATCCGGCTCTGACCCCAGGCATTCGCCAGCAGGTCCTGCAACTTTTCGAGATCAGCCCCTACCTGGCGCGCCATCGTCAGGGCCTCGCAGCAGGCAAGAGCGTTAACCCCCACCATCAGCTGGTTCGCGAGCTTCGCCGCGGTCCCGGACCCCGCCGGTCCCATGTGCACCACCTTCGAGCCCATCGCATCGAATACCGGGCGGGCTCTCTCGAAAATCTCGGGCTCTCCACCCGCCATGATCGCCAGCGTTCCGGCACTTGCGCCCTCCGGCCCACCGCTGATCGGAGCGTCGAGAAAGCCGGCTCCCTGCGCCCCGCAGGCGGCGTGCAGATCACGCGAGGTGGCGAGGTCGACAGTACCGTGATCAACGAATATTTTCCCCTCAACGGTATCGTCCACAACGCCCTCCTCACCCAGGAAGAATTCCCGGCCGGAGGCAATGTCGGCGAGACACACCAGCACAAGGTCGGCTTCCCGCACGAGGTCCCGCGGCGCATCCATGACCACCGCGCCCTCGAGCGCCTCGGCCTTCAACCGGGTGCGATTGTAGACAAACAACTCGAACCCGGCCTCGAGCACATTCCGAGCCATACCGCCGCCCATATTGCCCAGGCCCGCGAAACCAACCTTCATGACATTCCCCCTGTTAAAGAACCCGTCATCTGCAAGATTGGCAGGAATCCCCGCCAATCCTCTATATACTTCTTTCCATGTCGCCGGAGACCAATAAACCCGATAAATACCTGCTATACCAGAACTCGGTCCAGAACCCGGGCTACGAGGTCAACTTCATGCGAAGGGTCTATCGAAAGACCCGTGGTCGATCGCCGCTGCTGCTGCGCGAGGACTTCTGCGGCACCGCGGCCCTCGCCTGCGATTGGGTCCGTATGGTTCGCGGCGGCCGGGCCGTTGGAGTCGACATCGATGAGAGTACGCTGCAGTGGGCGGCCGAAAACAACATTGCGCGGCTGGGATCAAAGGCCGAGAGGCTCGAGCTCGCGCGCTGCGATGTACTCATGGCGGCGAACTATGAATCCGACATCGTCGCCGCCTTCAACTTCTCCTACTGCGTTTTCAAAGAGCGAGAGCTCCTGCTTTCTTACTTTCGCAAGGTACACGAAACGCTGAATTCCACCGGGATCTTCTTTCTCGATCTCTACGGCGGCCCGGAGGCGCAGGTCATCCAGGAGGAAAGCCGGGAGGTCGACGAAGAGGGCCTGTGTTTCAGGTATGTCTGGGACCAGGCGGACTACAATCCCGTAACGGGCGAAACGGTCTGCCACATCCATTTCGATCTCCCGGGCGGCAACAGAATCGACAGGGCCTTCAGCTACGACTGGCGCCTGTGGAACCTGCCCGAGCTCAAGGATCTGCTCAGGGAAGCCGGCTTCGAAAAAATTGACGTGTACTGGGAAGGCACCGACCACTCAACGGGTGAAGGCAACGGGACCTTCCGGTTGTCGCGCAAGGGAGACGACGCCCGAAGCTGGATCTGTTACCTTGCAGCGACCAGATGAACTCGGCCGGGAAGCGTAAACAATGACCAGCAAAGAAAACACGGCGGGGAGCGGAAAATTGAGCAGGCGTCGATTCCTGGAGCTGGGTTCAGGCGCCGCGGCAATCCTGGCGCTCTCCTCCCTGCCGGCAGGAGAGCCCTTCACCTGCAAGAGCGCGGGCTCCGGGGCCCGCGCCGTCATCCTGGTCAACAACTACGGCGGCCCCAGCCACCTGGACCTCTTTGACATGAAGCCGGAGGCACCGCTCGAGGTCCGTGGGCCCTTTCGCCCGATCCGAACGCGAAGCGCAGAGTTCGAGCTCTCCGAATTGCTCCCACTGCATGCCCGGATTGCTGACCGCTTCTCGCTGGTCAGGACCTGCAACCACGACCTCAGCGCCCTGCATGAAACGGCCTCCTGCCTGATCCAGACAGGAAGGCCGCCCGGGGCGAAGAACCCGGCGCCCCATCCGGGAGTCGTGACAAGCCTCCTCCGGGGCAACAACGATGGACAAGCCTCCAACTTTCTGCTGGGCGCGGCACGGAACGAGGCCGCCGCCCTTGCGGACCACGAGCCGGCGGTCGTGTCTTCGCACGCTTTACGACTCAGCCAGGCCGAGCGCGAGCGGTTCGGCCTGAGCCCTGTCGGCGACAACCTGCTTGCGGCGCGGAAGCTCGTTGAAGGCGGAGCCCGCTTCGTAACCGTGAACACCTCGGACAGACCCAGGGACCCTCTCGGCTGGGACATGCACGGTCGCCGGGGCTTCAGCAGCTTTGCTGAGCTCAGGGAGAGCATCGCTCCCCGCTACGACCGGGCCTACTGGGCGTTGATCACCAGCCTCGAAGAGCGCGGCCTGCTGGATGAAACCCTGGTCTGCTGCCTGGGCGAGTTCGGCAGAAGCCCACGGATCAATCCATGCGGCGGGCGAGACCACTGGACCGGCTGCTGGACGGTCTACTTCGCAGGCGGCGGAGTCCAGGGAGGGCGAGCCGTCGGCCGAAGCGACGAGCTGGGCTCACACCCCCTGGACCGGCCGACATCTCCACGGGAAATAGTAGCGACCATCTATCACTGCCTTGGTATTCCGGGGAAAATAACCCAACGGATTCTCGGCGATGACTCTGTCCAGATGAAAGAAGACGGCGTCCGGGCGATTATGGAATTGTTCTGACCTCCACCCGGAATAAGCCGACTGAATTCAGTGACCCGAAGTAATAAGGCGACCAGATGAAAGCCCTGACCCTGACCCTTCTGCTGGGACTTGCCCTCGCTCCGGCCCAGGACTCAAAGAAGGAAAAAAAGAAAAAGAGCTCCGCCGCTCTCAGCTTCGCCGGCGCCGCGGCCGAGATCTACAAGGAGGCCAGCGGCTCCAGGCTCAGGCTCTACCTCTTCAAGCCCGAAGGACATCAGGCCGGCGACAAGCGCCCCGCCATCGTCTTTTTCTTCGGCGGCAGTTGGAACGGCGGCACTCCGAAACAATTCGAGCCCCATGCGCGCTACCTCGCCAGCCGGGGAATGGTGGGCATCGTCGCCGACTACCGGGTCAAGAGCCGCCAGAAGACCAGCCCCTTCGAATGCGTCAAGGATGGAAAGTCAGCCGTCCGGTGGCTTCGAAAAAACGCCGGCCGCCTGGGCATCGACCCCAGCCGCCTGGCGGCCGGCGGCGGCTCCGCCGGCGGCCATGTAGCCGCGGCCACCGGCACCGTCCCCGGACTGGAAGAAGATGGAGAGGACACCTCGATCAGCTCCTTACCGAATGCCCTCGTGCTCTTCAACCCGGTATTCGACAATGGACCGATGGGCTATGGCTACTCAAGGGTAAAGGATCGCTTCCGCGAGATCTCGCCAATCCACAACCTCTCGAAAAAGACCCCTCCTACGATTGTCTTCCTCGGAACAAAAGACAAGCTGGTCCCTGTGTCAACCGCGCAAAGATACAAGGAGCTGATGGGAAAAGCGGGTAGGCGCTGCGACCTGCACCTCTACAAGGACCAGCCGCATGGATTCTTCAACGGCCCCAACCGGGGAGGATCCTTCAACTCCTACTACCTGGAGACGGTAACCGCGATGGACAGGTTCCTCGCATCTCTGGGTTACCTCAAGGGAGAGCCGACCATCCGAAAGCCGGACTAGTCTTCTCCATCGCCGGGGAGAGTCTGCTCAGCGGCTATCCGCAGAACCGCCTCAGCCCAGGAAGACTCGGAATTCAGCGAGGGAATCAGCCGAAGCTCCTTGCCGCCCGCCGCGAGAAAATCTTCCCGCGCGCGGATGCCGATCTCTTCGACCGTCTCGAGACAATCGGCCGTGAAGGCGGGAGAGAATACGGCAAGCTTCTCGATGCCCTCGCCCGGCAGTTCCTCGATACGAAAATCGGTATAAGGAACCAGCCAGGGGTCCCGGCCCAGCCTGGACTGGAAGCTGACCTCCCAGCTCCCGGGCGAGAGTTCCAGCCCGGCGGCCAGGGCACGGGCCGTAGCGTAGCAATGAGCACTGTAGCAATTACGATTGGCCGGACAGATCTCGGCGCAGCAATCCGGCTTCTCGAGACAGTGATCACCGCCGCAGCCATCCGTACCAAGCAGATCTCTTTCAGGCTGCCCGGCGAATACCGTCCTGACGTGCCGCTGCGGAATTCCGTGAAAGCTCATCAGAACCTTGTCGGGCCGCTGGTCGTCAAGGATGGGTCTCGCCACATCGCAGAAAGTGTCGATAAAGGCCGGGTGATCGTAATAGGGAGGGACCACCTTGATCGACGGTTCATCCCAGAGTCGCCCCGCCTCTGCAAAGAACTTCTCTACGCCTGAGCCCCAGGCGGCGGAAGAATACTGGGGGAAGAGCGGAAAGAGAACGAGGTCCTTGATCTCTCTCGCCTTCAGGCTATCGAGGACCGATCGGATCGAGGGATTCTTGTACCGCATGGCCAGTTCGACAACCGTATCCTCATCTGCCAATTTCCTGACCTTTTCGGTGAGATCCAGGCCGTTAAAGAGCAGTGGCGAACCCCTCTCTGTCCAGACCTTGCGGTAGGCCGCAGCTGATTCCGCCGGGCGTTTACGCAGGATCACCAGGTGCAGCAGCAGGAACCTGACAACAGGATTGATATCGAGCACCCGGGGATCGGAAAGAAATTCCTGCAGATAATCACGGACATCTTTCACGTCCGTAGAATCAGGGGTCCCGAGATTCAACAGGACCAGGGCGCGAGCCATCGCTTCAATCTCCGTTTCCTGGGTAAAACCGAGGCGAGATTTTACATTCCGAGCACGGGCATGGGGAGCTTTTCCTTGCCGGAAAACAGGCCGGGGACAGCCTCAGTGTCCGGGTCCGAAGAAGACAGCGTTGAAGAAGAGCCTCTGCTGAAATCGACACATGGCCCTGAAGTTCGGGTCATCGGCAAAGGCAATGACATGACCAGAGCCCAGCTCCTGATAGCCCATATAGGGCTTGCCTCTCAGCATGTCCAGGGAATCAGGCCAGCAGAAGCCGCTGATGAGATAATCCTCCGCGCGCGAAAAAGTAACCAGGTTTCGGCCGACATGGCTCTTGAGCGGCTCCA
>CAUZHA010000044.1:0-33353 GCA_963579555.1 Planctomycetes bacterium UBA1146
CAAGGTAGTTCAGAGCCAATTGTTCAGGAATAAGTAAGCGGCCTCTATACTGTGGGTGTCCGGGTTTCCGGACAGGACGAAAACCATGCACCAACCACTCCATCGACGATCCTTTCTGAAAGCGACCGGCGTCTCGCTGGCCCTGCCTCTGCTGGAGACCATGTCGCCCGCTCTCGGCAGCGCGCCCGCGGCCTCTCCAAAACGAATGGTTTGCATCTGCACGACCCTGGGACTGCATCCTCCCTCTCTCTGGCCCAGAACTCCCGGCGCCGGCTACGAGTCCACCGAGTACCTTGACCTGCTGAAAGATCACCGCAAAGACTTCACCCTTTTTTCGGGCCTCGAGCATGAGGGCCAGTCGGGCCGCCAGCCGCACAATTGCGAGTTGACCTGGCTGACCGCCGCCCAGGGACCCGGCTTGGGAGGATTTCGCAATACGGTTTCGATCGATCAATACGCGGCCGGGAAGCTCGGCTACGTGACCCGTTTTCCCTCCGTTGTTCTCAGCAGCAACTCGGCGCAGAGCCAGTCCTTCACCTCCAGCGGAGTGATGGTGCCGGCAGAGAACAGCCCGGCGAAGCTGTTCTCGAAGATGTTCCTGAAGGGGAACGCGCGCCAGGTTGAAAAGCAGAAACGCCGGCTGAGTGATGGCCGGAGCATTTTAGACTCGCTGAGATCGCAGGCGAAGAACCTGCAGCGAGGAACGAGCAGGTCGGACAATCGGCAGCTTGATGAGTACTACGAGTCGATTCGCAAGGCGGAGAAGGACCTGGTCGAGGTGCAGGCCTGGATGACGAGGCCCAAGCCGAAGGTCGAGGCGCCTCCTCCCGATGACATCCGCGACAAGAGGAACCTTGTGGGACGGACCCAGCTGCTGATGAACATGGTCCCGTTGATTCTGCAGACGGATTCTTCACGGGTTGTTGCCGTGATGATCCAGGACCATTACAGCGTGCCCCAGGTCGACGGTGTTTCGCTGGAGCATCACAACCTGTCCCATCACGGTCGGGACAAGGCCAAGATCGAGCAGCTGAAGAAGATCGAGTCCGCCCTGGTGAATTGCTTCGGCAGTCTTCTGACCCAATTGAAGGTGAAGAAGGAAGGCGCGGACACGCTGCTTGGCAATACATCGGTTCTTTTCGGCAGCAATCTCGGCAACGCCAATTCTCACGATCCGCGGAACCTGCCGATCTTCCTGGCTGGCGGTGGCTTCAGGCACGGCAGCTACGTCGCGCGCAGGAAGGGCGACACCGCTCCCCTGTGCAATCTCTTCGTCACGATGCTGAACAAGATGGGCATGGAAACGGAATCCTTCGCGCAGAGCAATAGCTTCTTGAGCTGGTAGGCTTGGGGGAGTCGCTTCATACGTATTTCCTGCGGGTCAGAGGTTACCGATGACAGGTCTCGAACGTCAAAGCCCGGCTGTGTCACCAGTTTTTCTCCCATCGTTCCTTGCCCTGGCGATCCTGGGTGGTGCCCTTCGCGCCCAGAACCTGCCTGATGATATCGACATTTCGCAAGCGCCCGATGGGGTCGTTGCGCTTCCGGCAAGGGTCCATTCCGTCTTTCGGTCTATTTTTGACCGCTACACCAAGGTCGTCGCTCCCAACGGTGACGCGATTCACTTCCTGCTCCAGAGCCAGGTCACCAACGAGATGGGGGTGCGCGCCCGGGAGATCCTGCGTTTCTACATCACCGATGCGCCGGGAACCGAGTTCGGCGCCGACAAGACCGCGGTGGCCAACTCGATGGCGAACCTCGATGCGACACTGGTCTATTTCAACTCGGAGTCGGCGGCCGAGAGAGCCATCGAGGGGCGTCTTGGCAAGGTTGACCTTTTTTTCCAGGATCTCTACGCCTCGGAGTCGGTGGTGGAGGGAAGCCGGGATTACGTCAACAACACGCTGCGCGATGCGACGTTAGAGGAGGTCTTCCACCTGGTGCATGGCGCCGGGATCCAGCCGACGCTGCCGGCGTATCACAGGCAGATCACAGCCGCCACCAACGCGGCCATCTCGGCGGGAATCTACGATCCTCCGCCAACCCGCGAGCTGCCGAGGGCGGACAGGCCCTTCGAGTACATCATCAGCATCATCGATGTCTACTACGGCATGTGGGCCCACGAGCGCGGCGGCGATTCCTTCGGTGGAGAATACCGCTACAACACGCGCGCGGCGATCGAGGCGGGAGACCCGTCCGGGGTGGCGGCGATGCTCGCCTTCCTGCCGCCCTACCTCGAGGCGTCCCTGGCCGTCACCGGGTCCTGGAACAGCGAGTTCACCCTCACTCGCAATCCGGCCGTTCCATATACCCACAAGTCACAGTACCTCACCAATGTCAGGCTGGGTGGAACCCGTAATGCCAGCCTCACCGGCAATTCCCTCGACAACACGCTCGCCGGTAACTCAGGCGACAACCGTATCGATGGGGGCGGGGGTATTGACTCAGTTCTTTTCAGCGGGCGGTCTTCCGAATACGCCCTGACGAGCAGGGCCGGCGTTGTCGAGGTAAGAGATACGGTCCGGGGCAGGGATGGAACGGATCGACTGAGCGCGGTGGAGAGGCTCGTCTTTACTGACAGGGTTGTTGATCCCACGGCCGGCGGGAGCTTTCTTCGCGGCGATGGAAATGGTGATGGGACCATCGACCTGGCCGATGCGGTCTACACCCTGAACTACCTCTTCCTGGGTGGCGCCGCGCCGGCCTGTCTTGACGCCGCCGATGTCGATGATAGCGGAGAGGTCCAGCTGACCGATGCGATCTACACCCTGGGCTTTCTTTTTTCCGGAGGCGCACCACCGCCCGTGCCCTGGCCCGATTGCGGCGAAGATCCGACCGCCGAGGGTCTTGATTGCGCGTCCCGGGGGGCCTGTCCCTGAGGAGAGGGGACTCCTGCCGATGCGAAGAAGCAGAGGTGGTAATTGCCCGTGACGGGGCGTTACACTATTTGCACACAGGCTTCGTAGCCGAGGAAGGCGGGGCGATCCGGCAAGTCTTGAATCAATGATCGGCGGCGTATCCCTGTACGCCTCGGACTCTCAATCGCCAGGCTCTTAACAGCTGAACTGTCAATCGACAGATAGAAAGCGAGATAAGATGAAGAAGCTAATCGCCATCGTAGCGTTGGTTGTGATCATGTCGGCTCCGGCGTTCGCCGACAATCTGGCTACCGACAGCCAGTACCTGATCTTTCACGCCTACGATTCGGAGGATCGCATCTACGACCTGGCGGATCTCAGCTTCAACACGTCCAATGGACTGAACGAGCCGCACATCTCGAGGACTCACTGCGGCGGGGGCTACTACGATCGTACCACCGGCTATGTCATCACAGGGAGCAATGGGCCCGATGGCAACGCGGCGTACAAGACCGTACTGCTGGAGGCGCTCGCTGGAGCGGCCAACCCGTCATCCGACATCGATGACTGGGGACTCGCCTTCGGGCGCTATTGCGGCGCGCCGGATGGTACCGTCTGGAACCGGCATCTCAGCGGCCAGCTGGAGACGGTGCGTTTCGATTTTGATACTAACTCCGTCCACAATCCGCCGGATTGGGGCCATATCGGAGGAGCGAGAAACGGCGGCAACCGCGAGAGGTATCTCTACGATGGTTCGGTCTACGAGATCAACCACGCTGGCGGCATCTGGAAGATAACCTGGAACGGGATCTACGGAGACATGTCTGTCGGTCCCTGGGACACGCCTGTTCAGCCCGGCTACATCACCTCGCGCTGGACCGGTTACAACGGGGCGCTTGACGGCCATGGGATCCTCTACGGCGGACCGGGCGATGGCAACACCGTCTACGCGCTCGACCTCGATGTCATTGGGCGGGACAGGCTCGTGGCCACCGTGTCCGGTGTCCGTATCGGGGGGGGCCAGTACCAGAGGTCGATCCAGAATGACGCGGGCGATATCCAGGTCAACACCGAGGGCACGACGCTTTATATCTCCGGGCGGCTTATCGGGACGAATAATTCCCCGCTGCAGTCTTACGGCTTCTTCGGCATCTACGACATGGTCAACGATGTCTACACCCCGGTCGTCGATGGTGTCCATCCTCCCGACCTTGGAGGGGGGATCCAGGACAGCTGGCGGTTGACCTACATCGACCTGAGAGATGGCGGGGGCGCTCCGGCGGCTGAGCTCTGCGATAACGGCATCGATGACGATGAAGATGGGGACATCGATTGCGCTGACGATGATTGCGCTGAGACGGAGCTCTGTCGGCTGCCCGGGTTCATCAGGGGAGACCCGGATGGAAACGGCTCGGTCCAGCTCACCGACGGAATCTTCATCCTGAATTTTCTCTTCCTTGGCGGGGCTTCTCCAGCCTGTCTTGATGCCGCCGATGCCGACGACAACGGAGCGGTACAGATGACCGATGGGATCTACATTCTGAACTTCCTCTTTATAGGAGGGGCCGCGTTGCCTGCCCCCTATCCCGACTGCGGGACGGATGAGAGGGACGGCACGCCCGGGTGCGAATCGTCGGCCGGGAATTGCGAATCAAGCGAGGCGTGATGAAGAAGTTACTGGCGATCATGGCGGCGATTCTGCTGGCGACAGGTGTCGGTCCAGCCCGGGCGGAGACCTTCACCGGGGCGCTCAGCACCGACTGGCACACTGGGGGAAACTGGTTCAGTGGAAGGGTTCCCAATCTCACCGGTGTCAACGGCGCCAACATCACCAACGGCCGGACGGCGGATGTTACCCGGGATACCGCCTTCCATGGCGATTTCGACATGTCCAACGCCACGGTGAACATCCTTAACGGAGCCCACCTGTCCTTCCACTCCAACTCCTGGTGGGGTCGTCCCGGGACCTACAGCAGGATCAACATCATCGACTCCACCCTGGACCAGGCCTTCGGAGCGAACGCGCATTTCGGCATGGGAAACAACGGGACAGCCGAGATGACCCTGGACAATGGCGTCTTCATCAACAACGACACCATCAAGAACGGCAATGACAACTCGCGCATGATCATCAACATGCTCAACGACAGTCTGATCGACGGCGCCATGCTCTACCTGCGGCATGAAAACCCCAGCCGCTCCGGCATCATCCGCGGCACGGGGACCATCACCCTGTCGCAGAAGGCTCGGCCCGGCAATCCCGGCGACACGAGAGCGGGTCATATGCGCAACAACGGCAGGGTGGAGGCTATCGGTGGGCTTCTGGCCATCACCAGTTTCGGTCCCGGAGGTCTCCTCGATGACGACGACTGGCCGGTGAGGATGAACGATGGAAATTACGCCGGCTGGTACGCGTCCGACGGAGGCGAGCTGAGCCTCGCCGCCCTGGCCTGGAATGGCGCGCGGGTCAATTGGGGTGAACCCTCGACCGATTCGACGGTCAACGTCATCAACAGTCTTGGTTTCTTCAACGCGGCCAATCCAGCCGGCCGTCTCGGCGGCTCCCTGCTGGCCGTCGACAACGGCTCGGTGCAGCCGGGGTTGACCAACGCGGTGGCTGTCTGGGACCTGTCGGGCGCGACGTTCAGCTCGGCTGATCTCGAGATTGCCTTCGACTGGCCGTCGGCCGGCCGCCTCGGCGTCGCCGAGGCCGATCTCAAGCTCTTCCAGTTTATCGATGGAGGCTGGCGAGATCTCGGAGCGGCCATCAACCGGGGACGACGCATCATCACAGCCAGGGGGCTGACCTCCCTCTCGCAGCTTGCCGTGGCCGAGGGAGCAGGTCCCGCTCCTGTCCCGGTTCCGGATTTTATCCGGGGAGACTCGGATGAAAACGGCACAGTCCAACTGACCGATGGGATCTACATCCTGAACTTCCTCTTTCTCGGCGGCGATTCGCCGGGTTGCCTCGATGCCGCGGATGTCGACAACAACGGCTCGATCCAGATGACCGACGGGATCTACCTGCTGAACTTTCTCTTCCTCGGCGGCTCGCCGCCGCCTGAGCCGTTCAATGGCTGCGGATCGGATCCCTTCGAACCCGCCGACAAGCTCGCCTGCGAGAGTTTCGACTCCTGTCCCTGAGAGGCTTTTTAAGATCGAAGCGTTTGCAGGCGGGGCCGTATCCGAATACCCTTCGTTCGGAGGTGTTCACCATCATGCGAAAGACAACGCTGGCAATCGGGCTGTTCGCTTTCTTCGCGGCCGGGCTGCCGCTTGGAGCCGAGGAGCAGGACGCGGCGGCCGGTCATCCCAGGCCGTCCTACGAGCATTACTCCGGCGAGGAGATGGAGGAGCTCGCCGCGGCGGTGAGAAAGAGCCGGCCGCAGATGCATCGAGGGGGCTGGGAGTGGGACCGTCTCCTGTCGCGGTTCATCGACGGAGGACGCAGGCAAGAGAACGAGCTCAAAATCATACAGGCGTACTTTCTCAGCATTCTCGATCGCTATCGGGAATCCAGGGAGACTGACGAAGGGGCCACCTTGACCCTCTTCGAAAATCACCGGTCCTGGGGCAGCGGCGGCCGCATGCGCATCTTCGCCGAGCTTGTTCGCCTGGGCCTGCTCACCGCAGGTGAACAGGCCGAGTTCAGGGAGCTTGTCAGCCACAGCCTCGCGGTGAACTTTCCGGACTACTCCAGCATTGAGCTCGGTGTCAACAACCGGCCCTATGGCATCAACTCAGGCCCGGCGATCGCGGTGCAGATGTTTCCGAAGATGCCGGGCGCCATCAGGCACAGGCCCTGGCTCGACGCCCTCTGGAGCGAGCTGGTCGAATACGGCGATACGACCGAAACGAACTACTACCCCTACGGGCCGCTCTACCTGCACGGCCTGCTCGACGTGGCCGAGGGGATGGGCAAGTTCGAGACCGAGAGAGACTTTCTCTACGCCCATTCCCGGCGTTACCTCGACTATGTGCACGGCGGCGGGGTGCGCGGCAATCCCAACTCCGGTGCGCGCATTATCCATGACCGCTCTCGACTCTACGCCGATCCCTGGAACGCGGAATATTATGGCGGTGCGGAGCACGTCAACGATGCGCATATGTGGTACCGCCTTGCGAAACATTTCAAGGACCCTGAATTTCTCTGGGCATCGGAGCAGGTCCTGCTCGGAGGACGGCCACCGCGGGGCACCATGGTCCCGGCGGAATACATGGATGCCTACAGGCGACGCTACGGCTGGTTCTTCAAGCGGGGAATCAAGCCCAGGGTGCCAGCCGGAAAATCAAAGATCGGCTACTTCAGCCCCCTGAAGCACAAGGTTCCTGACCGGCTCTACCTCGGCCCCGGACGCGGGAGCGGCAAGCCGTTCGTTTCGTACTTCCTCTATGACCGCAACAACAACTACATGCACTGCTGCGATGATGCTGGCGGAAGACTGTATGAGTATTGTGTCGACGGCGCCAAGTTCCTGCACACCTCGGGTAAATACTCAAGCGGCCGGGCCGGAGTGGCGGAGACGGCCTATGACCTGCTCTCGGTCCTGTCTCCCGACATGGACTTTCCCGTTGATGAGAAGGGCAGGATGTCGACGCCCTCCGATGGGACCTGGAAGCTCGCCTCCATGGCCGTCAAGCTCGCCCTGAATTGCCGCACCGGTCCCGATTCGAAAAACTGGTTCTATGATACTGAGATTGGTCTCTTTCGCCGAAGGGCCCATCCCAAGCTGGGTTACGCCCACGGCAACATGGATGGCTACTGGTATCTGAACAACGATTACCATCTGGAATCGGTGCACCTGGGGACCTACAAGACCTCGGCTTCTTTTCAGAACCTGCGGCTGGGCGGCCCGAAGGGAGAGAAGATCCTCGCGGCCTTCGACACGGTTCCAGGAAACCTGGAGGTCGTTCTCAAGCAGGGGGAGGAGTCCCGGGTGCTCGAGGGCGAAGAGAGAGAGCGGAGCCTGTCGATCGTAAAGGACGGCAGGAGGGGGGGGAGCTGTCTTCGTCTGAATGTTTCCGAAGGTGCCGCGCTTTCGCTATCGCTGAAGGGACTGGACGAAAAATTCGATGCGCAGAACGAATACACGCGGGTCTCGTATGATTTCAAGGGCCAGCAGGCCGGCTTCCGGCTCAATGGTCGTACCCTGCCCATCTACTATCACTCTCTCTACAACCGCGGAGCGATCCTGGTTCGTGATTCGCTCAGAGCTGAGAACAAGGGAGATGACTCCTTCGGCCAGTTTACCTACCGCAACTTCTACGGCGCCCGCAGCCGGTGGACCCGGCAGACGGTGTTGACGGCCGAAGGCATCCTGGTCGTGCGCGATGAGTACGAGCCGTGCCGGGATGTGGATGGCTACCAGGCCTCCCCCTGCTGGCTGTTGATGGCCGAGGGGGAGGTCAGCCCTGCTGGGCGGAACTGGTTCGATGCCCCGGCACGGGAGCACGCCTGGTGGCAGGATCAGAAAAAACGGGTCCTGCTGTACCTGCATCCGGGCAAGGGCCTGTCGATCGGCCAGGTGGCCCATCGCGCCTCACAGGACATCGGCGGCGCGACCCACAACGCCTTCGCCAGGGCCGTCGTACGGGCCGGGAAATCGCAGGTCTGGCTGAGCGTCCTCGTCCCCTTCAACGAGGGGAGTGACGCCGCCGAGGCGGCCCGAAAGATCAGGACCAGCGTCGATGAGAAGGGTTCAGCCACCGTGGCTGTCGGCAGGCTGAAGGTGACGATCGGTGAGGATGGAGCCTGGAGCGTAAAGCGTCAGCCGGCCTCCCCTTTCCAAAAATAATCCGACTCGGAAATAGTCATATGGGTTTATCGGGGTAATAATCGTTGCGGGCTTGTGCCAGGAAAAACTGGAGCAGGATTATGTATTTACCACGAGTGCGTGGATTTGCGGTGGCGTTCGTATGTTCTCTGATGTTGTGGGCTTCCCTCGGCGCGCGTCTGGAGGCCGATTCCTTCGTACGTGGAGATCCGAACGGTGACGGGAGCATCAACATGACCGATGTGATCTCAACCTTGAACTTTCTCTTTCTCGGAGGATCCACTCCCGGCTGTCTCGATGCGGCTGACGCGGACAATAACGGAGTGGTGCAGCTGACTGATGGGATCTATACGCTGAACTTTCTTTTCTCCGGCGGGGCCCAGCCGCCGGCTCCGTGGCCGGAGTGCGGTGAAGACCAACTGGCTGATGAGCTGGGGTGCGTGGAGTATTCTCCATGCGCCGGTTCGCAGGCGGTGGTTCTTGGAGATGCGAACTGCGATGGAGTTGTCGACCAGGATGATGGAGAGACCATCAGGGACCATGTCACGATGGGGATCGAGCTCTGCTGCAGGGCAGCGGCTGACGCTAACGAGGATGGAATCGTTAACGTCAACGACGCGGTTCTGATCCTCAGTCTTCTCATCGATGCGGAGCCGACATCTGTTGATTGTCAACTGACTGATTAGACGAGGCAGGTGCCTGGAGGGTTGCGCATACCGGAGGTTCTATTTTAGCTTGATGGTTTCCGGGCGCTGGATAGGATTCAGCCGGTACAACCCTCTCTGCATTTCCCCTACCCAGCAGGTATTACAGTCATGAAAAAGAACATTCTTTTCCTATTACCTCTCGTCTTCACGGTCTCCTTTGGTTTCGCGGAGGACAAGGAGCCGCCGCTCTTCAAGTGGCGCAAGGTGGAAATCGCGAAGATCGATATCGGCTACGGCGTGCAGCTGACGGATGTCGATGGCGACAAGAAGATCGACATCGTTCTGTGCGATAAGAAGACCATCCAGTGGTACCAGAACCCCGGCTGGGAGAAGCACGTCATCGCCCGTGACCTGACGAAGCGCGACAACGTCTGCGTCACCGCCAGGGACATCGATGGGGATGGCAAGTGTGAGATCGCCGTTGGCGGGCAGTGGAACTTCAGCGAGACGCGTAAGGACGGGGCGGTGTTCTATCTCATCCCGCCGAAGGATCGCACCCAGATGTGGACACCGGTCAAGCTCTACAACGAACCCAGCACCCACCGCATGCACTGGATCAGGCACCACGGCGGCAAGTACGCGCTGACCGTCAAGCCGCTGCGCGGCCGCGGCACCAGGAACGGGGTCGGCCCCGGTCTGAAGCTCCTGGCCTACCTGCCGCCGGCCGATCCCCGCGCCGAATGGAAGACCGAGCTCATTGGAGACTTTCTCCACCTGTCGCACAACTTTCACCCGGTGAACTGGGACAGCGATCCCGAGGAAGAGCTTATCGAGGCGGCCAAGGAGGGCGTCTGGCACTTCGATTACAGCGGTGGTAAGTGGAATTCAAAGCAGTTGACGAAGGACTTCGCCGGCGAAGTCCGCGATGGCAAGCTCCCGGGCGGCAAGCGCTTCATCGTCACGGTGGAGCCCATGCACGGGACCAAGTCGGCGGTCTATGTCGAGCCCGAGGGTAAGGGCCTCTGGAAGCAGGCCGCGGTTCTCGATGAGAAGCTCCAGGACGGCCACGCCATCGCCTGCGCTGACTACCTCGGCATCGGCTCCGACCAGATCGTCGTCGGCTGGCGGGCGATGAACGGCGGCGGTGTTCCGGGGATCAAGTTCTTCGCTCCCCTGGACAAGACAGGAACGAAGTGGCGCGAGCAGAAAGTCTCCGCCAAGGAGGTCGCTGTCGAGGACATCAAGGCCGCCGATCTGAACGGCGATGGCCTCGCAGACATCGTGGCAGCCGCCCGGCAGACCAAGAACCTGACCATCTTCTTCAGCGTACGCTGAGGTCGCGCCCGGTTTTGATGCCCTTGCCGGGTTTTACTCGGTGGGCTTTACCACTCGGAAGCCAATGTTCGAGAGCTCCATCTCCTGGTTGCTGAAGAAACGCCCAGCCGCCTGGCGGTTGTTGCCCTGGAACCAGCCTCCGGAGCGGAGGCCGCGTCCGAGCTTGCTCACCAGGGCCTCGTTCCATTCCCAGAACTTGTCGGCCATCTCTTCCACTCCGTAGTGCGATTTCGAATTTTCCGGCCGCTCGACCGCGCGGCCGAGGATGTTCATATTCGAGTAGCCGCGCTTGGGTGCGAAGTAGGCGGCCTTGTACCATTCATTCTCACTCGACAGGGCGAAGCGCGCTTTTTCCCCCCGTTCGCCGACGCTCTCCTTGCCGCTGAAGGCGTAGGCCCCGCTCTCCGTCGTTGCCGCGCCCTGCTTTCCACTCGGCCGTCCATTGTGCAGCCAGTTGCAGAAACGCAGCGCGTCATACCAGCTGACGAAGTTCATTGTTTTCGAGGCCACCTCCGACCTCACCCGGTAGGTGTATTTCCCGGGTGAGCCCAGGCGGACGATACCGCCCTCCGGATGCTCCTGCATGTCAGGATTGAAGAGACCCGCGGGGTCGCTGGCGGCGACCGCGTTCAGGAAGACGGCGTATTGCTCGTTGGTAACCCGTCCCGTCCCGATCTCGTAGGCCGAATCGACGTCGCCGAAGACACCGCGCCCGTAGAAGTTCTTGTCCGGCTTGTTGCCCGGGTCGCCGACCTTGACGAAATTCATGAAGGGTTCCGGCTGCGAGGGTTCCCGGCTCTTGCCGTGGACCGCCTGCTTTTTCGTCGCGCTGCCGTTCGACCGGCCCTTGAAGTCCAGGCCGGTCAGGGGCAGGGCAGTATTCCAGAAGATCCTTTTGTCTTCGGGGGGGAGGCTGAAGAAATGCCACTCGGCGAAGGCGAGGAGCTTCTCCCAGTCATCGGTGGTGAAGGAATGCCCGCCGTGGCGGTAGGTGATGGCGTTTTTCTCAGGCACGCCGAGAAATCTGAAGGCCTCCTGCGCCGCCATCGACGAGACCTGGGTCCCGAGCGGATTGGCGAATAGATCTTCGAAGGCTTCGTTGGAGATGACAGCGCGTGGAGCGACCAGCGCCTTGACGAAGTGCTGGTCGAAGGGCAGGTATTCTTCCCGTTCACCGAACCACTGGATTCTCTCATGGTACCAGTGCGGCTTGTCGTTCATTCCGAGGGTCTCGGCCCCGGGGCCGAGGATCCGATAGCAGCCGGAGCCTCCGGCGCCTGACTGGTTGGGGATGGCCATGGCGAAGCGCTTGTCGAGGGCCGCGGTCAGGAGGGCCATCTTTCCACCGCGCGAGTGCCCGGTTGTGGCGATGTGTTTGAGGTCGATGTCGTTCCGCGTTTCGAGATAGTCGACCAGGCGCATCGCGCCCCAGGCCCAGACCGAGAGCGTCGCCCAGTCGTAGCCCGGGTAGGCCTCCTGGGCCGGTCCGGCGAAGTCCTTCCTGTCGGGGTCGAGGTCGCTGCGGGCGTATTCTATGAAGATGTAGCCTTTTTCGAGGAACATCGGCACGTTGCGGTTGTGCCCGAGGCGGCCTGCTTCGCAGAGGATGACCGGCCGGGGCCCGGGCGTCTTCGGCAGATTCAGCAGGATGCGCATACGCAGCTTTTTCTTTGAGCCGATCACCAGCGTCATAAATTCCATGGTGCCCTTGCCGCTGGGGTGGGGACGGCGCTGGATGTCGGCGGCGGTGACCGAATCCGGCCTGGGCGGGATGCGGCCGTACTGGTAGTACATCAGCATCTTCTTCATCTCCTCGCGCCGTCGTTCCCAGTCAGCTTTCGTTTTTACCCTGCTTCCATCGGCGAAGGTGAAGAGATCGGGGAGCTCCAGCGAGGGCTTCAGCCCCTCAGGCGAGGCGGGCGGTTTCCACGCGTCATCCTCCGCGTGGACTGCGAGTCCCGGACTGAGGAGGAAGATCGTGAAGAGAAGGTTGAGCAGGGTCTTGGGCTTTCGGGTGTCAGGCATGAGGGTTGGCTTTCATTCTGGTCGAATCCCGGTTTCTCACCTAGGGGGAGGGGATCTCGAGCTCTATGATCAATTCGAGATTCTGTCCATCTTTGACCTCCAGGTCAAGCGAGGCAGGGGTGTGTCCAGGCGCCGTGACCTTGAGGAGATAGCTTCCCGGGAGCAGGCTGTTCGAGCTGAAGCGGCCCGCGGTGTTGGGCTGGAGACCTTGTCTGCCTTTTTGCGTCCCAATCGGCTCCAACTGGACCCGGGACCCTGTTATGGCTTGGCCGCTGGCGAGGGAGACGATCTCGCCGCTGATCCTGCCGTATTGCCGGAGGACGAGAGCCACCTCTTCACCGGCGTTGATCCTTCGGGAATGGCGCAGGTAGCCCTTACCCTGGACAGTGACCAGGTACTCTCCATCTCCGAGCTGGCCGATGCTGAATTGCCCCTCGGCGTTGGTGCGGTTGCTGGATTTTTCATCCTGGCCGAGCTCCGGCCGCGTCCGGAAAGACTTGACCAGCGATCCTTCAACCGGTTCGCCGCGGCTGTTGCGTACGGTGCCTGAGATGGTCCTCTCCGGCTCGAGCTGGATGACCTGCTCCAGGGCATGGTTCGCGGTGACCCGCAACAGCCGGGTGTAATGCCGTGTTCCTCCGCTGCCGCCGGCGCGCAGGGAGTAGCTGCTGTCGTCGAGGCCGGCGAAGAAGCTCTTCCCGCTGGAGTCCGCCTTCTGAGTTTTTATTTTTTCCCATGGGTGCTTCCGGTTGTCGACAGCTCTCCAGATGGACAGGTCCGCGCCGGCGCGGGGAGAACCATCGGGCCCCAGGACCGAGATGTTGATCCGGCCGCCTTTCGAGAGCCTGATGTTGAAGCTCTCTAGCGCGTCTGCGGAGCGCAGCTCGAAGGGCTTACCCTGGAATTCAACGTAGTCGAGATGGGAGGCCAGGAGTTCGACCGAGGGGACGGGGTTGATGTCGCGAAACTCAAAGACGCCTTTCCCATCGGTCTCGGTCGAGCTGAGCTCCCGCTTTCCCGGGTCTTTTTTCTTTTTTGCGCTCTTCCCGGCCTTCCGGAGGCTCACCAGGACTCCCGCGATGGGCTTGCCTTCGCCATCGGTTACGACTCCCTTCACCGAGGCTTTCGGGACGGGAATAATTTCAGGCTCGGGCGCGGGAGGCGGCCTGTTCTCAGGCGGCTCGGCTTTTTCTTCTGTCGCCTGCTCTGGCGGTGGGGCAAGGGGAGCGGGGCTCGCTTCCGGGATCGGATCTTCCCCGGATTCTTCCGTCAGCTCCTCTTCTTCCGGTGGTTTTTCAATCGGCGTCTTTTCTACCTCTTCCGCCACAGGAGTTGCCTTGGCGGTCAGCTGTGTCTCCTGACTATCCGTGCGGGACTCTATGTCTTTTTTCCCGGAGGATAGCGCCCAGACCAGCAATGCGAGGAGGGCGATCGAGATGATGGTAGAGCTCGTGGTTTTCTGCATGCTGAGCGGGATGCCAGTCAACCTTGTGCCAGGTGGGTTTCGCGGTAACAGTCCTTCGTTGCCCCGCTATCTTCCAATAGCGAGTCGGGCAAGACCCTGAGCCACATTTAACCCCGTGAGGCAGCAATACTCCAGCGCTAGCGGCCGGGTGGCTTGCGGGGTAGGGAACGGGCATCTACAATGACTCAAACGGTGGAGTCACCAACCAGGGAGAGAAACTTGAATATGTCGAAGTCTACCCGCCTCTTTGTTTTTTTCGCCGGGCTCTGCGCTGCCGTACCGGCCCTTGGCCAGGTCCACTATCACAAGGATGGCCGGCCCTGGTCGGTTACGACCAAGAGGGGTCCGGATGCCATAGCCGGCGGCTGGTACTACAACCTCGGCATCACTGGCATGAGGGGGGTCCTGGTTGAGAAGGAACCGACGCAGCTGCTGGTCAAGTACATCTTTCACGGCACCCCGGCCCACGGCAGGATCAGGCCTGGCGAGCTGCTCATTGGAGCCAACGGCAGGAAGTTCACCACCCCCCATCTCAACGGCTACAGCGTCGAGGTCTTCGGCGGCAAGGGGCCGCTGAGAGATCTCGGCATCGCCATCGAGGAGAGCCAGGGCCGCAAGCTTCGCGGTAAGCTGAGCCTGACCGTACTGAGTTACGGCAAGACGAGGACGGAAATCCTGGAGCTCGGCACCGCCAACGGAACCTACGGGAAGAAATTTCCGTCCGATTGTCCGAAGTCCGGCCGACTTCGAAAGAAGCTCTGTGAATTTATCGCCGGCGAACAGCGCGCGGATGGGTCCTGGGGCCAGCCTCATATCAACACCTTCTGTGCCCTGGCGCTCCTGGCAAGCGGCGAGAGCCGGTACCTGCCACTGGTGAAGAAGAACGCCGAGTTTCACGCGCGCACCACCCGGTCGCGGGACAGGTCATCGCTGATCAACTGGCGTTACATGGCGGCTGGTATCGTCATGGGAGAATACTATCTTCGCACAAGGGAGAAGTGGGTTCTGCCTGAGCTGACAGAGGTCTATGAATTCCTCCTTTCCTCTCAGTACACCGATCTGTCCCAGGTCACCGAATCGGCGAAGAAACGAAAGCTCCCTCGCCGGGATGGGCAGGCCCATGGTGGCTGGGGGCACAACCCGGGCTTTGAAGGCTATGGCCCGATCGCCATGGTCACCGCCCAGGGAGCGCTGACCTTTGCCGTGCTCAAGCATTGCGGTGTCGACATCGATCACGCTCGGCATGAAAAGGCCTACGATTTTCTCGCCAGGGGAACCGGACGTAACGGCTACCTGTGGTACGCCGACTCGCCCAGCCGCCACGACCGCTGGGCGGACATGGGGCGCACCGGTACCGCCGCCGTCGCTAATTTCGTGAGTCCCTACAAAGACAAGAAGTACAGGGTGGGCGCCCTGGCCCATGCGCGGGCGATTGGCGATCACCCCGAGACGCTGCCTGACACCCACGGCTCGCCCATGATGGGCATGGGGTTTACCGCCCTGGGAGCGCATGTCGACCAGGCCAGCTTTCGCAGGATGATGGACAGCAACCGCTGGTGGTTTACCCTCGCCCAATGCCCCGATGGGACCTTCTACTACCAGCCCAACCGCGACAACAACCCCTACGATTTTACCGATGGGGCGAGCCGTTTGTCGGCATCCGCTGTCGTGGCACTGATCTTCCTGATGGATGAGAGGAACCTGCTGGTCACCGGGGGCTCGAAGAAGAAATAGTTCCGGTCCCTGCCCGGCCCAGGAGGTTACGTCGGTGTCAGTGGACGCTTTCCCTTGTGCTGATCACCTCTGGAAAGGATGATGTAAGCATGATCCGTTTTGTCTTTTTTTTCAGTATCGTTTTGCTCGGGCGATGCCTCTCAGCCGGGGATCCCGCTCCATTACCCGCGGACACCCCGTGGAAGGTCGACGTGTTGAAGCAGACGCCCGGGTTCCAATGGGGTACCCGGGAGGGCAAGATTCATTCGCTGACCTACGCCGGTGAGAACTACAAGGGCAAGCCAACCAGCGTCTTCGCCTATTACGCTTCACCGAAAACACTTGGTGGGAAACCTGCCGGCAAGGTACCCGGCATCGTGCTGGTGCATGGCGGGGGAGGAACCGCTTTCTCGAAGTGGGCGCGGCTGTGGGCCGGGCACGGATACGCGGCGATTGCCATGGACCTCGCGGGCCGGGGCGAGGGCCGCAAGCGGCTACCTGACGGAGGCCCAGACCAGCAACATCCACAGATGTTCTTCACCATTGATGAGCCGGTCGAGAACCAGTGGTCCTACCACGCCGTGGCGAATGTGGTACGAGCGCATTCTCTGTTGCGTAGTTTCAAGGAGGTGGACACCGATCGCATCGCCCTGACGGGTATCAGCTGGGGCGGCTACCTGACCTGCATCCTGGCGGGGGTGGATGATCGCTTCAAGGTGGCCATGCCGGTTTATGGCTGCGGCTTCCTGCGTGATAACAGTGTCTGGACAAAGCCTGAGTTCGGGAAGATGACGAAGGCCCAGGCCGACAAGTGGAATGATCTCTGGGATCCATCGCGATATATCGGCTCGGCGCGGATGCCGGTGATGTTTCTCAACGGGACCAACGATTTCGCCTATCCGATGGACAGCTACGCGAAGACCTGCTCCCTGGTCCGCTCTGAGAAAAACTACAGCATCCAGCTGCGTATGCGGCACGGGCATATTTTCAGCTTTCCGGAGTTCTTTCCGTTCATCGACCAGTATGTCAATGGGGGGCAGCCGATGCCGGTGGTCTCACGGCCGGCGGTGAAGGACTCGATGGTCTCGGCCACTGTAAACACAAAGACCGGGTTGGTCGCCGCTCGCTTGCATTACACCACGGGGCCTCATGAACAGAATCGTGGTCGCAAATGGACAACGGTGGAGCTCACGGTGGAGGGGAATCGAATTCATGGCGCCGCGCCACCGAAGGAGTCCACCGTGTGGTACATTGACGCGCGCGATGAACGCAAGCTGCTCGTCAGCAGCGAGGTGATCCTTCCATGAAAAAACGGTTTCTTACCGTTCTCGGTCTTCTCCTGGCGTTGGCGCCGCTTCGGGCGGCTGAGCGTTTCGACTATCATTCCATCCGCAAACAGCCTGTGCTCGCTGCCGGTGGAATCTACGAGGGTGAGACGCACCTGCGTTTCGGGGGCAAGGCCCGGCCGCAGGACATGCGGGGCTTTGGCCGGGGTTGGCGGGGCGACAGCCACCTGCTGTGGAATGGTGTGGTGGGGCAGGCCAACACCGTCGGGTTCGAGGTGGCGAAGGCGGGCAGGTATGCGCTGGCGATCCAGTGGACCCTCGCTCCCGATTACGGCCTCTTCGAGGTGCGTCTGAACGGCGGGGTGATCATTCCCCAGGTCGATCTGTACTCGCCCAGGGTCGAGCTCGCCAAGCTTCAACAGGTCGGTGAGCTTGATCTCCAGGCCGGGATCCAGCGGCTGACCATCAAGCTCACCGGGGGAAATCCGAAGGCGAAGAAATACGGCGGCAATGGTTATCTCTGGGGGCTGGATTACCTGGAGTTGACCGACCTGGAACCGAAACCCAAAAAGTCCACTGTGGAGAAGACCGAGGTCGTGATGGCTCACGTCGGGCTGGCGGATGCCCTCCCCTTGATGAAACAGTATTGTTTCGATTGCCATGGTGCCGGCAAGAAGGTCAAGGGGAAGGTCAACCTGGCGGCGCTGACCGGCCGTGGTGATTTCCTGGATAAGATCGAGCTGTCCCGAACAGCCGCCAGGGTCCTGGGCAAGGGCCAGATGCCGCCTGAGAAGCAGCAGCAGCCCACAACGGCGCAGCGGGAAAAACTCAGACGCTTCTTCGATGGAGTGGTGGAGGAATACGTCCGGAAGAACACCACCCTGGAGCCGGTTGTGATGAGACGTCTGAACCGCTACGAGTACAACAACGCGGTGCGTGACCTGCTGCAGCTGCGCGGAGACATCTACCCCCTGCCGGAAAAGGTGATTCGATCGAGCCGGTATTTCGATCCGGCCTCCGGCCGCATGCCTGCCAGTGTGAATGCCGGTAATCGTACCCTGGGCAAGTTCCAGGTCGAGCGGCAGATTCTCGATGGCGTCGATCCCTTCGCCATCGACCTGCAGGCCGAGCATGGGTTCAACAACCAGGGAGAGCAGCTGAGCCTGCCCCCGATCCTGCTCGAGAGCCTCCTGAAGCTTGGCCGCAGCATTGTGAACAGTCCCCAATTCGATGGCTACACCGGCCTTCGAAACACTCTCTTCAAGGAGGGCGGCGAGTCCGTGGAAAAGAGGCTTCGTCTCTTCCTCGAGCGGGCCTTTCGAGCGCCGGTGGGAGAGGCAGCCCTGGATCGCTACATCTCCTTTCACCAGGCCGAGCAGAAACGCACCGGCTCCTTTACCCAGGCCATGAAGAACGTGGTGGGAGCGGTGCTCGCCTCACCCAAGTTCGTTTACGTGGTGGAGGGCAAGCGTGGTGCGGGCGAGAAATCTCCCGTGAGCGATTACGAGTTGGCCCAGCGCCTGGCGCTCTTTATCTGGAGCAGCATTCCTGATGAGCTGCTGATGGAAGCGGCACGCAAGGGTGAGCTGCAAAAGCCGGAAGTCCTCGAAAAGCACGTCAGGCGTATGCTGAATGATTCACGCAGTCGTGCCCTGGCGGAAAACTTCGCTCGCCAGTGGCTGCGGCTCGACCAGCTCATTACCGCCGTGCCTGATTTCGACCGCTTCCAGGTCTACTACTCGCGCATCGGCTGCGAGCAGTGGAAGTTCGGACTGCAGACGATGGTGGAACCGCTGCTGCTCTTTGAGAGCATCCAGGTCGAGGACCGCTCGATCATGCTGCTGGTGGACAGCAACTACTCCTACCGCTCGAATGAATTACAGGCATGGTACAGCCGTCCCGACAAGCCCTTCGGCAACCGGGGCAACAGCAACAGGTTCAACACCAACTCGCAGGCTTTTCACAGGCGGAAGCTCGTGAGCCGGCGTGAGGGCGGGGTGATCACCAGCGCAGCGGTTCTGACCATGACCGCGACGCCGCTTCGTACCAGCCCCATCAAGCGCGGCGCCTGGGTAGCTACGGTGATTTTCAATGACCCGCCGCCACCCCCACCGGATGTGGTGCCGGAAATCGAGGCGGACGATGCGGAGATCGAGGCAAAGGGCCTTACGATTCGCCAGCGTCTGAAGCAGCACGCCACCGACGAGAGCTGCGCCAGTTGCCACGCCAAGATCGACCCCCTGGGGTTTGTCCTGGAGAGCTATGATCCGATCGGGCGCTGGCGCGAGAAATACCGCGGCGGGTTGCCTGTCGATGCCAGCGGCAAGTTGTTTGGCGACAGGGAGTTCAAGGACATCATCGAATTCAAGGATGCCCTGCTGGAGCGGCCGGAGAAGTTCATGCGAGCTTTCAGCGAGCACCTGCTATCCTATGCCCTGGGACGCGGGCTGAAGGTCACCGACAAGCCGGCGATCGATCGCATATCGAGCCGGGTGCTCACCGACCATGGAAGGTTCTCTACCGTTGTCGTGGAGATCGCCAGGAGCGTGCCTTTCCGACACAAGACAGGCCAGGAAGAACGCAAATGAACATCCTGAGACAGACTCCGATTCCAAGGCGAACCTTTCTGCGTGGTTGCGGCGCGGCGCTGGCTCTGCCCTTCCTGGATGTGATGCAGGTGCGCGGCGCGGCTCCCGCGGCTCCCAGGCGTGCGGCGTTCTTCTATATTCCCAATGGTGTCGCGCAGCAGGCCTGGCATCCGAAGGAGACAGGGAACAATTTTTCCCTGAGCCCGACGCTCGAACCGCTCCAGAAGGTTCGACAGAAGATCTCGCTCTTTACCAATCTTGACCGGATCAAGGTGGCTGGGACCGATGGCCATGCCCAGGCCGGGACCTGCTGGCTCAGTAGCGCCGCTCCGGACGAGCTCTCACCGGCCGGCTATCCTCTCAAGCGCACCATCGACCAGGTCATGGCTGATGCGGCGGGGAAATCCACGGCCTTCCGGTCGCTGGAGCTGTCCTGCAACAGCTTCACCGATAACCGGGAGTCGGTGTATTTCGACAACATCTCCTGGTACGGCCATGGGCATGTGGCGCGTTCGATCAAGGATCCGCGCCGGGTTTTCAACCGGCTCTTCGCGGTCAAGGAACACAAGGCCAACGCCAGCGTGCTGGACCTGGTGCTCGCGGACGCGAAGGACCTGCAGGGCAAGCTGGGACGCCTCGACCATCACAAGCTCGATGAATATATGGAATCAGTGCGAACCGTTGAGCAGCAGATCGAGCGCATCACGAAGCGTCAGGTGGACATCAGGGACCTCGACCTCGAGGAACCCGGGAAGCTCTGGACCACCATGCGCCGCGATGAGTACATCCAGGTGATGGGCGACCTGATGATCCTCGCCCTGCAGACCGACCTCACGCGCGTGGCCACCATGATGGTGTCGCCTGAGCGCTGGGACTCGCCCCTGCTCTTTGAGGGCGTTTTCACCAAGCCTATTCGCCACCACGGCTGGACGCACAACCAGAAAAATCAGAACGTGCTGCGTGACCTGGAAAAGCTCGACCACTTCCACATGGAGCAATATGCGCGACTGGTCGGCAAGATGGACGCCATCCGCGAAGGTGAAGGCACGTTGCTCGACAGCATGATGTTCACCCTCGGCTCCGGGCTGTCGAGCGGCATGCTGCACACCTGCAGCAACCTGCCTACGCTCATCGCCGGCAGCGGCGGCGGTCTTCTCAAGACCAACCGCCACGACCAGCATGCAAAGGGTACGCCGATCGCTAATCTCTGGCTATCCATGGCGCGGGTCATGGGCGTCAAGGCCGACAAGATCGGCGACAGCACCGGGCCGTTGAAGGGCTTCCTGGCCTGAAAAGTCTCTTTCGAAGAGAAGCCCACTCCTACTTTGACAGAAAGATGGAGCTCTCGGTTACCAGCTTGATGAGATCCCTCAGCCCGCCATTTCGAGACTCGAGCTTTTTCACGATGCGGTTGACCTCCCCACGGTCAACGGGCTCGAGGACGCGGCCGCTGGCGTAGGTCAGGAGCTTCTCAGTGAGGCAGCGGGTTACGTCGTGCTCGCGGGTAAGGAGCATTTTCTTGAAGGCGACAATGTCGTCGAGTTCCTGCCCGGTGACCAGGGTGCTGGAGGGGTCGATCTTGATCCTTGGCTGATGGGTCCTGGTGGGATAGATGTCGCGCCAGCGGCCAACGGGATCGAAGCTTTCCATGGCGAAACCCATGGGGTCGATCTTGTTGTGGCAGCCGCTGCAGGCCTCTGATTCGCGGTGCAGTTCGAGCTGCTGGCGGATTGTCTTCGCTCCGCGCAGGTCGGGGGCCAGCGGCTCGACATCCGGCGGCGGAGGCGAGGGCGGAGTGCCGAGGATATTCTCGAGGACGTAGACCCCGCGCACGACCGGCGATGTGTCGACTCCGTTGGCGGTAGCCGTCATGACGCTGGGCTGGGTAAAGATTCCGCCACGGCGGGGATCATTCAGAGCGACCTTACGATAGCGTTCTCCATGGACATCCTTGCGGTTGTAGATCCAATTGGAGAGGGTCTCGTTCATGTAGGTATAGTCGGAGTCGATGAAGAACCTGACCTTTTCGTTCCTCTCCACCATGTCGGCGAAATAGGCCGTGGTCTGGGCGACCATCATCGGCTCCATCTTGCGGTCGTGGTAGAAGCGGAAGGGGCCGCTCTTTTCAGGCGGCATCTTTCCCAGCTTGTCGAGACGCAGCCAGGCCACTGTAAAATTGCGGGTGAAGGCCTCGGACTTGGGATCTTTCAGGAGACGTTCGACCTCCTGTTGCCGCACAACCGGATTGGTCAGCTTGCCTGCTCGGGCGAGCTCCAGCAGTCTCTCATCAGGCATGGAGGACCAGAGAAAATAGCTGAGGCGGGAGGCAAGCTCGTAGCTGTCGAGCCCGGGGCCCTTCTCCTGGATGTAGAGGAAACGCGGCGAACAGAGGATAGCGGTGTAGCCGGCCTGCAGGGACGTGATCGTCCGGGCCTCCCTGGTATTGGCCGCGCTCAACTGTTTCGGGTCCTTCGTCTCGATAGAGAGTGGTGAGCCGGAGAAGCCCGGCCCGCTCCAGGATGCCCGCAGGCTGTTGGGTTGCCCGAAGGCGAAATATTCCACCCGGAGGGCATGGGGACCGGCGGTGAGCTGTATCGATCCTTTCCTCGTCGAGTTGCCGTGCAGCCCGTCGTGCTCGATTACGTTCTTGCCGTCAATGATTAGCCTGGAGCCGTCATCCGAGGCCATCTCGAACCGGTATTTTCCGTTTTGAGGAGCATCGAGCCTTCCCTCGAACACCATGCCATAGTGCTCCCTCATTTTTGCGGGCCGGATGTCGAGCAGTCCATCCGACAGGACTCCCTCGGCGAAGGGTTCGAGCGTGGAGAACTGGGGCAGCTTACTCCATTTCCCCTTGTAGGCCTTGAAGCTCATCTCCTTGATCACCGCGGGGGACGATTTCTTCGCATTGACCATGAGGCTTCTAACGAGTGCCGCGTAGGGCGCGACCTCGGCCGCGCTGACTGGTTGTCGAAAGGCTCGCCTGGCGAAGTTGAGCAGCAGCTTATCCACATCCGTTTCTTCTACCGGTCCCGTTCCGTAGAGGACCGTGTGGCTCTTCGGTGGCCAGGTATCAATCAGCGGCTCCACCGTCAGGCTGTAGATGCGTATGTGAGGTCCCTTGTATCCATTCTCGAGCAGGGCCTTGGCCATCTCGATGGGCCAGGCGTCGAATATCTTCTTGTCCACCTTCTTACGGTCTGGCTGCGGGCGGTAGGCCTGGGGAAGGTACTTTTCGACCAGGCGCTCGGCCCGGAAACCGCGGTCGTAGAAGCCGTTTTCCCAGCCAAGCCAGGGTGTCCAGGTGTCATCGATCCAGGTCTCGAAGCTGAAGGCGCGTTTTTTCCCATCCCCGGGTAGCGTCCACAGGGCCAGGTTGGTCGAGGTGGGACCTGAGATCCCGCCATTGGCGGTATCGGCCATGTTCAGGCTCAGGAGGAAGGGCTTGTCCTGGTCGGTCTTGATCAGCTCGCCCCAGGGGTGTCGCTGGTTGTGGCCCGAGGCCTCGACCGTGATGCGGTAGCGTGCCGAGGTGCGGACGCCACCTCGGAGCTCGGTGGGCGAGACTCTGCCGAAGCGCTGATACCGCATGGAGATCATGTCGAACCCGGGGTTCAGCTCGCGAGAAACGGTTTCAAGGGTCAGCTGTCCGTACTGCTTTCCCTTGACGAGATGCCCGGAGAGCCTGCGTGTCTCGACTGCGGGTCTTTTTTCTGTATGTGTAGCGGCAGGCAGGACCTCTTCGGCAGCGGCCAGCATCAGCTTCAGGAGGAAGTCAGACATGACCAGCCGGTTGCCGATGTTGGCGAAGCCGTGCTCCTTCTCGTCTTCGGGGAAGGCCCGTACGGGGTCGTTGCCCTTGCGCTCAACCCGGCCGTTGCCGTTGTTGTCGACGAGTCTCGTCACTCCGTCCTGCCGGAAGGCGGCCCCATCAAGGTAGAGCAAATCACGCAGGGTGTTGCGCAGCTCGATGCGGTTCAGGCGGCGAATGACTGTCCGGGCTCCGGTGCTCCTGCGCCTGGCGTAGGCCGCCTCCAGGGTGCCGGTCAGCCCGCCCACGAATTTCTTTCGTTCTTCAGAGCTCGGCTGGATCTTTTTTTTCGGCGGCATCTCTCCCAGGTTGACCTGGTCCAGCATGTCCTGCCAGGCCTCGAGAATTTTTTGATCGGAGAGATCCGTTCCAAGGGTATCGAAGCGCCGGTCGTTCTTCTGTTTTTCAGGGCCGTGGCAGGCGAAACAATGCTTTTGCAGGAATGGTTTCAGGTCCTGGAGCGAGTTTTCGGCTTCTACGGTTGGGAGCGAAAGCGAGAAGGCGGCCACGATCCAAAGCGCGAGGCTACGCGTACGAATCATGCCTTCGTCTCGAGTCCGGTGAGGGTGCCAGTGCTGGTTCCGAAGCGGTCGAGCTCCAGGCCGAAGTTCTGCAGCATCGACAGCAGGAGGTTGGCGGCGGGTACTCGCCTGCCCTTTCCCTCCGGGTAGACCCTGTGCTCGCCATGCTTGAAACCGCCGCCGGCGAGCAGCAGGGGCAGGTCCCTGGTCGAGTGCTGCCCGGTAGCCATGCCGCAGCCGAAGAGGATCATGGTGTGATCGAAGAGCGTGCCGCCGTTGATCGGATCCTCCTGGTTCTTGAGCAACTCGATGAGATGGGTGGTCTGGGCGATCTGGTTGCGCTCGATGAGCTTCAGGGCGGCGACCTCTTTTTCGCGCTCTCCGTGATGGGAGAATCCGTGGTAGCCGCCACTGAGGCCCAGGTCACCGCTGCGGAACCCGCTGGTCAGGGTGATGGCCCGGGTTGAATCAGTCTGGATCGCAAGGGCGATCAATTCCATCATGGTCTTCAGGTCTGTCTCTGTGCCCTGGCCGGGTTTCGGTTCCGGCAGCTCGGTTTTTGGTTTCGGGCGATCGATCCAGGGGCGCTGCTGAACGATTTTTTTCTCCAGCGATCGAACCGAGTCGAGGTACTCGTCGAATTTTCTCTGGTCCTGCTTTCCAAGCTGTCGATTCAGTGATTTTGCTTCTCCCAACACGACGTCCAGGATGCTGGTGTGGCGCCGGAGGGTCTGCGCCATCTGGGCCTTCGCCTGCGGGCCTTCATCCAGGAACAGCGCCCGGTAGGTCTGTCGCAGGTCAATCGCCGGCACCTGCACTCCTGTGCGGGTGAAGCTGACGAGGTTGGCCTCGTTGACCTTGAGGACCATCGAAGGGTAGCGTGTCGCGGCTCCGACATATTCGGCCGCCTTCTGGTCCAGGCTGATGTTTCCCTCCGGGAAGTTCGTTGCCAGGTACGGCCTTACACCGTTGAGGAAGGTTGGCACGCAGGCGTGTCCGCCGGGAATGCCATGGTCGAGGTGAGAGAATACCGTGAAGTCTTTTCGATGTTTCTGGAGCGGTTTGAGGGTGTCGGGCATCTCGTAGTTGGCGCCTGCCTCTTGCGGAAAGAAGGCTTTTTTGTAGATGCCGTAATTGTTTGAAATACAGACCACCCGCTTGGCGGGTTTCCTGTTGACCGTGGCGGCCTTGAGGGAAGGGCCCATCGCCTCGAGCATCGGCAGGGCGATGGCGACCCCGGCGCTACGCAGAAAGCGACGTCGATCGATGGCTTTGCTCATACCTGTTGTCTCCTTCGTCGCCTGGGTGTCCGCGGGGCGATAAGCGTATCTTTATTATAGTTCGGGGTGAGGCCGGTCATTTGCTTTTTTTGGTCTTGCTGGTTGATTTGGACAGATTTCCCCACCGGGTAGACGGTGTATGGGCTTCAGCAAAGATCTCCCGAGCCTTTTTGACCAGCTCCGGGTGTTTTTCCGCCAGGTTCTTTTTCTCGCCGATATCGGTATCCAGGTTGAAGAGCTGGACCGGGCTGTCGAGGTTCCTCTTGAGGTTCCGCTGGAGCGCCTTCCATTTACCGAAGCGCGCGGCCCGCTTGCCTCCCTGTTCGTAGAATTCCCAGTAGAGGTAATCATGCTGTCGCTGCTCTTCGCTTTTTCCCAGGAGAGTCGGCAGGAAGCTGATGCCATCGATGGACTTGGGGGGTTCAATGCCTGCCAGCGCACAGGCGGTCGGCAGGAAATCCCAATGAGCCGAGATGTGTTCGGTGGTCGTTCCGGGCTTGATCTTGCCGG
Source organism: Planctomycetes bacterium UBA1146 (assembly GCA_963579555.1). Lineage (GTDB taxonomy): Bacteria > Planctomycetota > UBA8108 > UBA8108 > UBA8108 > UBA8108. The sequence goes on from CAUZHA010000044.1 coordinate 25,814, forward strand.
GCCAGTGGGCGATCAGGGGCACCCGGATGCCGCCTTCGGTTACGCTTCGCTTGTAGCCGCGGAGGGGGCCATTGGAGTCAAACACGTCGGGCTTGTGCCCACCCTCGCGGTGGGGGCCGTTGTCCGAGGTGAAGAGGACCACGGTGTCCTTCTCAATCCCGAGCTCCTTGAGCAGCGAGGTGACCTGCCCGACGCCTTCATCCATCTTGACCATCATGCCTGCGAATGCCGCCACGGGGTTCTTTACGGTGGGTCCTTTGTAGCGGCCGATGGTGTTTTCGTATTTGGAAAATTTCTCACGGAATGGGGCAGCGTATTCTTCGGGGACATGCATCGCGGCATGAGGGATGGTCCAGGGCAGGTAGCAGAAGAAGGGGCCACCCTTGTTCTTGCGAATAAACCTGAGGGCCTCGGCCATGATCAGGTCGTGGGCGTAGGTCTTGCCATCGAGCTCGACCTTTTCGAGGTTGTGGTAGAGCCAGGAGGGGTAGTAGGTGTGGGCGTTGCGCTGGCAGTTGTAGCCGTAGAATACGTCGAAGCCCTGGTTGACCGGATCGCCCTCGGAGCCAGGGTTGCCGAGTCCCCACTTGCCGAAGGCTCCGGTCGTGTACCCGCTCTTCTTCAGAAGCCTGGCGACGGTGACGGTATCGCCCGGGATCGGTGACTGGCCGACGGGCTTCACCTCGCGGTTGCCGCGAACGAACGCGTGCCCGGTATGCAGCCCGGTCATCAGGCAGCAACGTGTCGGAGCACAAACCGTGCTGCCCGAGTAATGCTGCGTGAACTTCAACCCCCCGGAGGCCAGCGCGTCGACGTTCGGGGTCTTGAAATTCTTCTGCCCGTAGCAGCCCACGTCGCCGTAGCCGGCATCGTCGAGCATGATGTAGATGATGTTAGGCTTGTCGGCGGCCGAGAGTTCGGCGCAGAGAAGCAGGATGGCCAGCAGAAGACGAGCAGCCTTTTTCATGGAGGTCTCCAGTAGAGCGATTCAAGGCGTTCCGCGCTCCGGCAGGGGCGCTGCCTTTGCGCATTTCATTTATATTCAACAATACCTGCTATCGACAGGCAAAGTAAGATGGCGCAAAGTCCACGGCCTGGGACGCGGAGAAAAACCACCTAGGCCTGTATTTCGGCGACCGTTCCCGTACTGTCCGCGTACTTTTTACGTTCAATGCCCAGGGCACGCATCTGGGTGAGCCATAGGTTGGCAAGCGGAGTGCCTTGCTTACAGTGCACGTGCTGGCCGAGCTTCAGAGCTCCGCCTCCGCCGCCCGCGACGACCAGGGGCAGGTCGTTGTACTGGTGGGTGGTGCCATCTCCCATGCCGGCGCCGAGGGTGAAGATGGTGTTGTCCAGCAGGGTTGTGTCGTTGGCTTCCTTGATGTTGTCCATGCGTTCAAGCAGCCGCGCAAAGGCCGAGACGTGAAATCGGTCCAGCTTGAGTAAATGTTCCATGTGATGCTGGATGGAGTGGGTCATGGCGTGATGGCTGTACGGCTTGTCCAGGATGCCCTCCCAGTTGGTGGCTGTTGTCCACCGTTCTGGACCCACCATCAGGGAGCCGACGTTGGTCAGGCCGCTCTGCAATGCGGTCACCATCAGGTCGCCCATCAGGTGGATGTATTCATTGCGAGGCAAATGTTCGGCCGGACGCTTGATATTGTTGGCAGCCAGCTCGGACTTCATTTTGTCGATACGATCCATTCGCGTTTCAATCGTTCGAACCGCCTCGAAGTACTCGTCGAATTTCCTACGGTCAGCGGTTCCCAGGCGTTTCTGGAACTGGCGGGCGCTTCCAAGAGCGAGGTCGGTGATGTCGCGGGAGCGTGCATTGGCTTGCGTACCGAACAGCCGGTCATAGATTTTTCGAGGGTTTCTCATTGAAGGGGCGACGTGCCCCGTTCCGTACCAGGACATGTTGTCGAAGTAGATCGACTCGATGTTGTTCTTGTGGTCGTTGCAGCTCAATTCAAGGGTCGAGTAGGGCGTCGACTTGCCGATGCTGTCGGCGGCGATGTGGTCCAATGTACGGGCGAGCGGATAGGCGGAGTTCTTGACCTCGTAGGGCGCAACGCTGGTGAGGAAGCAGGACGCGCACTGGGCATGCGAATCGGTGCCATGCTGGAAGAGGCGGTCCATTCCGGTGATCAGCGAGACCTTCTTCCGCATCTTGTGAAGCGGTGCCATGGTCGGCGTGAGTGTCAGTGGATGGCTGCCGGGTGGGATGGTCTTGCCTTCAAAACGCCACACATTGTTCTGCCCTGCGAACTGTGGCAGCGCCCGGTCGCCTTCGCCGGGGAAGAAACCTCGACGCGTAATTCCATTTGGCAGGTAGAAAAAAGCCAGCCGCTTTGCCGGGGTCTTTGCTTTGCGCCCCAGGGCGCCGGCATAGCTTTCGAGCCACGGCAGGCTGAGGGTGGCGCCGCCGGCACACGCCAGGAAGTTGCGGCGCGAAACGGAGCGGAGAGGTTTTTTATGGCGGCTCATCTTGAAAGTATCCTTCGTTGTTTGATTTTAACGGAGGCCGTGAAATTGCCGAAGTGTAAATTCGTTCCGGTATGCCCGGGCTTCATTTTCCCGTGCTCTTTTTCTTTTCAGCTACATCCTCTACGAGAGTGTTCTTGTGAAGAAATGGATCGCTCAGGGCAATGCTTTTGAGCACGGCCCGCATCTGGTCCTGGCCGGCCACTGCCCTGGAGGCAAGGTTGTCCAGGATGGGCGAATCAACGGGGCCCAGCTCCCTGCCCAGTGCGTAGGACAGCAGGTGGGAGATGAATCCGCGAATGAACCGTTGCTTCTCTTTCAGGATCAGCTGCTTGAATTCAACCAGTGTCTTGAATTCGTGCTGGTTGAACAGCACGCCGCTGACATTCACCTCGCGCCCGTTTTCGTACTTGTCGCGCCAGACGCCTGTCGGGCCGTAGTTTTCCAGCGCGAAGCCAAAGGGGTCGATCTTGTTGTGACAGCCCGCGCAGTCTTCGCGCTTGCGGTGAGCGGCCAGGCGCTCACGAATGGTGAGCTTCGCCAGCTCTTCCTTGCTGGCTTCAGGCAGGGGCGGGACATCGGCTGGAGGCGGCTCGGGCGGATCGTTGAAGATCACCGCGTTGATCCAGGCGCCGCGGGTAATCGGCTGGGTGCGAGTGGGGGTGGCGGTCATCGTCATGACGGCCGCGCAGGTAATGACACCGCCACGACGAGGGTCGCTGAGCGGTATGCGTTTGAAAAGCTGCGTCACAACATCGTGGCCCGCCTTGGAGTGGCCGGCGTAGTTCGCTCGGAGCATGGCGTTCTCCCAGGTGAACTTCGGATCCAGAAGCTCCATGATGGACCGATCCTCCACGTAGACCGTCTCGAACAGGAGCAGTGGCTCCGATATCATGTGCATGCTGGTGCGATAGCCATCAACAAGATAGAAGTACGGGACCTTCGCTGGATCTGGAACCGAGGTGATCAGGCGATCCAGTTGTAACCACTGGGAGGGGAAGTTGTCGCAAAACCGACCCGACCGCCGATCATTCAACATACGGTCAATCTGCGCGCTGAGTGTTTTCGGATCGCTCAGCTTGCCGGCCTCGGCAAGGTCGAGCAGCGTATCGTCAGGGATGCTGCTCCAGAAGAACAGCGCCAGTCGCGAAGCCAGCTCAAAATCACTGATACGCTGACGCCCGCGGCCTTTGCCGTCTGAATTTCCTTTGTCGGGCAGCTCATAAAAATAGAGGAAGTCGGGCATGCCGAGGATGGCTCCGACGACGGTGCGCATCGCCTGCTCGAATGTGGCCCCGGTGGCGAGTTGCGCCTCGGCGAACTTCGCGAAACGCTCCACAGTGGCGGGCTCAGCCGGCCGTCGAAATGCCCGCCGCAGCAATCTATTGAGCCTGGAGCGAATCGCATTTCCCGCGGCGACCTTGGGGTCAGGTCTCGATTCAGCCTCTTTCCCAGGCGGCGTAAACAGCCATTGCCAACTTCGGCATTCCCTGGAGTTCAGGTCCGGGCTCTCGGCGATGGTCTGGCTGAGCTTGAGAAACGACTCCATCAGCAAGGGCGAAAGCGTCAGGTGATCGGCACGGTTATCAAAGCCATGCTCGGCGCGCTTGTCCTGGGGAAACGACGCGACGCCCTTGAATCCCTCGGGCCGCTGGTTGTCGATGTCCTTGCTGAGCGGCCGACTGGAGACACGCACCTGGGGGGGCATCTTCCTGGTCTCGGGTTTGAAGTAATCCTCCCGCCGTCGCATCAGTCGTTCATTGAGCCGAAAGATTTGACGGTTCAGCTCGAGGAGATCCACAACGGAATTGTTGTACTGGAATCGATTCATTCTCCGGATCTGCGTGGGCGCGAAGGCCCGGGTCTTCAGAGTCTGTTCTAACATCGCCTGGAGTCGCGCGACCAGGTGTTTGCGCGCGGGCTCCGGGACCGCCGGTTCTTTCTTTGGCGGCATCTCGCGATTTTTCAGTACCTCGATGAGCGTATCGAGCAGCTCCGGCCTGGCCAGGAGGTCTTTTTCTGATTTCAACGCCAGCAGGTTGACCTTGCCTTTAACCTTGTCGCCCTGGCCGTGGCATTTCACGCAATGCGTCTTGAAAGCCAATAGAATCGACGCGGTAGAATCCTCCGCCAGCAAGGAGGTCACAAGACCTGCGGAAAAAACGAAAGAGATGAAGGTCGGGAGCGCGGTTTTCAAGGTCTTCGAATCACTCTGTTTGAGATGGCTAAAAACTCTCTCTCGAAAATTATAGTCGAATTGGCTTAACCGGTTGGTACTTCCATGCCAATCCAATTGGATTTTTTGGGTTCTGCTGGTTGGCCCGGGCACGGCCAGGGAATCTGTCGGTAACGATTACCGGGTTTTCCCTCCGGGTTTTGGCAACGCCTTCTGTTCAGCTTGTACCGTTGCCCAGGCAACTCGCCTCAGCCAGCCCGCCTCCCCTGCGGTCATGTTCCCGTGCTTCTTCGGTAAGTATTCAAGCTTGAGCGGGCTCTCCTGGAAGATTGTCGAATAGAGCACATAGAGCGCGAGGTAGGTTCCCTGAATGCTGGGGTGCTCTTTGTCCCTGGCGTACATGTTCACCCCGGGGCGCTCCTTCATCGCGTTGTCCCATGCGATGCCTGCCGGGGCTATGCGAGCGCCAAGCTGAGCGCCAATTGCGCGATGGGCCCGGGCAATTTCCTTCATGCTGGTCCAGCCGAGCCGCTTGTAGGCCCAGGCCATGAAGAAAACGGACTGGGCCCCGGATTGGCGAATCAAGGAATCAAATTTTCGTGCGTATTTATAGAACGACTCGATGTTCGTCTCCGGAATGTCTTCCTGCAGAACGACAACATCGTAGGCTCCTTCGGAGATCATTGCGCGGGCCCTGGTCTTTTCCCACAGGACCTTCAAGGAGGCGCCTCCACGCACGACGCGTTCCGCCTTGAAGATCTGTTTTCCCGTCCGGCATTGCACCAGCTGTTCCATGTGATGCCACAATCCCTTGTTCCAATAGGTGAAGCTGTTGCCCACAAGCAGAATTTTTTTCGGACCGGAGAGCTTTGCCGGACTGCCTGGGGTAGCCTTTTTGTCTTCCGCAAAGACGGATTGACTTGTCAGCACAGCAATGAGCAAGAGCAAGTGTCGCATATCGAAAATCCTAAGCTTATCCCCACTCCTGCTCAAGGACTGAACCGGGGGCGAGATAGATTCCTCAGAAAACGGAAGTCTCGCTGCGTGATGGGGTCAGCAGCCCGAATAGGACTCGCAGCTCAGCATGCTGTCAGCCGGTACCGGCCCACAGGCCTGCATCGGAGGGCCGGGGGCCGCCGGGGCAGGCCCGCCCAGGAAGAGATAGCTCAGCAGGTAGATCCCATCCGAAAGATCAACCGCTCCATCCGCGTTGGAGTCAGCCGACTCGTTACAGCTTGGCTGGGCTCCGCCGGTAAAGAGGTAGTTGAAGATATAGAGACCATCCGACAGGTCCAGGCTGCCGCTATCGTTGGGATCGCCCCGGTGAAAGAGAGGCCCGGCGTTTACCTTGTCAAGCAGCGCGAGCAGGTGCTCCTCGAATTCATCTTCGTCGACCCACCCGTTGTAGAGATTTACCTCGTCGATGTCGCCGGGGAACCCTTCTCCGGGGCCATCGAAACGGCCCCCGATGCTCAAGCCTGCCATTTCACGACCATAGGACCCAGGCACGGTGATCGGCCCAGCGATCAGGAGGTCTGTTTCGCCTTCGCTCAGGTTTGCCACGCAGTTGAAAAACGTCGTTTCACCGTTTTCCCAGTAGTAGCTTCCCGCGGCGTAATACCAGTCTCCGGCTGTCAGCTCTTCGAGGAGGGTATTTTCGTTGCTCACGCTGAAGGATGCGCCGATGACGCTGGCCAGGTCATCTCCGTCCACACCCCAGGCTCCGAACTCATCCTGCTCCGCGCTCCCCTGGAAGAGGAAATACCCCCGGTCGTTATCGATCCGGTTGGCGAGGATGTAGCCGAGGTTGAAGGCTCCGCCGGAGATCGTTTCCTCGCTGGGGCGGAAGATTACTTCGAAGGAAAACTCGTCTCCCAGGGAGATGCTCGGGATGCGAAAGTTCGCTCCATCGCTGAATTCTGCGCCGCCGGCCAGCGGGCGGTAAGTTGTCACGGCTTCGGAAGATTCGTCGAAACCCGGAGATCCGTAGATGATATCGGTCACAAGCGCTGAGCCGGCCGCCTGCTCGATGAGATCGAGCTCTCCCCGGTTGTCCTGGCGTTTCTCGAAAAGATCTGCACCGTCGAAGGTGTACTGGTGGACCAGGAACGGGTGGTCCTGTGCTATATCCTGAAACTCTCCGACATCAGCGATAGCCTGTCGGTTGATTACTGCAAGGCTCAAGGCGAGGAGAAACAAATTCAGGCGAGTCATAGCGCCGTCCTCTCTCTTTGTTCCGAGAAAAACCACCCTCTCAAGCCTATAACTTGAGCCAAGATGAGACGGCTTTCAATTAGAAATCCGGACCTGTTGTTTCAGGGGATGACTTTCGCCTGGACCAGAACCGGTCTCTCCAGCGTCCAGGATGACCTGGAGATCATTTTTTCCGCCAAGACCTCAACTTGATGACTCAGGCGTCCGCGTTGTTCTGCTGGTTCCGATGGCGATTGCGTTGACGGCTTCGCTTGCTTTTTTGCCTTGGCGTCCCCGTTCGCGTATCCTCCGCTTCGGGGCGGCTCCTTGCGCCTCCCTGGCGAGGAGCTTCTCCTTCGCCGGAACCCTGGGCAACCTGTGAATCTCCAGCCCATTTAAATTCAAAGGGCAGGTCGTTCGCTCTACGGTTTCGAGCTCGGGATTTTCCTGACTGGCGTGTTGGAGTTCCGGAGTCGTCCGAGTGCCTGGAGTCGTGGCGGGGCTTGCCGGACCTTCGCGATTCGAACCTCGAGTCGTCGGAACTCCTGGAGTCGTGGCGGGGCTTGCCGGAGCCGCGCGATTCGAACCTCGAGTCGCCGGAGCGCCTGGAGTCGTGGCGGGGCTTGCCGGAGCCGCGCGATTCGAACTTCGAGTCGCCGGAGCGCCCGGAGTCGTGGCGGGGCTTGC
>CAUZHA010000045.1:0-31897 GCA_963579555.1 Planctomycetes bacterium UBA1146
CCGCTCCCCCCCAGGCCTTCTTCGGCAGCGACCTCCAGGCTGTGAGCGGCGCCGAGGCGAAGGTGAAGGGGTGCCTGAGGGCGGCGGTCGGATCGGCCTTCAGCTGGAGGATCTTGCGGACCCGCTCGAGCGCACCGCGAAACAGGAACCTGCAGCGGTCCGGGGTGCCGAAGAGATTGGCTAGCGCCGGAAAGGGCGAGCCCTTGATGTTTTCAAAGAGAACGGCGGGTCCCTCCGCCTCATAGAGCCGCCGCTGGATCTCGGCCAGCTCCAGGCAGGGATCCACTTCCGCGGCGACACGCACCAGGCGGCCGTTGCGCTCGAGATCAGTGACGCAGCTCTTCAGGTTTTTATAGGACATAGCACCTCCCGTTTTTTTTTCGCAGGGACATTTTGTTACTTCTATCCGCAGTGTCTATTCTTTCTCGGGTCGAAACCTCTACTTGTTGGAAGAAATCATATGAGTGATGAACTGCTTGAATGCGTTGAACGAGAGCCGTCGGTGCCCGCGAGGTCTTCTATTATCTGGCTTCACGGCCTTGGAGCGGACGGTCATGACTTCGAGCCGATCGTTCCCGAGCTGGGCCTGGCCGAGGATTTGGCGGTTCGTTTTATCTTTCCCCACGCGCCCGAGAGGGCGGTAACCATCAACGGGGGAATGGTCATGCGCGCCTGGTACGACATTCTCGGGCTGGATATCCGCAGGGATGAAGACATCGAGGGGCTGCGGACCTCTGAGACGCAGGTGCGGGCCCTGGTGGAACGCGAGGTCTCGCGCGGGGTGAGCGAGGAGCGGATCGTCCTGGCGGGTTTTTCACAGGGCGGCGCGATCGCTCTGCAGGCCGGGGTGCGCCATCCCCGCAGGCTTGCCGGTATCCTGGCCCTGTCGACCTACCTCACCTTGCCTGAAAAACTCGCGTCGGAGGCTAGCCCGGCCAATGGCGACTGCCCGATTTTCATGGCCCACGGAACGCAGGACCCGGTTGTTCCCTATGAAGGCGGCCAGCTTTCGCGACAGACGCTCGAGGCGCAGGGCTACGAGGTCGAGTGGAGGGAGTACCCGATGCAGCATTCGGTCTGCGCGGAGGAAATCGCCGATATTTCCTCCTGGCTTACCGGGGTGCTCGCCTAGGGGGCTTCCCATTTATTTTTTCCAGGAGTACGCTACCTCGTCGGCCCGGGCCGGCTTTTTTCATTCAACGCACTCATCCAAGAGGTTCTGACCAGTGAAATACTTCCTGCTTTCCATTCCCCTCGCCCTTCTTTGTAGCTGTACCCAGCCGGTGGTCCAGAGCGAGCTGGTCAACGAGGTTGATTCTTTTCTCGCGTCCTATACCGAGACCTATCTCGGGCTCCAGGCGAAATCCGCCGAGGCTGACTGGAGCCTCAATACGAAGATCGTCGATGGAGACAGCAGCAACTCAAAGGCCTACGAGGAGGCTGAGGGAAAGGTGGCCGAGTTTACCGGATCGGTCGAGGTCATCGAGAAGGCGCGGAGGTACCTCGAGGGCCGCGCCGGGTTAAACGACCTGCAGGTGCGCCAGCTCAAGGCGATCCTCTACGCAGCGGCGAGAAACCCGCAGACAAAGCCCGGGCTCGTGAAGGCGCGTATCAAGGCGGATGCCGCGCAGACCGAGGCTCTCTTTGGCTTTGATTTCAAGATCGATGGTAAGTCTGTGACCACCAACGAGATCGATCGGATTCTCGAGGAGGAGGATGACGAGCAGGTTCGCCTGGCCGCCTGGAATTCCTCGAAGGAGGTGGGCAAGGGACTCAAGAAGGGCCTGGCGGGTCTTGTCTCGCTGCGCAACCAGACCGTGCAGGCGCTGGGCTATAAGGATTTTTTCCAATACCAGGTCTCCGATTACGGCATGACGGTTCCTGAGATGATGGCGCAGATGCGCCGCTTCGCCCGCGAGCTCCGTCCTCTCTACCGGGAGCTTCATACCTGGGCTCGATATCGGCTGGCGAAGAAGTTCGGCAAGGACGTGCCGGAGCTGCTTCCGGCCCATTGGCTTCCCAACCGCTGGGGACAAAGCTGGGGCTCCATGGTCAAGGTCGAGGGTTTCGATCTCGACGGCACGCTCTCTTCTTTCAAGCCCGAACGGCTGGTTCGCCAGGCGGAGGACTTCTACGTCAGCCTCGGCTTCGAGCCGCTTCCCGCGAGCTTCTACAAGCGCTCGAGCCTCTATCCTCTGCCCGAGGGGACCGCCTACAAGAAGAACAACCATGCCAGCGCGTGGCATATGGACCTGCAGGAAGATGTTCGCTGCCTCATGAGCGTCGAGCCCAACGCTCGCTGGTGGGAGACGACCCACCATGAGCTCGGTCACATCTACTATTACATCGAGTACACCAGCCCCCGGGTGCCGCCGCTGTTGAGGGAGGGAGCCAACCGGGGCTTCCACGAGGCGATCGGGAGCCTGCTCGGGCTGGCCTCGATGCAGAAGGGCTTTCTGCAGGGACGCGGGCTGGTACCCGTCGATGCCAGGGTCGACGAGATCCAGACCCTGCTCAAGGAGGCTCTCGACTTCGTCGTCTTCATTCCCTTCTCCACGGGAACGATGACCCATTTCGAGCACGATCTCTACGCGGCCGCTCTTCCCGTCTCGAGCTACAACGAGAGGTGGTGGAAGTACGTGGCCGAGTTCCAGGGTATCAGTCCGCCGGCTGAGCGGGGTGAGGAGTTCTGTGATGCGGCCTCCAAGACCCACATCAACAACGATGCCGCTCAATACTACGACTACGCGATCTCTTATATCCTCCTGCACCAGTTCCATCGTCACATCGCGCGGAAGATCCTGGGCCAGGAGCCGCGCAATACGAACTACTACGGCAATAAGAAGATCGGCGCCTTCCTCGGCTCCATCCTGAAGCTCGGAGCGACCCGGGACTGGCGTACAGTCCTGCGGGAGAGCATTGGAGAGGATATCAGCGCGGAGGCGATGCTCGATTATTTCCAGCCGCTGCTTCAATACCTGCGCCAGGAGAACGCCGGCCGGCGTCACACCCTCGGAGACATCTGAGGCCGCCTGAGATCAGTCCTGAGCGGCATGTTCGAGCAGAAGCCGTCCGTAGTCGCTTTCCTTCAGCTCCTCGGCCAGCGCCTTGAGCTGGCCGAGGTCGATGAAGCCCATCCGGAAGGCGGTCTCCTCGATGGAGCCAGCCAGCGAGGCGTGGTTTTTCTCGAAGTTCATAATCTCGGTGGATGCCTGGAGCAGAGATTCGTGGGTTCCCGTGTCAAGCCACCTGGTGTCCTTCGGCAGAGTCTCTACCCGCAGCTGCCCCCTGTCGAGATAGGCCTGGTTGACGTCGGTAATCTCCAGCTCGCCGCGCGCGGAAGGCTCCAGTGAGCGGGCCATCTCGACCGCCTGGCCGTCGTAGAAATAGAGGCCGGTCACCGCCAGGTTGGAGGAGGGTTCAGCCGGCTTCTCAACGAGCTTCACGGGCGCGCCGCCGCCGTCAAGCTCCACGACCCCGAAGCGCTCGGGGTCTTCCACCTCGCAGGCGAATACGGTGGCGCCCTCCTGCCGCTTGCCGGCGCGATTGAGGCAGTCGGCGAAGCCGGCCCCGTAGAAGACATTGTCGCCCAGGGCAAGGGCCACCCGCTCGTCTGCCGCGAAGTCGGCTCCGATGATCAGGGCCTCGGCGATCCCGCCGGGCCGCTCCTGGGCCGCGTAGCGGATGGAGATTCCAAGTCTCGAGCCATCGCCCAGCAGGCGCTCAAAGAGCTGGCGGTCGCCGGGTGAGGTGATCACCAGCACATCCTTGACCCCGGCCAGCATCAGGGTTGACAGGGGATAGTAGATCATCGGCTTGTTGTAGACCGGCAGCAGCTGTTTGTTGAGCGAGGCGGTGAGCGGCAACATGCGGCTGCCGGAGCCGCCGGCGAGCAGGATTCCCTTCATAGTGTTTTTTCCGTTCCTGCCCTGTCGGGGTCTGCGAGTGAGAAACCAGGACGACTCCTGCCGCCTGTAGAAAGAGATACGGATCGAGAGGCGAACATCTTCAAAATGTTTTCACTGGGCCTGAAGGGAGCCTCCTCTCTGTGCTTCGGCAAGGATCTATACCAGCTTCAGTGTTTTCCTCGCAACCCATTCCATCGCCAGCAGGGAGACGAGGAGTATCGCGAGGATCCAGGGGTGGTCCAGGGCGGCATAGGTATAGGTCCGCTCGATTGTACGTGTTTTTTCAGGCAGCCGTCCGATGACGCTTGCGGCCTCGGACAGGTGGAGGTAGGCGCCCCCGGAAAGCTTGGCGATGTCCCCCAGGCTCTCGTCGTCGCAATAGATGTCGAGCGTCTCATTCTCGGCCGGCGGCTCGACCGCGAAGAGGATCCTGGCTCGGTCCGGGCGGGATGAATAGCCGGCGATGGTCGAGACATCGAGCGTCAGCTCGAACTCGCGGAAGCTGCCGGTCTTCTTCGCCGCGGCCAGGCCCGTGTCTTCGAGAAGGAGCGCGTATTGAGAGGCCGGGAGGATGCCCTGGTAGCGTCCGCCGCTTTCGGGTACGGGCCTGAGCCGCACCCGCAGCTGCTGCTGAGGAGAGGAGAGCGGCCGGATGACCGCGTCGACCAGGCTCCCGGAGGCGGCCTGACCGTCGTGATTCTCGAGGAGCGCGGAGATCTCGATGTCTTCGGGGAAACGATAGACAGCCTTGTTGGTTCCCAGGCGTACCAGGCTGTCGGCGGCGTTCATCTGTTCGGATACAGCCCAGCGAATAACCTCGCCCCAGAATCTTCTGTAGAGCAGGTCGCCGAAGCGCAGTCGCCATCTCCAGGTTGAGTCGATTCCACTGTAGAAGACCTTGCCGGTTCCGAACTTCCGGGATACGAGCACCGGGGCCTTTTCCTCTCCCGCTGTGACCAGGAGACGACTTCCCTCCACGATGCCAGCCACCGGGTGATACCACCGGGGAGCCGGAAGCAGCTCCCAGAGCTCGAGGTTTCTCTGCCGTCCCGGAAGAAGTCGGCAGAGCTCAGCCTCCTCCCCGGCGGCCGCCAGGGAGAGCGCCGCCCCGTCCCGGGCCAGCTGCGCTCCCAGCTCGCGCCCTGGAGGCGGAGATGCCAGCCTTACCGGCAGCAGCTCCTCCAGGGAGGTTCCAGCCCAGGACGCCGGCATGGCATCCGGCCCGGCCACCAGGACCAGGGTCCCGCCCCTCGCCTCCACGTACTCACGCAGGCTCTTCCGCAGCCGCCTATCAAAGAGCTCCGGCTCGATGTCGCCAAGTATTACGGCATCGTATTTGGCCAGCTCTTCAGGGCTCCTCGGGAAATCCGGCGGCAGCTTCCTTCTCGGAGGAGCGGGCACCAGGTGAGAGTCGAGGGAGATCTTGTCATCCCGGTCCCAGGTATTCTTCAGGTAGCGGTATTCCCATCTGGGGGAGCCCTCGAGATAGAGCACGTTGGCCTCGTCATCGAGGACCTCCAGCCAGGTCTCGCGCCGGTTGTTTTCCGTGAGAGCCTCTCCCTTGACACCCTCGAAGCCGATGCTCAGCTTGTGCCGGCCGGGTTCGTCAATCCTGAATCGAAGCGGCCAGTGAGAGATTTCCGTAGCTGGGAGCTCGTCGATGAGGAAGGAGGCCAGCTCTCTCCCGCCCTCGAGGACATTCACCTTGACCTCTGCGGTCTCGATACCCGTGTTCTGGAGGGTTATCTCAGCTCTGATTTCATCTCCCCTGAAGACCCTGCGGGGCGTCTCCAAAGCCTCGAGCACGAGGTCCGGGGGACGCTCTGCCTTGCCGACCCCCAGGGCGATGATGGGAATACCAAGGGCGCCAAGCGAGCGGGCGGCCTCCCGGGGATCTCCGGGGGCATTGTGATGTCCATCCGTTACCAGGATGATTCCCGCCAGATCTTCTCGCCGCGCCCTCAGGGCTTTCTGCAGGAGAGGAGTCCCCAGGTCCGTCCTTCCGACGTTGTCGAGCGAGAGACTGTCCGGCCCTTCCAGGGGCTCGATGGTCTCCGCCAGGGAATGAAGGGAAATATCAAAGCGATCCTCGAGGTTTTCAAGCCAGGGAGATGAGAGCAGGCCGCGGACCGCGTCAATCCTGGAGATGGGGGCGGCTGTACCCCCGGCGTCCTCCAATCCCATGCTTCCGGATGTGTCTACGATCAGCAGGACGTCGCCGCGCTTCTGTTCGGTGGCCGTCTCTACCAGGGCGGGGTCGAGGAGTATGAAGCTGATGGAGGCCAGGAGAAGAAATCGCAGGAGGGTCAAGGTCCAGCCTCCCAGGGGACCGCAGCTGCGGCGGTCGGTCCTGTAGAGAACGATCGAGGCGGCGGCAGCGGCGGCAAACAGGAGGGGGAGAGCCCACAGTGGAAGCCAGCCTGTGACGAGGGTCATGAGGAGCCTCCTGCCGGCACCGGCGATCTCGACGAGGCGAATCCCCTGAGAAGAACAAGCTCGCAAAAGAGGAGGAGCAGGCTGGCCAGGAGGGCGTAGGGCCAGTGCTCGAGCTCGACGATGACGCTCCGCCGGAGGCCGGGTCTGTCCTGGGAGTGTCTCAACCTGTCGATACCGAGCTTTCGCTCCAGCAGCTCCAGGGAGTCGGCATCGATTCGCTCGAGGTTTGATTCAGCGGGATCCATATTGACCGCCAGGGTTACAGTTCGCTTGCCACTGTTTCCCTGGCCGATGTCGAAGGAATAGAACCCGGTTTGCGTGGTTTTCCTCCAGGAGACACCTCTTTTTCCGGTCCCGGTGGAGTTGGTGATTTTTTCGGTTTCTCCATTCGGCCGGGTGAGCCGAATTTCCGCAGCCCGTTCGTCGGCCTCCAGCGCCACCTCCAGGGTTCCTCCCTGGTTACAGCCGATGGCGATTGAGGGGCCCAGGGCCAGGTAGCGGATCAATCTGTGGAGGAGGGGAACAAAGAGCGGGGTGCGCGGCAGGTCGGTGTCAGCGGGGTCCGCCCCGGTAGCGAAGAAGATGACCCTGCCATCGGAGAGTGAATGTTCGATGATCCAGGGCGACCCTCCGCTCGTTCTCGAAAGGATGGCCGCCTTTTCCTTTACCGGCCCGGTTGTCCAGTAGCTTCTTATCGCCAGCCGGCCCAGGTCCGCTTCTGAGACCCCCTTGAAGATCGAAAGGACCGGATGCTCCAGGTTGACTGCGACAGGATGGTAGGCCTCGCCAGTCTCCGACTTCTGTCGCTTCAGCAGCGCGGCTGGAAGAAGTCCCCTTCCCTCCTGCCAGAGCCGGTCGTTGGCGAAGAGCCGGTCGGTTGCCGCATCGGCGAAGACCAGGAGGCCACCGCCCCTGCGGACGAAGTTTTCGATAAGCTCCAGCTCTCGGGGCTCGACTGATGGAATTCCAGACAGCACAAGGACCCTGGACCTGGCCAGGATCCCGCTCTCGGCGGAGCCGAGAATCACCGGCCGGAAGATGACCTTGGGGGGCTGGCCCTCTCCATACCTGGGAAAGAGGGCCAGGTCCAGCCAGTGTCCTCCGCCGGCCCGGCCCTTATCGGGAGAGCCCTGGATGATGGGCACCTCGAGCCGGTCGAGCACCTCGATTACGAGATGCCGCGCGTCATCGCCGGGAAGGCCATCTCCTGCCCCTTCGCCGACAAGCTCGGCGCTAACCCGGGCCGTTCCAGCGCTGGAGAAGCGATGGCTGAAGGAGAGCTCCCGGGTGGCCGGCCCCTCTTCTTCCAGCGGCCTGCTGACGATGACCTCGCCATCGACGGTGACTCTCAGGTGCAGGCCGCCGGCTCCGGGAGCGGGGGCGACCCTGACGTGAAAGCCAATGGCGGAGTCGGTTCCTGTTACGAGTGAGTCACTTTCGAATTCGACAATCCTGTGGTTGGAGGTCTCTGGAGTTCCGCAGTCTACCAGCGTGATGGATGGAGCCGGATCGAGCGCGGCGAGTCTTGAGGCGAGGAATTCGAGGCTCCTCTCCTCCTTCGCCGGAAGGCTGCCGGCCTGGTGGTCGGTGAAGATGTAGATTTCGCGTATGTCGGCTGACAGCAGCGCGGCCTTTCCGATCGCATCGTCGATAGCGTGAAGAAGGTCGAAGGGGCCGCCGCCGAGCTCCAGCTCCTCCAGCTCAAGGCGTCTTTTTTCCAGATCGAAGAGGTCATCTCCGGGCGTTCGATCGGTGGCTGGCGGCGATACGACCAGCGCGGAGTCCGCCGGCCGGAGCTCATCCAGGAGAGCTCGCGCTCGGGTCTTTGCCCTCTTCAGCAGATCGCCGGCTTCTTCAGCCGGGCGGTAGGACATGCTGAAGCTGGTGTCGAAGACCAGCACGAGGCCGCGGTTCAGAGAGCTCGAGGAGCTGAGCTCTCTTTCGACCCGGGTGGCTGGTCCCAGGAGAGCGTAGACCACCAGGAAGAGAGCCAGGCTGCGCACCAGGATGAGGAGCGCCTCCCGCAGGCGGATCCATCGCAGCCTGGCGCGCTGGCGGGTGAGAAAGAAACGCAGCGCGGGCCAGTCCAGCCGTCGCGCCCGGCGCCGATCGACGAGATACAGGAGCATCGGCAGGAGCGCGAAGAGCAGCAGCGGCCAGAGATAGGGGTTGTGGAAGGTGTCCGGTAGTGGGTTCATCTCTGCCTCGACCGGAGATGGAGGAATCGTCCGAGAGTGTTGGCGAAGGGAGCGCTCGTATCGAGGCAGAGGTAGTCGACCGCAGCGGCCGAGCAGCCCTTGCGGATCGCATCCTGGTGCTCGATGAAGTTTTCACGGTAGAGCTCGGCCAGCTGCCGGGCATCGAGGCGCATCTCGATCGAGGGATCCTCGATATCCCTCAGCACCATCCAGCTGTTGAAGGGCAGCTCCTTCTCGCAGGGATCGAGCACCTGGAGGACGATGACCTCGCTGCCGCGCTGGCGCAGCTGGGAAATGCCCGACAGGACACTTTGCTCGTCATCGAGCAGGTCGGAGATGAGTATCGTCAGGGAGCCCGGATCGACGCGTTCGGCAAGCTGGCTGAGGACCTTCGAGAGGTCCGTCCGGCCTTCAGGCCGTGCCTTCTCCATGGCTCCGTAGATCCCCGCGAGGTTTTCGGCCGAGGCCCTGGGGGGAATGTGTTGCTTGAGTGATTCACCCGCGAGGGCCAGTCCGACAGCGTCACGCTGGCCCAGGAGGAGGTAGGCCATGGCTGCCGCCAGGCAGGATGCGTAGCGCAGCTTGGTGATCTCTCCGCTCGAGAAGCTCATCGAGGCCGAGGTGTCGAGGACCAGGGTGGCGCGCAGGTTGGTCTCGTCCTCGAATTGTTTGAGATAGAAGCGATCGGTGCGGGCGTAGCTGCGCCAGTCGAGGTGCTTGAGGTCATCGCCGGGTACATAGGGCCGGTGCTCGGCGTATTCTATCGAGGAGCCCCGGGCGGAGCTTCGGTGGAGGCCCCTGAGGAAGCCCTCCGCGATCTTCCTGGCCACGACCTGCAGCCGCTCGAGCTGTGCAACGGAGCCTGGATCGAGGAAGTCCCGCAGTTCCGTCATTGGCGGCTCAATCCTTTGTGTTTTCCCTGGTGAGCTCCTCCAGGAGCCTGTTCACCAGGCTCTGCGGCGTGATTCCTTCGGCAGCCGCATTGAAGTTGGTGATCAGCCGGTGGGAGAGAACGGGTACAGCGACCCGGGCGATATCCGCCAGGTTGACGTGGAAGCGGCCGCGGAGGATGGCCCTGGCCTTGGCTGCCGTCATCAGGTATTGGGCCGCCCGCGGCCCCGCTCCAAAGGTCAGGCTGTCGCGAATATAGCCGGGGGAACCGGGCTCTTCCGGGCGTGAGCGGCGTACCAGTTTGAGGGCGAAACGGTAGACATGGTCGGCAGCCGGAACCTTCGGCACCACCGCCTGGATCCGGATGATGTCCTGCTCTGAGAGTACCGGAGACAGCTCGATCGATTCAGGCGCCCTGGTACGCTTCATGATCTCGAGCTCCTCCTCTTCCTCCGGATATCCGACCCGTATTGAAAATATAAAACGGTCAAGCTGCGCCTCGGGAAGGTTGTAGGTGCCTTCCTGCTCGATGGGGTTCTGCGTGGCGACAACGAAGAAAGGCGACGGCAGCTCCTCGGTCTGCTGGCCGACGGTGACCTTTCGCTCCTGCATCGCCTCGAGCAGGGCGGCCTGTGTTTTCGGCGGGGTGCGGTTGATCTCATCCGCGAGCAGCATGTTTGCGAAGATCGGCCCCTTCATGAAGTGGAAGCTGCGCCGGCCCGAGTCGGGATCCTCCTGGAGGATGTCGGTGCCGGTGATGTCCGAGGGCATGAGATCGGGCGTGAACTGGATTCTCCGGAAGCTGAGGTTCAGGATCCGCGCCAGCGTGGAGACCAGCAGGGTCTTGGCCAGGCCGGGAACCCCGATCAGGATCGAGTGTCCGCCGGCGAACATGGCGATGAGCATCTGCTCGATCACCTCGTGCTGGCCGACGACGACCTTTCCGAGCTCGTCTTTCAGCCGCGCGGCGGAGTCACGCAACAGCTCCACGGTCTCGTTGTCGGACAGGTTCTTTACGGCTGGGGCGCCGGGTTCCTGGCCTCGAGACGTTTCGGATCCTGGTTCGGGGGTTGTCGGGTCCGCCATTTCAATCTCACGGGGGTTTGCTTTGGTCACTGTTTCCCTGAGGTTGTCATATTACCATGAGTTTGCATGGTGGCGAGAACACCAACCGGTCTCCATCAACAGATGGACACCTTCACGGGAGCGTGAAATAATGTAAGGCCTGCTCGGGAGAGGATCTTCCGGGAAAGAAGACAGCTGAATATTTCCAGGCCGCAGGCCAACCGCGGCCTGCTAGAGAAAACGGGAGAAACGAGATGATCGAGGTTATCTGTAACGGGTGTGGCGCCAAGTACAAGGCGCCGGAGAAGTTTGCCGGCCGCAAGATGAGCTGTAAAGCCTGCTCAGAGGTCATGTTGATCGGGGAAGCAACAGTCGTTGAGGCGGCGGCTTCTTCCGTCGAGGAGGATGTGCCGCAGACGCCTGCCGTTTCCGAGGAGCAGGCGCCCGCCAAGAAGAAGCCTTCCTTCAAGAAGGGCGGCATCTCGGCGCGAAAAGGCGATAAGAAAGCTTCTTTCAAGAAAGAAGGTTTTTCGAGCTCGAAGATTTCCGAGGATTCGGGCCGTGGGTCCGAGGTCCAGGTGGCCGGAAGCAGGAAGAGCCCCGCCCTGCTGGTCGTTGTCCTCCTGCTGGTGGTGGGCGGGCTCGCGGCGGTCGATTTCTTTGTTACCAATATGGTAATTGGAGGAAAGGCCCCGGCCGGCAACCAGAAGCTTGCCGCCGTTGACGATTCCTCCGCGGAGGAACCCGCAGAGGAACCCGCGGAGGAGCCAGAGGCTCCAGCGGAACCCGGGGAGACTGAACCTGAAGCCGCGAAACCTGAAGTGGCCGAGCCCGCTCCTGAGAAGCCCGAGGGCCTTCCGGCTGAGCCGGAAGCTCCGGCCCTGGCAGCAATTTCCGCCACCTCATCGCCGGCCGCTTTACTGGTTCCCGTCGATGCGCAGGTGATTCTGGGTTTGAATATTCCTCGCCTGATCGCGGCCTACGAGGGTCTTACCGGGGAAAAACTTCCCCGTACGCCCGCGGAGCTGGAAGAGGGCTCTTACCCACTACCGGAGCCAGCCAAGCTGGCTATGGCCGCCGGGCTCGATCCGTTCACCAGCATCCGGAGCATCCTGGTCGCGGGCGAGATGCCCGAGAACTCCCCGATCCCAGGCATAGAAGATTTCGGGGCGGCGGGCGCCGCCGCGGTGGAGTCGGATGGGCTGGTCCTGGTAGAGGGTCAATTCAGTGATCCGGCTGCGATCGTGAGCGCGCTGGTTGAGATGGAAGTTCTCTCGCCTTCGGCGCCCGAGGTGAAGGCGGGTCTCAATATATATTCAGTGGCCGAGGGCCAATCGATAAAGGGCCGCTTTACCTTTCTTTCGACAGGACAGATGATGTTCGCCACTCCCGCCTGGCTCGACAAGGTGATCGCTCGCAGGAAGGGCGAAGGCCAGGGGATCCTCACGAACGCGGTCTTCAATTCCATGAGCAAGGGGCTCGCGAGGAAGGAGGCGCTCTGGCTGGTGGCGGACGTTCCGGAAGAGGCCGGGGCCGCGCTGCAGCAGGGGCTTGCCGTTCCGCCCGGAGGAATCCCAGGTCCGGATGACGCAGCCGAAGCGCCCACTCCGGCCATCAAGATCGATGCCCTGATGCTGGCGCTCGACTCAGGCGGCGCCGAGTTCTCGCTGGAATTGATCGGCGCCACGCCTTCGCCCGCGGATGCGGAGAACACCAAGACGACTATTGGAACCCAGCTGGGCGGCATCTCGCTCCTGGCTATGCAGATGCTTGGCCCGAAGGCCCTCGGGCTCATGGGTAAGCTGATGCCCAAGAGCGATGGCAAGAACGTCATCATCTCCGTCAAGCTCAACGAGAAGGAAATCGCGACGGTCAAGGAGATGGCGACGAAGGCTCTCGCCGGCTTCGCCGGCCCCGGCCCGGGCGAGTTAGAAGAAGGCTTTGATCCCTCAGATTTTATCGAGAAGCCGCCAGGGCCAGGGAAGGCGGCGGTTGATCCCGGCGACGAGACCGAGGAATCGGAGCAGGACGAGGATGGCAAAGGAGAAGACGATCCCCTCGAGCTCGAGGACTTCTGAGCCGGCCTTTTACTCAGTCCCGCTGGATCTTGCCCGGTAGCCATCTCGCGTAGGAGGGGTGGGTTTCCGCGGTGATTCCAAGCTCCGCAATGGCCTTCTGCAGCTGGATGTCGGCATGCAGGGTGTTGGCGAATTCCGTTTGTTTCTCATCTTCGATCTTTCGATGGAGCAGGAGATGGAGGGCCGCGCCGACCTGTGCTTCGCTCAGGCTGGTGGCCAGGGAGCTGTAGAGGAGGAGGAATTCCGGGTAGTCTTCCGCCCTGGTGAGATCCCGTGGAGCCTCCTGCCAGAGGAACTCCAGGTGCTCGTAGTGGATGTTGAGGTATTCGTAAAGCTCGGTGGAGTATTGTACCCGCAGGAGCTCATCCTGTTCCCAGGAGGCGAGCTCTTTGAGGGGGTCTGCGACGATGACGTCCGGCTCGATTCCGCCGCGCCGGCCCACTGTTACCCGGCCCCTCGAATCCCTTGGCCCGTGGAAACGCCTACCGGAGGGAAGCTGCAGGTAGAAATTAGCGAGCTGTACCGAGGCCTTTCCCCCAACCAGCCTGTTGACGCTCGCGGGAACATCGAGCCGTTGCTGGGACACTCCCTTTCCGTAGGTCCTGGTCCCTATGATGGTGGCCCGCTTGAGGTCCTGGAGGGCGCCGGCCACGACCTCCGAGGAGCTGGCCGACCAGCCGTTGACCAGGATCATCGTCGGGCAGGTGATGAGCCTGCCGGCGGTGGCATTGTATTCGCGGCCGGGCCGGCCGCCGCTTGACACCTGCGAGACGATGGGCACCCCGGCGTCATCGACCAGCAGGTCGACGACCTTCACAGCCTCCTCGAGGAGTCCGCCGCTGTTGCCTCGCAGGTCCAGGATGAAACCTTTCAGGCCGCCGGCTCGTTCGCTGAAATTCGTGAGGATCTCGCCGAGGTTCTCGGCGGTTCTGGAGCCGAACCGGGGCACGCGAACATAGGCCACGGCCTCCGGGAGCAGCTCGGAAAAGAGCGCCGGGGTTTCGACGGGTCCATGCTGGATGACGATGTTGAGGGAGTCGGCCTGTCCCCATCGATCGATCTCGACATGGACCGGTTGCCCGGGCTCCTGGTTTCCCAGGATCGCCCGGATGTCCTCAGGCCGGAGATCGATGGTCGATTCTCCCGCCAGGGCTACCACCCGGTCACCCGCGTGCAGCGCCTTGCGCGTGCCGGTGTTGTTCTTGTGGGGGAAGGTCCTGGCGACGATGAGGGGAGACAGCCTGTCGAGCTTGAAGAATTCAGCTCCGAGGCCCAGCTGGCGTCCGGCGCTTCTTCTGCGCGCCCGGTCGAGGTCGGCCGGCGAGAGGAAAGTGGAAAAGTCGAGCTGGTCTACAAGGGCCCTGAAGGCTGCGGAGGCCAGGGTCTTTATGTTCACCTCAGCCGGGTCGACGAATTCTCCACGGAGCATGTCGATGAATTCTTCAAGCGCGTCGCCCGGCCCCTCCCGGCGCTTGATCTCGAGGTCCTTGATACGCTTTGCGAGCTGAGCATTTTCTCTCTGTAGTTTTTCGAGCTGGTCGAGGAGGTCAGGCGCCTGGCCGTTGAGCCGCGCCGCGCGCTCAAAGAGCAGCCGGGCCAGGGCGCCCCGTTCGCTTTGCTCGCCGCTGAGCTTCCTGATGAAGGCGAGGACGATGGGGTCGAGGGCGCCTCGCGGGCTCATGCGGGCGATCGCGAGCGCCGCCTCCGAGCGAATCGCAAAGCTCCTGCCGGTGTTGTGAACCAGGCGCAGGAGAGGAAGGCGTGAGCCGGTGTTTTCCAGGCGGTCGAGAGCCAGGCTCGCCGCGATGAGGAGCCGGGGCTTGTCCTTTTTGACGGCCTCCTCCAGGATGTTCGCCAGGGTGCTCTTGACCCGGTCGAGCTCTCCACTTTCACCGAGCAGGCGGATGGAGAGGCAGCGGATCTCCTTGCTGGTCGCCTTGCGCGCCAGGACGAGAGCGCTGGTCAGGCCGAGCTTTCGCAGCCCGGGATCCTGCCTCCGGGTGAGCGCCAGGGCGGCCGCGACGAATCGGTATTCTTCACCCCGGTCGAAGAAGCCTTCATCCTTGAGTGTCTCTTTGAGCTGCCTGTCGACTTGTTCCGTGAGCCCGGCGGCGAGCTCCTGCACGGTGTTGAGCAGGGCGGCGGGGGAGGCGTCTTTTACGGCGGCCAGTCGGCGCTCGAGGCTCTCTTTTTCTCCAGGCTGGGTCCGGGCCGCCAGCGGCCAGGAGCAAAACAATCCCAGGAGAAGGAAGAATTTGAGTGTCGCTGTTGTGTATTTCATGGCGCCAGGGCGGCTGGGGCTTTCTGACAGGAACAGGGTGTAGCCGAGATTATCGCGTCCAGGTCGGCCTTCAGTGAACGGCAAAATGCTCAGGAGTCCCTCCATCTTAACCCCGAGGTGGAAATAGACCGCTCACTGCCTTATTCTCAAACCTCCAAGTCGATATATCCAATTGGCTTAAGAAAGAATCAGGCTCCCGATGACCGATAACGTGGATCTTCCGCGATTGAGCACCAGCGAGGAACTTTCCGGGTTGCTGGAGCTCTCAGAACAGAGGCCCGTGATGGTGTTCAAGCACAGCACCCGCTGTCCGATCAGCACCTTCGCGCAGCGTGAAGTCATGAGCTACCTTCCCGCTGCCCGGGAGAGGGGCGTCCACTGCGTCATGATCCTTGTGGTCGAAGACCGCCCGGTGTCTCTCGAGCTTGCGGAGCTCCTTGGGGTACGACACCAGTCTCCCCAGGTGATCCTGGTCAGGGATGGGCAGGCGGTCTGGAATGACAGCCACGAAGGGGTGACCTGCGCGGCACTGGAGGTTGCGGAGGGAAGATGAGCCGGGCTCCAGGTGACGGCAGGCAGGCGACGGGCATGATTGGACTTGGACTTCTGGGCTCGGCCATCGCTCGGCGCCTGCTTGAACGCGGCCTTGAGCTCGTCGGCTTCGATATTGATCCTGGCCGCGCTCCGGAGCTTGGAATCGAGACCGTCGACTCGCCTGCACAACTGGCCGAGCGAGTCGAGAGGATCGTGCTCTGCCTACCCGGCTCGGATGCCGTGGAGGAGGTTTGCGGAGGCTCCGCAGGGCTCCTGTCGGCGGCCGCCAGTCGACTGGCGGCTCGTTATCGACTGTCCGACCGGCGACCCTGACCGGAGTGAGGCCCTGGCTGGCAGGATGGGCGGGGCTGGCATCGCCTTTGTCGAGACGGAGGTCAGCGGCTCCTCGGAGCTCATGCTTTCTGGTGAGGCAGTTCTTCTTGTAGGTGCGGAGCCCGGGAGCCTCGAGGCGGCGGCGGAGCTTCTTGATGCTCTCTCCCCGCTAGTCTTTCATCTCGGTCCGGTGGGAGCCGGGGCGAAGATGAAGCTCGTGTCGAACCTCGCCGTCGGCCTGAACCGGCTGGTTCTTGCCGAGGCGTTGTACCTGGCTGAGCGGGTCGGGGTCGAGCCCGGAGCCCTGCTGGAGGTTCTGCGCGTCGGTCCGGGTCATTCCCGGGCTGTCGAGCTCAAGGGAGGGAAGATGGTGAAGAGCGATTACGCCCCGGAGGCTCGTCTCGCCCAGCATCTCAAGGACGTCGAGCTTGTCCTGGGCATAGGGGACGCCGCCGGTGCCGACCTGCCGCTGTCGCGGCTGCACAGGGAGCTGCTGGCTCGCGGGGTAGAGGAGGGGCTTGGCGATCTTGACAATTCCTCGATCATCGAGGTGCTGCGCAACAGCCCGGCCCGGGAGGATGGCGGCGAGTAGTCACCTGTCATCTTTCGAGACCCACCCTCCAGGGGTCGGCATCTCAGGGGCAGGCCGGAGGTTCGCTGCAGTCGAGCTCGTCGGGGGTGGGGTCAGGGCCGCAGGTGTCTGTCGGCGGCGGCGGCCTGTTCCCCCCGGCGAAGAGCCAGGTGAGCAGGTAGATCGCGTCGGTGATGTCGACGGTTCCGTCGTCGTTGCCGTCGGCGCTCGAGGCGCAGGCGATTCCAGCTCCGGCGAAGAGGTAGGAGAGGATCTTTACCGCATCGGTGATATCGATCGAGCCATCTCCACTGGCCTCGCCGCGCAGGAAGCTCTGCTCCAGGGGGGCGAGGGAGTAGGGAATGTAGCCGATGTCGCTCCGGCTTCCATTCGGATCCGGAGGTGATTCGGGGTCACCGGCGTCGATGCAGAGAGAGCCGGCCGAGAGGCGGAAATCATGGCCGTTTTCATCGGTGAAGCCCGGTTCCGTGAACAGGTTGTTTCCCCCGCGAGCTCCCTCGAGCGCCTGTGCGAGGTTGCAATAGCCGATGGTGAAGAAGGCCGGGTCGTAGTCCGTCCTGATGGCGGCGGCGCCATCTCCCTCGCCGGGGCGAATGATGGAGTTCGAGATGCGGTAGTTGATCTCGGCATCATCTTCATCGTCCCGATTGCGGCTCTCGACCCCAATCCGGTTGCCCGCGACCGTGACGTGGTCGATGGTGACGCTGGCCCCCTTATCGTCATCTGTTTTGCAGGAGATGGCGATGTCGTTGCCCACGACCAGGCAGCGGCTGATCGTGATATCGTCATGGAAGAGACTGATTCCCTTGTCTGCGAAATCTCGCACGATGCAGTCCTCGATGGTCACATCACTACCCAGGGTATCGATGCCATCGTCATCGCCGCCTGCGACAATGCAGCCGCTGAGGTGGATCTCCTGTCCCGTGTGCTGGTCATGAAGGTAGATGCCGTCGTTGTCATCGTCTCCCCGCATGTCGAAGATGGCGGAGTTTTCAAAGATGAGAGCGGTACCCTCGATCTCGGGTCCCATCACGGAGCGCTGCAGCAGGCAGTCGCGCATCACGATCTCCGAATCTTCGGCATCCATGGTCTTTCCAGAGATGTCACTGATCGACGAATGCTCCAGCGTGATCAGCGTGTCGTCAGCATTGATGGCCGCTCCCGAGTCGGTGTGTCCACCTTCAGGTGCGTTGCCGGCCCGGGTGATGATGGTATAGCGGTAGACCGACATTTCCTCTCCATCGTGATCCAGCTCGCCCCAGGCCTCAGCCGGGTCGCTCGCCGTCAGCGTCACCGGTCGCTCGCGGGTGCCGAGGCTTTCGAGCTTCCCCTCCACATTGATGTCCGTTCCGTTGGTGCCGGACTCTACCCCGTCCAGCAGGACCAGGGCTCCCGGGAGCAGCCTGAGGGTTCCATCTTCAGGAATCGTCAAATTGCCGGTGACCCGGATGACGCCTGACCACTCGATCTCCTCCGCCGGCAGGTCACCGGCGACCTCGCGCCGGGGCTCGCCGGTGAGGTCGGCCAGCTCCTTCGTGAGCTCCTCGCCATCGAGGCTGATGACAAGCCGGAGCTCGCCCGCGCCGTCGATACGGGCGAGGACGCTTCCGATGCCGTTCCTGAGCAGCACCTCGCCGGGGGAGATGCTCGCGCCTTCACCTTCGATCCGGATTCTCGCGGTGGCATCCCAGCGCTGGCGGTGGAGCGAGCCATCGGGGTCGCGCAGCTCGACCCGCAGCAGGAGGGGGATCCCGGGAAGGTAGCTGTCGCGAGCGATGAGCTCGAGCCCCGGCCGCTCGCCGCAGCGAGCCTGGTTCGAGGCGAGGCTCAGCGCCAGGCTGAGCCACAATGTCCCGCGGCTGATTTTTCGTGTGTATCCGGTCATGGTCAAGATCCCTGCCCCGTATAGGTCCAATGATAAAACCCCCTGCTATAGGGATGCTATTAATTACGGCCGGACACATTTACCTGAAAAGATTTCTCCGGGCTGGTAGAATCGTCGCTCCGGTGCCGTCGGACAACCGGGTTAACAGGTCAGTCCCAGGTTTCGTCATGGTCAGGCTTCCCGACAACATTGTTTTCTTCGGTCCTCCCGGGGTCGGCAAGGGAGTCCAGGCTTCGCGTCTCAGCGAGCGCCGGGGGATGGCGCATTTTTCCATGGGGGAGGCTCTTCGCGTTGAGATCTCCGAGGGCTCGGAGCTGGGTGCGACGATCCAGGCCGCCCTGGCGCGAGGGGAGTTTGCCTCCGACGAGACGGTACTGGCCGTCCTGGAGAAGCAGCTTGATCGGAGCGGTCCCGTCACAGGACTCATTCTCGATGGGTTTCCAAGGACGATTGCCCAGGCGGAAAAGCTCGAGCAGATGTTGAGCGAGCGGGGGGGCGAGCTCTCGCGGGTGCTGCTGCTCGATGCCAGCAGCGACACCCTCGTAGCCAGGTTGACGGGTCGCCTTCTCTGCGCTCAATGCGGGGAAATCTTTCACCAGCTGTTCAAGGTTCCCGCGCGGGAGGGCCGCTGCGATGAATGCGGGGGTGAACTTTCAAGGCGCGAAGATGATAGTGAAAGTGTTCAGCTTGAACGGCTGAACACTTACAGATACCTTACAGAGCCGCTGACGGGTTTTTATCGACAGCGCGGCCTGCTCGATGTCATTGACGGATCCGGAAGCATCGAGGAGGTCTCGGAACGAATTGATAGAAGTCTTGGCGGCGCTTGATTCTCTGAAAACAATGAACTGGCCTACAGGACGACTCAACTAACCGTGGCGGGTCAAGCCAGACGCTGGAGGTTAGGCTTTCGTTTTTAAGCGAACGAATTTTTTCCTGATAAGAAAAGGATTCCTGTTGAATCCCCCCTATGCGAATTGTAATCTAATGTTCCCCACAACTGCCCCAGGGCGCTTCTGGAATCCCCATTTTAGAAGCGCCCGTTTTTTAGGCACTTTTTCCCGCTTCGCTTGTTCTGAAGCCGGATTTTCTCAGCTTGAACGAGCGAGATTTTCATGAGATCCCTGGTGGTTGTCAATGTTGTCGGACTGACGCCCGGGATGGTTGATGGCCGGATGCCCAATCTCCAGGCCCTCGCCGCAGGAGGCTTCCAGGCCGAGCTCGGAACGGTGCTGCCAGCCGTGACCTGCAGCGCCCAGGCGACCATGTTGACCGGTTGCCTGCCCTCGCAGCATGGAATTGTCGGCAATGGCTGGTATTCCCGCGAGCAGGCTGAGATCCAGATGTGGAAGCAGTCGAACCACCTGGTGGAGGGGGAGAAGATCTGGGACCGGGGCAGAGCCCGTGATGCCGACTTTACCTGCGCCAAGCTTTTCTGGTGGTACAACATGTATTCCGGTACCGACTGGAGCGTCACTCCCCGTCCGACCTATCACGCCGATGGCCGCAAGAGCCCTGACTTTTACGCCCACCCGCCGGAGCTTCGCGACGCTCTCAAGCTCGAGCTGGGCGAGTTTCCTCTATTTAACTTCTGGGGGCCGCTTTCGGGCATCCGCTCGAGCGAGTGGATCGGCCACTGTGCCGAGCAGGTGATCGGTATCCATCGTCCTACCCTGACTCTCGTTTACCTGCCTCACCTGGACTACGACTTGCAGAGGTTCGGTCCTGTTTTCTCTGGCCTGGACGGGACTCTTGGCGAGGTGGACAAGGTGGTTGGCGGCATCATCACGGCGGCCCGGGCGCGAGATATGGAGGTGGTCGTCCTCAGCGAATACGGGATCACCGAGGTCAGCTCGAGTGTCCCCATCAACAGGGCTCTCCGGGAGACCGGGCTGCTGAAGGTGCACCGGGCCCGCAATGGAGAGCTGCTCGACCCCGGAGCCTCCGAGGCCTTTGCCCTGAGTGATCACCAGGTGGCCCATGTCTATGTTCGCCGGGAGGAAAACAGGGCCTCGGTCAAGCGGCTTGTCGAGGAGCTTCCCGGTGTTGAGGAGGTGCTTGATGAGGATGGCAAGCGGGTCCATGGCCTCGACCATGCGCGCTCGGGAGATCTTGTCGCCGTTGCCGAGGCGGGGCGCTGGTTTGATTACTATTACTGGCTGGAGGAGGGCGATGCTCCTGATTTTTCCCGGACCGTCGACATCCACAGAAAGCCGGGCTTCGATCCGCTCGAGCTGGTGCTCGATCCCTCGAAGCCCCTGCACAAGCCGCGCCTGGGCCTGAAGCGCCTGGCTGCGATGGCGGGCTTCCGAACGCTGATGAATTGCGTGCCCCTGGATACCGGGTTGGTGGGAGGCAGCCATGGTCGCCTGCCGTCGACCCCCGATGAGGGTCCGGTCCTGATATCGAGCTCCGGCAAGCACGCGGCCTCGCGGCTGGAGATGACCGGGGTCTCAGAGCACCTGCTCGCTACGATTTTTGATTGAGCCCGTATCTGGAGGCCCGTATCAGGAGGCCCGTATCAGGAGGAGGGCCTTGCTCAGCGCAGGCCGATCTCTTTTCCGGTCAGCTGTTCGAGCGCTTCGATGAGGTGGAAGCTGTACTCGTTCTTTTCCACCGCCCGCCTGAGGTGTGGTACAGCCGCATCGCCCAGTGAGACGATCTTCTTGATGATCCCTGGGGCCGCCTCGGGCGGAGCCTTTTCGAGGCTGGCGAGCAGGTCATCCAGCTGTCGTTCAGCCACCAGGGAGGAGCTCTCGGAGACGGCCCAGGTTTTCCAGACAACGACCACCTTGCTCCAGCCATCGGCGTCCCGGGGGGCCGGAGGCGTCACTGAGCGTCCGGACCAGAGGTTGAGCAGGCCGTTGACCTTGAGACGGTAATCGTGTGATTTCGAATCGGAGAGCTCCGCGACCAGGTCACCGGCCAGCTGGTAGAGCTTGTTTCGATGCGCGACATCAAGGATCTTGCCTTTGAGGGTCGGACTCTTGGTGCCCTTGAGCAGGCGTGAGAGCGCCGCGGCATTGACGCCGCCGCTGGAGCTCAGGGCGTGGATCTTTTCGAAGCTCCCGTACCAGTCGGCGTAGTCACTGCGGTCGGAACTCGAGAGGCCGGTGATCTGCTGCAGGGAGGCCCTGGCGAAGCGCGAGACCTTGTCGGAGCTTCCGGTCCAGATATTCAGAAGCACCGGGGCCAGCTCGCCGACGAAGTTCTGGCTGTAGTTGCGAACGACCTCTTCGCCGACCGAGATCATGCTCGCGTTGCGGGAATCGCCGAGAATTCTCAGGATCTCCTTGGCCGATATGAACCCGTTGAGGCGGCCAATGAAGACCAGGTCGCGATCCGTCGAGCCGCCGCCGGCGGGAGAGTTGGTCAGGATCTTCGGGGCGCTGTAGGGCTTGAGCCGCGTGGCTCGGGTCAGGAAGAAGACCGCGAAGGAGGTGTTGACGTAGCCGCCGGCCCAGCCGCCGTCACCCTGTTGCTTGTCGAGCAGGATCGTGGCCCCTTCGACATACCAGTTGTGTTCACCGAACTTCTCGATCTCACCGAGATCGCCTACCTTTTCCAGGCTGTACATGGTGTAGAGTCCATGCCCGCCACCCCCGGCAACCATGAAGGACTTGAAGTTCTTGTTGATCCAGGCGTAGGAACGCACCAGGGCCTTGTCCAGGGACTGGCGCAGTGCGAGATTGGCGCGGCCGAGGCCATTGCGGGCTACGAGCAGGCTGGAGGCGCCGGCCGCCGTCATGCTCGCCTTGCTGCCGCCGGCGGCAGCGGTGTATTGCCAACCTCCAGGCTTGACCGTGAAGCTCACCGATTGCGCCTTGGCGCTGGTCCGGCGCTTCTGCAGCAGGTCCTCGAGCCGCAGACCGTAGGAGATGTTTATCTTCTCAGGCGCCTCTATCAGGGTTTGGACCGAGATGAAGATCTTCGCTATTTCCTCGAAAACCTTCCGGGGAACAGCGATGCCGTGTTCGATCCCGATCTGGAGCCCCAGGACCGCGAACTGGGCGTTTGAAAAATCGTGCCGCTGCGCGCCGGGAGCGCTGCTGTAGCCGTAGTTCCAATAGCCCATCCCCTCGGCGCGGGCGCCGACGAGCCAGTCAACCATCTGGGCCATTCGTTTTCTGACATCACCCTTGGCCTGGTGGGGTTTACGTCCGACGAAGGTCCGGCTCCGTCTCCGGACGCCTTCCTTGGCCTGCCTGCGGGCGAGCGCATCAAGGGCGAAGAGATAGCAGGATACGCCATAGGTCTTCGCGGGCTGCATTTTCGCGAGGCGCGCGAAGGCGGCGACGATGGTCGGATCTTTTACGCTGGCTCCGCCCTTGAGGGCGGCCGCCAGCGGCAGTGAGAGACGTCCCATCGGGTAATCCCCGGGAGGCTTGGCCGTCATGCCCGGAATCTGCCCGAGGAGGTTGTCTTTTCCGCGAGCGATGGCGTCGTTGATTCTTTTCTGGAAGGGGTCGACATCTTCCGCTGGAGAGCGGACAGTAAAAACAGTTCCCGCCAGCAGGATGAGTCCAAGTGAAAACGCCAGTCGAGGTCCGATCGTCACGTTCTTCATGGTAGAGGTTTCCTCAGCTGCCTCGACGCCCCTGGAGCGCCTTGGCGGTTGATTGTTCCAAGAGGTTGAGAATCCAGCTCCAGTCCGCGGCGGACTTGCTTCCGGGATCGATGAGACCGGTAATGCCAGCGGCGATGGCCGCGGCCCCGGGGCTGCCTTTGCAGATTTTAGCACGCTTGAATCCGTTGCCGGCGGCGATCATGGCCGGTCGCCCCGAGGCGGGAACGAGAACAACGAGCAGGGCCATGTCTCCTTCGCCTTTTTCCAGGTCGAACTGGGAGACCATCTCTCCAATCCGCTTGTCGAGCTCGCGACAGAGCTCCGCTGTAGCCGCCATGCTCGGCTCCGTTTTGAAGACGAGCCTGGCCCCCTTATCGAAGGAGCTGAAGATCTTGTTGACCAGCTGGGGTGTCGCAGCCGAGGTCTGGGCTGGCTTGTCGTCGGCGCCCTTGGCTTTTCCGAATCTGGCCTTGAGCCGGGCGAGCGCGCCTCCTGCGGCCGGGGCATCCGCCGCGGCGGCCGCCCGGCCGAGCTCGCTGAATTTCCCCTGGGGAAGAAGGCCTCCCGATTTCCGCATCTCGGCGGCGAGGACGCCCGCAGCAAGACTTGAGAGGCGCGGCAGGGCGGCGCCGCAGCGTGCCAGCTTCCTGAGATTCGGCGCGCTTGATTTTGACAGGCGAAGGTCCGCCTCGCTGGCCGGGCGAACCCAGACAAAGAGCCTGGTCCCGGCCTGCGAAAAGAGGGGGCCGGAGGCCAGCAGACCAAGGAGCAGGGCGGGTAGAAAACCTGCCGAGTTCAGCGGTCGAGTAAAGCGGGGATGTAGCACGGGCCTTCATTTCTTCGCCTTACGGCGAAAGGGAAATTGAACTTTCCAGGGGTCCTGTGCGACATCTAAGAGGCCGCACAATCCTCCCAGAATGACTGCCAAGAAAGCCTCTCGCAAGGCTTTTTCCTGTCCTGTTGATGGCGAGGACGGAGTCAGGCCGGTTTTTCCGGTTTTTCGTACCTGTGTCGCCCGGTTTACCGGAATTCTTCGCTCCAGGAACGGAGAATTCAGTAGGTGGAATAGCCGCGTTTCAGGGTGAGGCCGAGTATTATTTTTCGCCAGCCATCGGCTCCAACCCGGTCTCGCGTTTCCCCGAGCTCGACCTCGGTGGGAGGCCGCTGAAGGAAGCGGAGGTAGGCGTCCTTGATCCATTGATCGGTGTTGCCAGTCCCAGGCCCGATGGCGGCGGCAGCTTCGGCCTCTATCAACAGCGACAGAAATTCTTCAGGGTTGGCGGCAGTCTCCTGGAGCGCGGAGCTGATGTCCTTGGTGTCCGATTCCGCCGGCGGCTTGTCGTGTAGATCGACGAGCAGTGAGCGGGCTCGTTGGAGCAGGCTTCTGCTGCGACTATGGTCGCTGTTCGAGTATAGCTGGCTCGAAACGATGGTGTAGACGATTCGCTCCTTCTTCCCGCTGGTCTGGAGCATGAGCTTGTCCCGTTCCTTCGGCATGAGCAGACGATCAGGGCCGAGAAAGAGATTGACGATCGCGCCGACGTTGTCCAGCGGTATCGGGGAGCCTTCAGCGGTCGCCTGGGCCTGGATAGCCTTCCATCTTCCTTCGTGGTCGAGCTTCTGGTAGCGGGAGAGCTCAGTACGGCTCGGAGTTCTGTTCAGGCTGTCGAGGAAGAGCCTCATGCAGTGGCGAGTGGAGGTTTCGTGGTTGCCGAGGTCCGCTCTTTGTCCCAGCAGGGGTTCAAGGCTGGGGTCAAGAGCCGCCGGCGCCGCCGCCTGAGCGGGGGGGGGCTTGGTAGCGGGGGGGTTGGCCGGAGGAAGGGGTCGCTGCGCCCTGCGGGTCTCGGTCACAGGCGTCTTCTGCGGCGAGCGGCCATTCCATTTTCTTCCGATGAAAACTCCCAGGGCGATGCCAAGCAGAGCTGAAAACATGGTGAAGAGGACGACCTGAGAAGTGTTCCATTTTCCCGGGGGCGACTTCAGGGCCTGTTCGTTTCCGCCGAGGAGCTCGTCTTCAAGGTTGTTGCCGGAAACGTTTTTCCCGTGGCGGGTGAATTTGCGTGTCTTAGCCGAATACCTGGCCGTTCTACCCGTATCGTAAGGAGCCGGCGCGCCCTGCGGGGGTATGCCGCCAACTTGCTGCGGTGGGAAGTTTTGCGGGGGAACCTGTTGTGTCGGCGGCATCTGCTGCTGGGGCGGCATCTGCTGCTGCGGCGGGAGCGGTTGCTGGGGAGGCATTTGCTGCTGCGGCGGGAGCTGCTGCTGGGGAGGCTGTTGCGGCATCGGAGGCTGTCCGGCCTGGGGTGTTGGCGAGGGGTCGGCGAACGGGTTTTCATTGCCGAAATCAGTCAGCGTCGCATCGTCCATCTGGGCATCAAAATCATCGTCCAGGTCAAAATCGCCAATCGGCTGGTCAAAGGCAGCAGCTTCACCCCCGAGCTCACCCGGCAATGGGGTATTCGCTGCGTTGTTTGTCTGGAAATGAATGATGAAATTTCCGACTTTCAGCTCGTCACCGTTCTCTATCGGTCCGCTGTCGCAACGCAGGTCGTTGATCAGGGTCCCGTTACGGCTGCCGAGGTCCTTGAACCGATAGGAGCTGCCGCGTTTTTCGATTCGGCAATGATTCTTGGATACGCTTCGGTCCCTTATGCAGACCTGGGCATCACGGCTACGTCCAATCAGGAGGCTCTCGGCTTCGGTCTGAAGCTTCCAGTCGCGGTTGTTGACGATATCTCGTAAGGTCAGGGTGATCATGGTTTCAGACCATCATAAAACCTGTACCATGGTAGATGCCAGTATCCATTGTGTTTTTGCGGGTGAGTTGGTGACAGGGTCTAGGGCAATTGCTAAACTCCCACATACAAAACACGAAATTTTTTTGTTTTCTGCAGATCGGGCTTCATGATTTCAAGACTCGCTCGCAGGCCGGTAGAGCAAATCAGCAGGGTGTTTTGACGGGCTCTTTTTTGAGTTCGCAGACCGAAAGAAGAAGTGAAGATCTTCGAGGTTTTTTTGGCCTGTTCAGGTTGGCCCGTTCAGGTTGGCCCGTTCAGGTTGGCCTGTTCAGGCCGGCCCACTCTGGGCGCTGCGCAACGCGCTCAATGCGGTGATGTAAAGCTCCTCGAAGAGCACAGGTATCAGGAAGAGAAGTTATCAGGAAGAGAAAAATGCCCGGCTGAACGCGAGAGCGCCAGCGGAGGCATGGCCATGGTTGCGTCGCCGCATCGCGGCGACAAATCAACGGGGGCTCTCATCCCGGTGCGTGTTTCGCCCCGGTTCGTTGGGCCTTCACTCCTCGGCGGGAGTCGTGGCGTGGTGAAGTGGAGAATTGAGGAGCAACATCATGAACCTGGGTTTCATTTCGAAACTTATGTCCGATCGTAGGCGGTTTATCGCAATCGCCTCTCTCTTATCGGTTGTGGTCATCGTCGCGGTGGTATCACTCTCATCGGCATGGAGCTCGAGGTCGGCCGGCCTGGAGCTCTCTTTTCATACAAGGGGGACAATAGACAGTCACCACTCACCGCTCATCGAGTTCAGCCGGGATATTTTCGATGACAGTACGATTGCCTTGGCCAGGGCGGCCGGGCTTCTTGAACTCGCCATCAGGGATCCTGGTCAGCCGGGACCGCAGCCCCTCGAGAGCATGAAGAGGGTCTCCGGGGAGACCCGGTTCTTTGGCTCGAAGACCTTGTGCTTCAAGCCGGCCCAGCGCCTGCCGGCATTCACCGCATTCGTTCTCCTGCTGAGCGAGCGATTCAACGGCGTGACAGGAAACGATTACTCCGGACCCTATCGATTTGAGTTTGATACGGGTTCGCTGAACCTGGTGAAAGTCGAGCAGATAGACTTCACCAGGGCAGGACAGGTGACGGTCGGCCTGACCTTTAACGGCAGCGTCTCCCCTGGAGCCCTGGGTGAGAAGCTCACCCTGCTTGACGGCAATGGCGAGGACTCGCCTTACGAAATACTCACCGCCGGATCGTCGGCCAGCTACTTCGCGGTGCGGACGCGAAAGCCGGTGGGTGAGGCCGTGGTCCTGCTGGAAGCCGGCCTCAAGGGAGAAAGTGGCCCTCTTGGCCTGTCCCAGACCGTGCGTCGTAGCGTTCCACTGCTGTTTCAATTGCACATGCAGCGGTGGATTTGCACGGCCTAAGCTGCACCTGCGCTTTAACCATTCTATTGATGTGGGCGTGGCGGGGAGGCTCAAGGACTGGTTTGTCGTCGAGCCTCCGGTTGACTTCGTTGCCAGCCTGCGCAACCCCCATTACTGGTCGCGACACAATTCTTCATCAAAGGTTGTTCTCTCCGGTTCCTTCAAGGCGGGGACGCACTACAAGGTTACGGCACTGAGAGGGCTGCCCGGCCGGGAAGGCTATCTGCTGAGCGCGAACGCTTCCCGCCACATTTATATTCCAGATCGTGAGGCGGCTCTCGCCTTCGAAAGATCCTCCGGCTTCCTTTCGCCCAGGGGACGGCGCAAGCTCCAGATGTCGACGGTTAATGTCGAGACGGTGCTGCTGTCGGCCCAGCGGGTCCATTCGAACAACCTGGTTCTCTATCTCAGCCATCTGAATCAGAACAGGTATTATTCTTCGGTCGCCTCGATCTTTACGCGCAAGGGAGATTGGAAGGAATTTTCACTCGGCGGGTCGCGCAATGAGGTTGTCAAAAATTCGTTCGACCTGGGACAGCTGCTGGCTGATGAGAAGTCGGCCTCTTCAGAGGTCGAAGGCGTCTGGTTCGTAGAGGCTCGGGACAAGACGGACCGTTGGCGTGAAGATGAGCTTCTTGTGACCGTGACAGACATCGCCCTGAGCGCCATGGCCTCTGAAGAAGGCCTCCTTGTCTGGGCAACCTCGATCTCCGGTGGAAAGCCGCTTGCGGGCGTGGAGCTTTCTCTCTGGACATCGAACAACCAGGAGCTGGTCTCCGCCCGGACCGATGATGAGGGGCTTGCCCGGATGGACGGTCCCTTTGATGACCGCGATGGAGCTCCCTTTGTGGTTCTTGGAGAGCAGGCCGGCTCGGTGTCTTATCTCGAGCTCGAGGCGCAAAGCATCCAGTTCATTGATTTTCCCGTCTATGGACGATCCTACCTTGCGCAGGGCTACGATGGTTTTGTCTACAGTGACCGCGGAGTCTATCGCCCCGGCGACAGCGTTCGTATCGAGGCGGTTGTGCGGGATTCCTGGCTCGAGGAGCCGGGGATCTTTCCCGTCGAATTTGAGATCTTGCGGCCTGACATGAAGCGTTTCAAGCTCCTGGGGTCCCGGGTTGATGATTCCGGCGCTGCCGGGGTGTCTTTCAAGATTCCGGAGTCTTCGGTGACGGGTTACTACAGGGTGGCGCTGCGGCTGCCGGGTGAAGATGGCCGACAGCTTGGCTCGGCGAGCTTCCAGGTAGAGGATTTTGTTCCAAGTCGAATGCGGCTCTCGGTCTCGGTGGATGGAGTCGGGAACAAGCGGAAAAAAGACGAGCGGCCGGTAGAGACAGAAGGCGCCGGCCCTCGGCGTTTCCATCCGGGTGAGAGTGTTGAGGTCGTCGTTGCCGGAGAATACCTTGCCGGGCTGCCAGCCCGGGATGTCTCGGTGGAGCTGGGGTGGTCGCTCTCCAGGGGGGTCTTCAATCCTCCGGGAGGCGCCGCCTCGGGATATGTGTTCGGAGATTCGTCCGCTCCGCCTCTGAACGTCACGGGCGTCTTCGGCAGCGCGAAGCTCGACAAGGATGGCCGGGCCCGGTTCGAGGTGCAGATACCTACGGTCGACAATGACCTTCCCCTCGTGCTCGCTCTCTTCGCCGAAGCCAGCGACACCAGCGGCCGTGCGGTCAACACCCGGCTTGCGCTCGATGTCGACCCGGCGCCTTTCTACGTTGGCATTCGAAAAGGTTTCGAGGGCGCTCCAAGGCCAGGCTCCAGCTTGTCCTTCAAGTGTATTGCCCTGAAGGCGAACGGCCAGCCGGCAGACCTTGATGAGCTGGGGCTGGTCCTGAATCGGGTTGAGTGGAGTACGGTGATGGAGAGAAACTCGTCGGGCGATTACCGTTATCGCTCGAATAAGGAGATCTTCGAGGTTGAGAGCTACAAGGTAGCCCTGGCCGATGGCCGGGGAGAGCTTGCGCTGGAGCTTGCCGAGGCCGGGAACTACAGGGTGGTTCTCGCCGATGAGCCGAGCAATCGGACCGCGGCGGTTGAGTTCTGGGTCAGGGCCCCGGGCTATTATTGGAACAGCAGCGGGAATATGGACAAGCCGGAGGCGCTGCAGGTCGAGGTGCTCTCCCGGCTGCTCTACCCCGGAGACGAGGCCCGCGTGATGATCCGTGCGCCGTTTCCCGGGACCCTGCTGTTGACGACCGAGACGGACAGGGTTCTTAGCCACCGGGTGATTGAGATGAAGACCAATCACATGGAGGTCGCGATACCCGTCCCCGATATTCCCTTCGGCAATGCGTACGTGGCGGCCTCGGTGATCCGGGGTGTCGATCCCGGCCAGAAGTGGCGTCCCCATCGGGCCTATGGGATCGCTCCGTTGTGGATTGATTACAGTGAGAGGCAATTGTTGGTCAGCTTGCAGGTGCCCGGGGATCTTCGGCCCGGAGCTTCCGGGGCGGCCCTGGTGAGCGTTGCCGGGCAGGATGGCGAGCCCTGCCAGGCACAGGTCAGCCTGGCCCTGGTGGATGAGGGTGTCCTGGCTTGGACGGATTATTCGACGCCCGACCCCTGGAACTTCTTCTATGGACGTCAGCGGGCTCACGATGTCGCGCATTCAGA
This sequence comes from Planctomycetes bacterium UBA1146, assembly GCA_963579555.1. Taxonomy (GTDB): domain Bacteria; phylum Planctomycetota; class UBA8108; order UBA8108; family UBA8108; genus UBA8108. The sequence continues at coordinate 29,544 of CAUZHA010000045.1, forward strand.
CATTTACAGCCACCTGCTGCCCGAGGCCGGCCTTGAAACGAAAGCAGCCAAGCCTGGCGGCGGTTCGGAAGGAGAGGGATTCGACAGCGGCAGCCGCCTGAACCCGGTGAAGAGCAAGCGCTTTCAGTGTACGGCTCTCTGGCTGGGTACGTTCTCCACTGATTCGGAGGGCCGGGTTCTGGCTGACTTTGAGCTCCCCGACTTTTCCGGCGAACTGAGGATGATGGCGATCGCCCATTCCGGGGTCCGGTTTGGCTCGGCGGAGAATTACATCAAGGTTCGCTCGCCGTTGCACCTGGAGCTGGGGTTGCCGCGTTTTGCGGCGCCGGGCGATCGTTTTGTTTCGACGATTGATCTCTTCAACGAGACCGGGGAGCGGGGCATCGCGGAGCTCGACTGGGACCTGGTCGGGCCTCTCGAATCCTCAACGAAGGCTGTCACCGACCTGGTCTTCGCCTCTGCGCATACCAGGCAGGTGGGACTCGATGACGGCGATACCCGTCGGCTCTACCATGGTGTCAGGGCCCTGGAGAGTGTGGGGGTCGCGCAGGTGAGGATCCGGGCGAACCTGGGGAAAGAAACAACCGAGCTCAAGGTGGAATTGCCGGTGCGGCCGGCGGCCCCGCGTATTGTCAGCACAAGATCGGGAGCCGTGACGGCGTCTTCTTCGCTCGAGCTGAAGCTGGGGGACCTTGCGCTCGCGGGAACGTCTCACCATCGACTCTGCTTCTCGCCGCTCCCCGACCTCGACCTGATGGGCTCGCTGCATTACCTCATCAGCTATCCTCATGGCTGCCTCGAGCAGACCACCTCCAAGGTCTTTCCGCTGCTCTACCTCAAGGAGCTCGGAGAGATGCTCTCTTCCCAATACGGATCCGCCAAGGTGCCCATCGGCCAGCGCGGGGCGGAGATCGATATGTATGTGCAGACCGGCATCAACCGCCTGTTGTCCATGTTGAACGTGAACGGCTGGTTCGGAATGTGGCCCGGGTATAGGACTCGCTGGTATTGGGGAACGGTTTACGCGACGCACTTCCTGGTCGAAGCGCGGAAGGCCGGCATCGATGTTCCCGAGCAGGAGCTTGGCCAGGTGCTTGACGCCCTCGCGGAGGAGGTCAGGGAATCTTCGATCTGGAGGACGCGCAGGCAGGGGGCCTACGCGATCTACGTCCTGGCCCTGGCCGGCCGGGATGAGGGTCTCGAGGGCAGGGTCTCTTTCCTGCTGGAAAAAGACCAGGCAGAGACCTCCTCGGGAAAATCAGGTCTCTCGACCGAGGAACGCTTTCTGCTCGGCGCGGCGCTCTCCGCCCTTGGGCACGCCCAGAAGGCGAGAACCATCCTGGGCGAGGCCCTTCCTGCGCCGACCGAGGAGAGGCAGACCCATGGCGCCCTGACCTCGCCCGCCCGGGAATCAGCTCTGATGCTCTCTACCCTGCTTGATGTTGACCCGGCAAGCCCGCAGGTTGCGGCGCTTGTAACCCGCCTGCACGGCTACAGGGTCTCGGGGCGTTGGGGCAATACCCAGGAGAACGCCTACGCGTTGCTGGCGCTCGGCAAGTACGCCAGCCAGTACGGGAAAGAGGGCTCCAACTATACCGCCTCGATCCGGGTTGGCGCCGCGGATGCTTTTGTTCTGGAGACGGGTGAGAGCAAGGTTCTCGAGGGGGACTATTCCGGGCAGACTGTCAGTGTCAGCCTCGAGGGGGACGGTGTCCTGCATTGGTTCCTGGTTGAGGCGGGGGTGCCCGCAGATGGAAAGGTCGAGGAGCTCGACTCGGGTCTCGAGGTTCGTCGGCGATACCTCGATGGAGCCGGCAACGAGGTTGTCGATGGGATGGTGTCGCATGGCGAGGTCGTCCAGGTGGAGGTGAGCCTGAAGAGCTCGTCGAACCACTCCAATCTCGTCATCACCGATCTCTTGCCCGCGGGTCTGGAGGTAGAGAATCCCCGCCTCTCGCCGCCGAAAAAAGCGGATAAACAATCCCAGGGACCCAGGCTACTCAAGCTGGCCCATATGGATATTCGCGATGACCGGGTGCTTTTCTATGTTCCACGCATGGACCGGGGTCACGCGGTCTACCGCTATGCCGCCCGGGCCGTGACCCGGGGAGATTTTACATTGCCGGTTATCACGGCTGAGAGCATGTACGATGCGGGCATCTTCAGCCGTCACGGCGCGGGGCGATTGATCGTAGGGGGCACCAGGAAAGATTGAAATGAAGTCACGGGATGGTTCAGGAAGAACCCGCGGATTTCGTCTTCCGGGAGCTCGCAGGCTCCTCGCAGCCGGGCTGTGCGGGCTTCTCGCCGCCGCGGTTCTGCTCGCGGCTCTTTGTTTCCTGTTTCCCTTTCAG
>CAUZHA010000046.1:0-31595 GCA_963579555.1 Planctomycetes bacterium UBA1146
GCTGACCGAAGGCTATGAGACCTACACCATCGCGAAGATCGACGGGAAGATACTGAGCGGACTGAAGCTCAAAGATGCCGGCGGCAGGCTCCTGCTCCGCGATGGCCTCGGCAGAGACACCGTCATTTCCAGGGAACAAATCGTCAGGATGGAGAAGAGCCCTGTCAGCCTCATGCCGGCGCGCCTCGTCTCCCGCCTGAGCCGAGATGACCTTGTCAACCTGGTCAGCTTCCTCAAGACCCCGGCCGCCCAGCGCCAGCTCAACGGTCGACTGGGAAGAGCCTGGATCACGGGCCCCTTCAGCCGGGCTATCAACAAGGCCGAGCCGTTTGAAAAAAATCCTGACCCGGCAAAGGTAGCTGTCACCTCGACAGGCAAGCTCCTCCAATGGAAGCTCATCAATGCCCGAGCCGATGGTCTCATCAGGATAACCGGCCCCGCCACCGCAAAAAAAAGCTCGGCCTATGTTCTCGCCTGGCTCAAATCCGACAGTGAGCGCGAGGCCGTATTGTGGCTCGAGCACTCGGCCGGGCTGCGCCTGCTGGTCAATTCAAAGACTGTCTACAGCTCCAGGATGCCGGGCAAAAACAAACGCCTGCCTGTTCGCATCAAGAGCGGGTGGAATGCCATCCTCTCACGGGTCTCCACTCCCGCCGGAGACTCGGCCCTCGGAATTCGTTACGAGCCATCGAGCGGATTGCGGCTTACCGCAGATCGCCATGATTGAACATCTGCGAGCCAGCTTCTGCAGACTTAGATTGGACACTTTGCCCTCTGTGAATTACCTTGTCTGCAGTCGGATAAGTAAAAAAGAACGAGATCTTCTACAGGAGAGAGAACAATGAACCAAGGATCGAATCGCCGTGATTTTCTCAAAACAAGCTCCCTTGCCGGATTCGGTATGCTTCTCAGCGGTAGCAGCCTGGTCCACGCAGGCAGGTCTCCCAGTGAGAAGCTGAATATCGGGTGTGTCGGTACCCAGAACCGCGCCTCGGCAAATATTGGCGGAATCCGGTCACAAAACATTGTCGCGATCTGTGACACTGACCAGAATTACCTCAACCGGCGCCACCGCGACTTTCCCAAGGCGAATAAGTACAACGACTACAGGAAGCTGGTCGACCAGAAGGACATCGATGCCATCGTCGTCAGCACGCCTGACCATATGCACGCCCCGGCCACCGGCGCGGCCCTTCGCTCCGGGCGACACGCCTATTGCGAAAAACCCCTGACCCATACGGTCCACGAGGCCCGTGTGATCGCAGGACTGGCGAAGAAGCACAAGCGAGCTACCCAGCTCGGGACCCAGATCCATGCCGGCGGCAACTATCGCCGCGTGGTCGAGATCATCCAGAGCGGGGCTATCGGGGATGTAATCGAGTCCCATGTCTGGGTCGGAAAATCCTGGAGCGCTGGAGATCGTCCCGCGCCGGCGCCGACCCCGGCCCACATCCATTTCGATCTCTGGCTCGGACCCGCTCGTGAACGCAAATACCACCCCAACCTGTTGCCGGCCAACTGGCGCAAGTGGTGGGAATTCGGCGGCGGCACCCTTGGAGACATGGGCTGCCACCATATGGACCTGAGCCATTGGGCTCTCAAGCTGCGTCATCCGGTCGCCGTCTCGGCCAAGGGCCCCCCGGTCCACGCTGAGGGCTGCCCCTCGGGCCTCCACGTCACCCTGGAGTATCCCGCCCGCGGCAAGCTGCCCCCCGTCAAACTCCACTGGTACGACTCGGGCAAGCACCGCTACCTCTTCAAAAAGCACAACCTTCCGAACTGGGGAGATGGAACCCTCTTCGTCGGGACCAAGGGAGTCATGCTCGCCAGCTACGGCGGCTACAAGCTGCTCCCCGAGGCCGACTTCAAGGGGTACCAGCCCCCGCCAAAATCGATACCGGACTCGATCGGTCACTACAATGAGTGGATCCAGGCCTGTAAGACCGGCAGCCCGACCACCTGCAACTTCGACTATTCCGGCTCCCTCACCGAATCGGTACTCCTGGGCAACGTCGCCTATCGCGTAAGCGAGCGAATCGAATGGAACGGCGAGAAGTGCGAGGTGACCAACAGCAAGAAGGCCAACAGCCTGGTCCGCAAAGAATACCGCAAAGGCTGGGAGGTCTGAGTCAAATAGAGACTGTTCCTGGAGAACAGGCAGGGGCGCAGCGACCTTCGGGCGACTACGCCCCTGCCTGTTTCTTCAGTTTTTCAAGCACGAGGACAAACTCATGAACCTGAAAACGTTCAAGGCAGCCAGCGCCGCCTGCTGCCTGTTCGCAGCGCTGGCATCTGCGGCGCTGGCTGATAGAAAACCCAACATCGTCTTCATCCTCGCCGATGACCTGGGCTACGCCGAGCTTGGCAGCTACGGACAGAAGAAAATTCGCACCCCTCACCTTGACCGCCTGGCAAAGCAGGGCATGCGCTTCACCCGCAACTACTGCGGCAACGCGGTCTGCGCCCCATCCCGCTGCGTCCTGGTCACCGGGCGGCACCCGGGTCACGCCTGGATCCGCAACAACGGGGAGGTCAAACCTGAAGGCCAGCGACCTATCCCTGATTCCGAGGTAACCATCGCCGAGGTGCTCAAGAAGCGAGGCTACGCGACCGGCGCCTTCGGCAAATGGGGCCTCGGTGGCCCGGCCACCGAGGGCGACCCTGTCTACCAGGGCTTCGACCGGTTCTTCGGCTACAACTGCCAACGCCACGCCCACAGCTACTACCCATCCTACCTCTGGAGCAACAGCACCAGGGTAGCACTCGACAACAAGCCCCCGGTGCCCGGCCATGCGTCGCTGCCCAAGGGAGCGAACCCCAGGGACCCAAAGAGCTACGACATCTTCAAGGGAAAGGACTATGCCCCCGACCGGATCAACGAGCAGGCCCTGGCGTTCATCCGGGCCAATAAGGACAAGCCCTTCTTCCTCTACTACCCGACCGTCATCCCGCACGTGGCGCTGCACGTTCCAGATGAAGAGCTGAAGCCCTACCACGAACTGGGCTGGAAAGATCCTCCCTTCACCCGCGACGGCGGCTACGGCTACACCCCCCACTACACTCCGCGGGCAGCCTACGCCGCCATGATCACGCGCATGGACAAATACATCGGCCGGATCCTTGGCCTGATCGATGAGCTTGACCTCGCAGATAACACGATCGTCATTTTTTCCTCCGACAATGGCACCACCCACCTCAAGCAGGAGGTCGACTACAATTTCTTCAACAGCGTCGGCAAGCTCCGGGGGCTGAAGGGATCCCTCTACGAGGGTGGAGTGCGGGTTCCGCTCATCGTCCGCTGGCCCGGAAAGATCAAGGCCGGCAGCAATTCTGACTTCCTGACTGGCTTCGAGGACTGGTTGCCGACAATGCTCGACCTCGCCGGGCACAAGGGCGAAGAACCCAGGGGACTCGATGGGATCAGCATCGCCCCGACCCTGCTGGGAAAAAAGCAGCGTGAACGCAAGTTCCTCTACCGCGAGTTCTCAGGCTATGGCGGCCAGCAGGCCCTCTGGATGGGTAAATGGAAGGGGATCCGCCAGCGCCTGCTGAGAGACAAGAAGAAGTCCGACAAGGAGAAGCTCCGGATCCAGCTCTACGATATGGAGAAGGACATTTCCGAATCAGAGGACGTTGCCGCGAAGAACCCCGAGGTGGTCGCCCGGATCCGAAAGCTCCTCGAACAGGAGCACACTCCATCGGAGTTCTTTCCGATCAAGCCGCTCGATTAGGTTTCATTTCAACGCGGCAGCGTCATCCCAGCTCAGAAAGTCCATGCAATGAAGATCATTCGCCTCAGCCTCATCTCACTTATCACCTGTCTCTTATTTTCCTTCCTGGCAATCGCCTTCAGCCCCGTGCCGGCGAAGTTCCCGGCCGCTCAAGCGCAGGGCAAACCAGGGAAAAAGCCGAAAAAAAAGAAACCTAGCACCGCGGACGGCAGGAATCGCAAAACGGGGAAAAAGCCTGTCGTCAAGGATCCCGGCCTGGAAAAGTACGCCATCTACCAGAAGACGGCGCCCCGGCCGCAGAGAGCGGCCGCCATCGAAACCAGCCTGCCGCTCAACATCGCCAAAGGCTCCCGCATCGCCTTCATCGGCAACACCCTCTTTGACCGCGCCCAGGACTTCGCCTATTTCGAAGCCTTCCTGCACCAGCATCTTCCCGACCACGAGTTGGAGGTGAGAAATCTGACCTGGTCGGCCGATTCCATCGAGGCGCAACCCAGGCCGGCCAATTTCGCCGATTCTGAACAGCACCTCACCCTGGCGAAGGCCGACATCATCTTCGCCGCCTACGGCTTCAACGAATCCTTCGCCGGCAAGCGAGGCGTCGAAGACTTCAGGAAAAAACTCACGCAATACGTGGCCGCCCTGAAGACAAAAGCCTTCAACGGAAAAACGGCCGCGCGCATCGTGCTGGTCTCTCCCATCGCCAATGAAAACATCAAGGGAGTCAAGGCGGCCGACCTCAACAACCTCAATATCAAGCTCTATACCGCGGTGATCCAGCAGGTGGCGTCTTCCCACGATGTAGGCTACGCCAACACCTACAGCGCAACCGAAGCAGCCATGACTTCTCCCGGCGATGACCTGACCATCAACGGAGCCCATCTCAACGCGCGCGGCTACGAGGTCTTTTCAGAGGCCCTCTTCAAGCAGGTCATCGGGAGCAATCCACCGGCGGTAAACGAGGCTCTTCGACAGGCAGTCATCGAGAAGAACAAACAGTTCTTCTACCGCTACCGCCCGGTAAACACCTTCTACTACACCGGCGGCCGCAACCGCAGCTACGGCTACCTGGACTTCCTGCCCGCCATGCGCAATTTCGACATCATGGTCGCCAACCGCGACAAGAGGATCTGGGCCCTGGCCCGCGGCAAGAAGGTGTCGAAGGAGATCGACGACTCGAACGTCCCCCCACTTCCGCAAACCACCCAGAGCCGCGGCGCCAACAGGTGGATGAGCCCGGCCGACGAGAAGAAAGCCTTCAAGGTCGACCCCCGCTTCGAGGTCAACCTCTTCGCAGGCGAGGTCGAGTTCCCCGAGCTCGCCTGCCCGATCCAGATGCGCTGGGATTCCCGCGGCAGGCTCTGGGTCAGCTGTTCGACAACCTACCCCCACGTCTACCCCGGCAACGAGCCCAACGACAAGATCGTCATCCTCGAAGACACCAACAGGGACGGACGCGCCGACAAGTCGACAGTCTTCGCCGACGACCTGCACATCCCGCTGAGCTTCGTACTTGGAGACGGGGGCGTCTATGTATCGGAAGAACCACATCTCAGCTTCATCAAGGACACAGATGGTGACGGCAAGGCCGACTACAGGCGCAAGATCTTCACCGGCTTCGGCTGTGAGGACTCCCATCACGCCCTGCACGATTTCGTCTGGTCCCCCGATGGAGACATCATCTTCCGGGAGTCCATCTTCCATCATACCCAGGTCGAAACGGCCTACGGTCCGGTTCGCCAACAGAACAGCGGCTGGTTTCGCTTTGAGCCCCGCAGCCACCGCCTGACGCCGTTCGGTACCTATCACAGCACCAATCCCTGGGGCGTCACCTTCGACGATTGGGGCCAGCATGTGGCGAGCCACCCGATCTACGCCCAGGCCTTCCACTCGCTTGACCCGGTCTACCCGAAGCAGCATCCGAAACCCGCGGGCCTCCGCGCCTACTCGGGAACCTGCGGCCAGGAATTCGTCGACTTCAAGACCTTCCCCGAGGAACTCCAGGGAGGCTACATCAAGGCGCGCTACAAGCCGACCAACCGAATCGAATTCCACAGGTGGAAGGAGACCGAGTTCGGCTATGACGAGGAATACGTCAGCGATATCATCTTCTCCTCCAACCTGAGCTTCATCCCGGTGGATATCCGCTTCGGACCGCGTGGAGCCATGTATGTCGCCGACTGGTACAACCCCGTCAAGGGACACGCCCAGTACTCTCTGCGTGACGAGCGGCGGGATCGCCACTCCGGCCGGATCTGGCGCATCACGGCGAAGGGAAAGAAGCTGCAGGATGCACCCAGGATCCATGGGGCCTCCGTCGCGGAATTGATCAGGATCCTCGAGAGGCCTGAGTACCGCTACCGCTACTGGGCCAAGCGCGAGATCAGGGAGAGAAATTCCGCCGAGATCGAGAAGGCTCTGGATGCCTGGGTCGAAGGACTCGACGACAAGGATCCCAGGCTGGATCACCATCGCCTCGAAGCTGTCTGGACCTACAGGAGCATCGACAGGAGCCGGCCGGGACTGCTGCGAAAGCTGCTCGGCTCCAGCAACCAGAAGGCGCGGGCCGCGGCGGTTCACCAGCTGCGCTACTGGCACAAGGAATTCCCCGACTCGATGAAACTTCTCAACAACGCCGCCAACGACACCAACAGCATCGTACGCATGGAGGCCGTGATCGCCGCCAGCTATCTCGGCAGCAAGGAAGCGCTTGATTCCGTCATGGATGTCTTCCAGCACCCCATCGGCGGGCATCTCGCCTACGCCGCGGGCTGCGCCCTGGGCTCCAGCGCCCTGGCCAGGCACACCGCCGGCAACAAGGACTACGACATTTCGGGCCTCATCAAGAAGGCCCGAAATGTGAGCCGCTTCAGGGAACCCCAAGTCAACGCCCGGCAGGCCCAGTTCGATACCCAGCGGGACCTCAAGCTGGTCAAGATCTCCTGCAAGCCGGAGGTGATGAAATTCACCCTGGAGCAGTTCGCTGTCAAGACCGGCCAGCCGGTCAAGCTGGTGTTCACCAATCCGGATGCCACCGACCACAACCTCGTCATCGTTCAACCGGGCGCCCTGAGCGAGGTCGGGATGGCGGCGAATGAGATGGCGAGGGATCCAAAGAACGCCAACTCCGACTTCATCCCCGCCTCGAAGAAGACCCTCATCATCGAGGCGACCCCGATGATAGGCCCGACCCGGGCGAGCCTCGTGCACGTGCTGCGATTCAAGGCTCCCTCCAAGCCTGGAATCTACCCCTACGTCTGCACCTTCCCCGGCCACTGGGTGATCATGAACGGCATCATGGTCGTCGCCCACGACCTCGACGATGTGCCTGCGATGCTCGCTGCCCGTAAACCGACCCAGGTCAAAGAATGGAAGCTGAAAGATTTCTCCGGAGCCTCTTTCAAGCCCGACGAGAAGGCCGTCATGAGAGGCATGCAGGCCTTCATGAAGGCGCGCTGCGACCAGTGCCACGCGATCGCCGGCCACGGAATCAATCTCGGCCCCGATCTCTCCGATGTCGCCAAGCGCCACAAGGGACAAGAACTCCTCCAGCAGATCATCGATCCATCCACGGATATCGGCGAGAAGTATGCGTCCTTCCAGTTCATCCTCAAGAATGGAAAGATCCTCACCGGGGTCGTGGCCCGGGAGAACAGCAACGTCTTCGCTGTCATCACCAACCTGCTGAACCCAAAGGATGTAACCCGCATCAGGAAGAGGGACATCCTGCGCAAGGTGCCGGCGAAGCTCTCACCCATGCCCCGGGGACTCGTTAACACCCTGAGCCGTGAAGAGATCATCGACCTGGTCATCTCACTGGAGGCCGGCGGCTACAAGCTCCCCGGGCACCTCAAGCACAAGCACCACAAAGAGAAATAAGGCGCATTTACTTCTTTGGCAGCGGTACCTGCTTCAGTTTCTGCAGGTAGGCGACCAGGTCCAGAACCTCGACATCTGAAAGGTTGGCCAGGAGCCCCTCGGGCATCATCGAAACCGGGGCGATCTCGCGCGAGGCAATCTGCGACTTTGCCAAGGCGACAGGTTTTTCCTGGTTGGCCACTCGCAGCTCGAGCACTCGCTCGCTCTCAACCGCGGGAATACCGGAATAGAGCCTTCCATCGCGCATCAGCACCATCTGCATGCGATAGGCATCCTGGATGATTGCGCTCGGCGTCAGGATATTACCAAGCAGGTAGTCAATATTCGTACGGTTCGCACCGGTGATATCCGGCCCGATCAGTCCTCCCTTTTCGTAGAGCTTGTGGCAGGAGCTGCAGGTCTTTTCAAACACCTCGCGGCCGTGTCCGGGATTGGCCCCGGCGAGGGCCCCCTTGCTCAGGAGTGCCTTGTATTTCTTGAATGCGGCAGCCTGCTCCACCGGCAGAGCATCGACAGGCCCCCAGACCTCCACGAAACCGCTGCCCACAACACGCCGCAGGAGGCGCGCCACATAGGCGGGAACATCGCGCCGCGGCACGGCCCCGCTCTTGATGGCCGCCGTCAACTGGCCGCCATAACCGGGCCGAGCTGCGAGGGCATGGATCGCCTCGAGCTTGTCTCCCGCGCTCAGCTCCGAATAGTGTTCCAGGAGCGCCTTGCCCAGCCCTGCATCATCGAAAGCCGCCATGGAGCGAATCACCTCACTGCGAAGCGACTTTTCATGGAACAGCGCAAGCAGGCGGGGCCGCAGCTCGGCACGCTTGCGACTGGCAAGCCCGCGAAGAGCCTGGATGCGACCATCAATGGAGGTGTCGGCATTTCTGAGGGTGCTGAGCATCTTCTTCACAACCCGGTCACCGCCAAAGCGCTGCTCGAGCTGCCTGGCGATGGAGGCGGTCTCGCCCCCGGCGGCCTCGAGCTCGATAAATACCGAGGTCCAGCCCTCGGGAGCCTGGGTCTCGTTGCGCCCGTCAAGCCCATCCCTCATACCGAAGAGGAGATCCTTGCGGTTGTCGCCACCCCTGCCAATAGCTCCGACAAGCTCCTCAAAGCTCCTCGCCGCTGTCAATCTGCGGGCGATATACCGGGTCAGCAGAGGAATCTTTGAGCCGGAGGCGAGCGCGACGGCCTTCTCAGGATCTTCGGGAACGGCCGGCTCGACCCCATACCAGATCATCTTCGGAAGGTTGTGGTCCTTTGCGTCACCTGCGTGTGACACAAGACCTGTGGCGATATCCCAGCGGTCCGGCTTAGCAAGACGCTGCAGGGCAGAGGCTAGATAGAGCCGCACCACCGGTGAAGCATCCTCTCTTGCCATTTTTTCAAAACGCTCCCGCACAGCCTTCGTAGGCGGACCATCCTCACAGAGAAGCTGCACAGCCCAGGCGCGGATATGCTGGTCCCCGTCAGTTGTCGCCTTCAGAAGCTGGCCCTGCTCTATACCGCCGGTGACATGCAGGGCCCAGAGCGCCCGAAGGCGGTAGTCAGCGTTCTTCTCGGCCGTAAAAATTTTACCGAGCGCATCACGTGCGGCGCCGGCAAGCTTCCCCTTGCCTGCGCGGTTCTGCAGGATCACCCGCGCCCGCCGGGCATGCCAGGAGCTCTTGCTGAGCTGGAGAGAGGCCAGGACTTCATCTCCCAGCTTGTTCAGGTCATCATAGCGCCCCTTCCATTGCACAGCGTTGGACTTTTCCGGCATGATCCTGTAGACGCGGCCGGTGTCCTTGTTGAGAACCGCCTTGCCGCAGATATCTCCGTCGTGCCAGTCGAGGATGTAGACGCCCCCGTCCGGGCCGATCTCGACGCTGAAGCCGATCCAGCGTGGATCGTTGGCGAGGAGAAAGTCATCCCCGTGGTGACCGACAAATCCTGAGCCCTTCGGCTCGAGAATATCAGTCAGCACAGCGTGCTCGTGGATGTTCGCCATAAAAAGCCGGTTCTTGTACTTGTCGGGAAACGCATCCGAGAGGTAAACCCTGGCTCCACCGTGGGCCGAGCGGTGGCGATGATTAGTGATGGTGCGGATGTCGCTGTAGACATAGGGATTGAAGTGCCGGCCTCCCTGGCGGTGGTAGATCCCGCCCGGTATCACGTGCCAGAGGTGAGGAATAACGCAGGCGGAGATAAAGAGCTGCCCCTTGGCATCGTAGTCGATGCCCCAGGGATTGCTGAAGCCGTGGGCCACCACCTCGAAGCGGTCCTTGGTGGGATGATAGCGCCAGACTCCACCGTTGATATCGACCGGCTTGCCCTCGAACTCCGTATTGCGCGGGAAGGGATCCTTGTGCCTGTAGATCTTTCCCTTGCCGGCCGGCTTACCCACCCGTGAAGGCGTGGCGAAGCCCTGGCAGCCGTAGAGCCAGCCATCCGGCCCCCAGTGAAAACTATTGAGGGTCTCGTGTCGGTCACGAATACCCCAGCCCGCGAGGCGAACCTCGATATCCTCGACATCGGCCTTGTCATCTCCGTTGCGGTCAGGAACGTAGAGCAGGTTCGGCGGCGCGCCTAACCAGAGGCCGTCAAAACCGACCGCGATCGCCGCCGGGAAGGCGACGCCCTCGAGAAAAACCTTGCGGGTATCGAGCATCCCATCTTTGTCGGTGTCCTCCAGGATCAGGATGCGGCTGTCGCCCGAGTTGGAGAACCCGCGCCCACGGCTCTCGTAATCACGATTCTCCGCAATCCACATCCGCCCGCGCGAATCCCAGCAGAAGGCCATCGGCTGGGTGATCATCGGCTCCGCCGCGAAGACATTGACCTTGAAGCCATCCTGCACCTTCATCTTCTTCAGGGCATCGAAGGGAGCGAGGGAGACGGCCTTGCGCCCCTCCTGCTGCGCGAGTCCCCAGAGCACCGAAGCGTAGCCATGCCCGGAAAACTGGGACCATTTCTTGGTCAGCTCGGCATCGTTGAGCTTGCCGGTATAGACCAGCAGGCGATGCCGAAAGGCAGCCTTGCGCCCCTTGCCGATCTTCCAGTCACCATTACGTGAGCTGGCCGGCCCCACCCCGAGCTGGTGATCGACACGCCACGCAGTGGGAAAACCGGGGTTCCTCGGATGGTCGAAGATGGCGATATGCGCGCGGTCCTCTCGTCCCGGAACCTTCATGCCGACATCGACCCATACGGAGCGCTCTCCCTCCGCCCTGCTGTTAGCCTGGCGGGAACTATTGAAGACTCTCCCATCGACACCCTTTTTCCACGGCATCCTGAGAAACAGGCCGCCGTAGTTGTACTTGCCGATGGTGATGTCGGTCTTCGCCAGGGCACTCCAGCTGAGGTCGAGCACATACTCGCCATCCTTCACCTCCATGGTCCAGACCTGGGATTCAACCAGATGGGGCTCACCCTTGGCGTCCAGCATCTCGTACATGGTCTGCCATTTTACAGAGGGGCCAGCCTTGATAAGAACCTTGGCCGAGACCCTGCGCCAGTAGTCGCCGCCGGGATGATGGAAATAGTCCCGGCCGTTAACCCGGGTAAAACCCCAATAGAGTCCTGTCTGGTGCTTGTGATGACCCGGACTGTACTCTGTCAGCACACCCTTTCCATCAGGCGCCACGATCGGATGGAGGTACGGTCTGAAATCAGGCTTGGCGACCTGGGTGAGGATCGACTTCTTCTCTCCCTTTCGAAAGACGGAGATCGTATCTCCCGCCCCGGCCTGTCGCACCTCAAGCTCAGCGGACAGCAGGGAGGAAGTTATGGATAACGAAAACAGGGCGGCACTGAAAAGGCGGGCATAGTTATTCATGGCAGGACTTTCGAATCAAGATAAGTGTTCGGTAATAGAAGGCCTTTCAGGATGCCAAGAAGCGCGGGGGAATACAAAACTGTCTTTTGCGGACTTGCCCATCCGCAGATGCTCCAGGAGGAACATCTTTTCGGCAAAGGCATATTGATCGACAGCCGGAAGCTAATGCTGGTATCTTTCCAGTACCCGAAAAGCTTCACCCCTGACTTCGAAAAGACCACCCACCTGAGGGGACGACATGAAAATCATTATCCACTTCGCTCTTGCCCTGGCCCTGGGATCGTCCACAGGGCTGGCGCAGGAAAAGAAAACCATTCTCCTCATCGGCCACAAACCGGACCACCCGCCCAAATGCCACGAATACCTTTCAACCTGCGAGCTGCTCGCCAAGTGCCTGCGCCAGACAAAGGGAATCGAGGCCGTCGTATCCAACGGATGGCCTGTTGATGAGAAACTGCTGAAACGAACCGATGCCATCGTCCTCTACACGAGCCCCGGAGCTGAGATCGTCCTCGCAGAGAAATCTGCCGCGGCCTTCGAAGCCATGATGCAACGCGGGACAGGACTGGTGGCGATCCACTGGGCCACCGGAGTCCACAAGAAAAACGTCGAGCTGCTGGGGAAGCGGTGGTACGCGAGCCTGGGAGGGGGCTGGCCCCATTTTGCCGGCATCACGATGGGGAAATCGCCGCTGGTGCAGAAAGATCCGGCCCATCCCATATGCCGGGGCTGGCAGCAATACGAGATCAGCGATGAGTTCTATTTCTCGCCGGTCATCCACGAGAAGGGAAAGGTTCTGCTGGAGGTCACAGCCAAAGGTAAGCCCCTCCCCGTCGGCTGGACCACCGAGCGGGCGGATGGCGGGCGCGCCTTCGGCACCACCCTGGGACACTTTCACCGTAACTTCGGCCTGGTCCCCTTTCGCAAAATGCTGATCAACGGCATCATCTGGAGCGCGGGCCTCGAGGTGCCGGCAAAAGGCGCTCCGTGTAAACTCGACAAGGACGATCCGCTTTTTCCAAAGAGTTGAGGCCGCCAATCAACTTGCCCCGGACACCCGGGCGAAAGAAAATAGATCCCATGAAACAACTCCAAACATTTCTCCTGCTGAACATATCCCTCTTCCTTCTTGTCTCAGAGCCCCTCATCGCGCAGGAGGCGGGCGACGCGAAAAAAGAGCGGCCCAATATCCTCTTTATCGCGATCGACGATCAAAACGACTGGATCGGTTATCTCGGGGGGCATCCCATGGTCAAGACCCCGAATATCGACCGCCTGGCCGAACGCGGGACGGCCTTCACCAACGCCCACTGCCAGTCGCCCCTGTGCAATTCTTCCCGCACCAGCCTGATGACCGGCCTGCGCCCTTCTTCCACCGGGATCTACGGGCTGGCCCCCTGGTTCCGCAACCTGCCCGAGTTCAAAAACCTGGTTACGCTGCCGCAGCACCTCAAGGCCAACGGCTATCGCACCTACTCCACCGGCAAGATCTATCACGGCAGATACGGGCGCAAGGGGGAGGAGTTCGATGTGCTCGGGCCTGGATCGAGCGTTGGAGCGCGGCCAAAGAAGAAGCTTGTCACCACCCCCTTCGGAAACCACCCCCTGGTCGACTGGGGAGAGTTTCCGCACAAGGACGAGGACAAGGGAGACTGGAAGGTCGCGTCCTGGGCGGTCAAGCAACTGGATGAAAAGCCCAGGGAGCCTTTTTTCCTCTCGGTCGGCTTCTTTCTTCCCCACGTTCCCTGCTACGCGACGAAGAAGTGGTTTGACCTCTACCCGGACGATGACTCGGTCCTGCCGAAAATCCAGCGGGACGATCGCAAGGACACGCCTCGTTTCTCCTGGTACATGCACTGGTACCTTCCGGAGGTGCGCCTGAAGTTTCTCGAGGAATCGAACCAGTGGCGCAACCTGGTGCGGTCCTACCTCGCCTCCACCAGCTTCGTTGACAGCCAGGTGGGACGTGTCCTCGAGGCTCTGAAGCGCAACGGCTTCGACAAGAACACCATCGTGGTGCTCTGGTCGGACCACGGCTGGCACCTTGGAGAGAAGCTCATCACCGGGAAAAACACCCTCTGGGACGATGGGACACGGGTGCCTCTGGTCTTCGCCGGGCCGGGCATCAAGGGCGGGCAGGTCTGCTCGAAGCCGGCCGAGCTGCTGGACATTTACCCGACGCTGAGCGATCTCTGCGGACTCAAGCAAAGAGATCATCTCGAGGGCCACAGCCTCCTGCCCCAATTGCGTGATGCGGCCGCCGCCCGGAAGTGGCCTGCGATCACCACCCACAACCATGACAACCACGGAGTGCGTTCCGAAGGATGGCGCTACATCCGCTACGCAGATGGCAGCGAAGAGCTCTACGACATGAAGAAGGATCCCAACGAGTGGAACAACCTGGCCGCCAACCCCTCGCTCGCGGGAGTCATCTCCACCCATAGGGGATTTCTCCCCGGGGAAAACCGCAAGCCGGCCCCGGGAAGCCGATCCCGTATCCTGACCTGGGAGAACGGCAAGGCGACCTGGCAGGGCAAAGAGATCGGCCCCAACGAAGCGATCCCCGGTCAATAGTGAGCGCCCTCGCATAGGTCTGGACTTTTCAGGCCGGTTTTCTGATGCTGTGGATCGAGGAAAAAGTATCTCAAGCAACCATCCCGTCATGCCGCTCGGCATCAATGGAGTATTCCCCATGAAAAAAAAGACCGTTCAGCACCTTTCCCGCCGTCGTTTTCTCGCCAGCACAGCGGTGGCCGCGGCTGCCACATCGGTTGGCGCCATGGGAATCGAGCCTGCCGCGGAGACCGTGATCGGAGAAGGCGACTACCGCTACGGAGTCCTCCACTCCTGGCCGCAGCTACCCGACAAGTTCTCCTGGCAGACCACGCACAACGTGGCCGTCGACAAGGATGGCTTCCTCTACGTCATCCATGAAGGAAGAAAGCAACAGAAGGACCACCCCTCGATCTTCGTCTTCGACCCCAAGGGACGCTACGTCAGGAGCTTTGGAAAGCAGTTCCAGGGCGGCGGACACGGAATCGAGGTCCGGCAGGAAGGCGGGGAACAATTCCTCTACGTCTGCGCCTACCAGCACCTGAAGACCTTCGCCAAGATGAGCCTCAAGGGTGAGGTCGTCTGGCAGAAACACGCTCCGATGAAGTCCGGCGTCTATGCTGAAAACGAGGACACCAAACCAACCGGTGCCTGGGGCCGAAACCGCTTCATGCCGACCAACTTCGCCTTCCTCGACGATGGAGGCTTCCTGCTGGTCGACGGCTACGGCGCCTACTGCATCCATCAATACGACAAGGATGGGAATTGGGAACGACACTTTGGCGGCCCGGGCAGGGGCAAGGGGAAGTTCAACCTGCCCCACGGAATCTGGATCGACAGGCGTCCGGGGCGCAAGCCCTCCATCGCCGTCTGTGACCGGGCCAACCACACCGTCCAGTATCTCGACATGGACGGAAAATACCTCGAGACGCTCACCGGCTACGGCCTGCCGGCCAACGCCGACACCTGGAAGAACCTGATGGTAGTACCTGAGCTGCACGCGCGGGTGACGATTCTCGATGAAAAGAACAAGGTCGTCGCCCGCCTGGGAGACGATGTAAAGCGCATTACGTCAAAGGGAGGAGGCCGGATCCGGACCACGCAGGCAAGCTGGAAAGACGGCCGCTTCGTCCACCCCCACGATGCCTGCTTCGACAACGACGGCAATATCCTCGTGGCCGAATGGGTTGGCACCGGCCGGGTGACCAAGCTCGTGCGCATGGGCTGAAACCCACCCGCATAAACCAGCAGTCGAACCGCTACTTCGAATAGGTGATCTCAACGGTCTTGTTGATGAGCCCCCAGCCCTTCTGGATTTTTCCATCGCTCCAGAGGACCTCGATTCCCACGGGTTTCTTCGTCGTGCCCAGCCCGAAATGCAGGACCAGGTCATTCTGGTTACCCTGCCCGGTGGCTCCGTCAACCTGCCGCAGCAGGGTCTTTTCACCCAGGCGAATCCTTACCTGCGAACCGATGGCTGAACGATTCACCTTCCCTTTGCCAATAAGGTGGACCTTGAGCCAGCTGGCATCACCACCTGGATTGCGAAACAGCTTTCCACCGGTTACGAGATCGAGATACCCATCACCGTTGAAATCACCCCAGGCCCCCTGGTAGGTCTTCTCCGTGTTCATGCCTGCGGCATTGGGGACCTCCTCGAACTTCCAATTCCCCGTATTACGATAGAGGACGCTCCGATTCCCTCCGTAGACAGTGGTGAAGAACAGGTCCAGCAGACCATCGTTGTCAAAATCAGCCAGGGTTGGTGATGCGTAGGATTCCTGCCAGCGCAGCCCCGCCCCGCCGCTCTTATCCTCGAAATGAAACTTCCCCGCAGGCCCCTTGTTGCGCAGGAACTTAGGACGATCCTGGTAGGCGGGCGGATGACTGAAATTCCCGACAAAGAGATCGAGATGCCCATCGTTGTCAAGGTCGCCCCAGGAAGAGCCGATCGTATGCCCCCAGGCCCCCAGGCCTCCATCTCCCGCCGTACCGAATGGGGTCGATACATTGGTCAGGCCTCCCTTGCCATCATTCTGCCACAGCAGGTTCGGTTGCAGACGATAGTTGGAGACGTAAATATCCAGGTCTCCATCTTCATCGAAATCGGCCGCGGTAATCCCCCGCGCAGGCTGAAGTGGCCCCTTGGTTCTCCAGGATTCTTCGAACTTGCTCTTACCCAGATTGCGATAGATCACATCGGTAAACCCGGCAACCTTTGCCCAGATTTCATATCCACCGACATAAAAATCGATCAGGCCATCCCCATCGAAATCTCCAGAGACCGCCCCGAGAGAGATCTTTGTCGGCAGGGGCGGCATATTCTTCGTGATGTCCTCAAAGCCCTTGCCCTCTTTGTTCAGAAAGAGCTTCCCAACACCGTCCCAGCCGAAGTAATCAGGATAACCATCATTGTCGATGTCAGCCCAGATGCCGGAGCCTCCGGCGGGCTGCTTCTCAGCACGCTCAAATTTCTCGCCCTTGATGTTTCTCCAGAGCTGCCCCGAGGCCCAGAGGTCGACCCAGCCATCTGCATCGTAATCCACCCACGCCGCGACCCCGCCGCTGAGACCCTTCAGGCCGACAAGCTCCGTAACATCCTTGAAGGCGTCACCTCCCCGCAGCGGCTGGGACACCGAAAAGACCGCGCAGACGAGCCCCCCTGCCAACAACAACCGGGTGAGAGAAATAAGCTTTCTTTCCTGGATCATGATGCGCCTCCGGTAAACGGGTTGTCTCACGAATGAACTCCTCGACCTGCTTTAAAAGATAGCTGGAGCGGCCTTGAAAAGCGACCACACGAAAACAGCGAGACCTGTTAATCTGCAGATATGCTGAGATCCCGGCCAAACAACCTGTTTCGCCCGCCAGGAGCCAAGAGCGAGGCTGTATCTCCCGCCAGGACCAACGCGGCCCTGCTCGGAGTTGCCCTGGCCCTGGCTCTCCTCTGCGGAAAACTCCCTGCCGGGGAAGCAAAGGCTCCGCTCCCGCCCAACATCATCTTCATCCTCGCCGACGATCTCGGCTGGGCGGAGCTCGGCTGCTACGGAAACAAATTCAATGAGACTCCCCATCTCGACCGCATGGCGCGACAGGGGCTCCACTTCACCGAGGCCTACGCCGCCGCTCCGGTCTGCTCCCCCTACCGCGCGAGCTTCCTTACTGGTCAGTTTCCCGCGCGGCACGGAATCCTAGATTACCTGCGACCAGATACCGCGAATCCGCTGTCCATCGATCATGTCACCCTGGCGGAAATGCTCAAAAAGAACGGCTACGCCACCGGCATGATCGGCAAATGGCACCTGAGCGGCTACCGCCACCATGGTGCAGCGCAGGAAATTCGAGCGACCGACCATGGCTTCGATGAGGAGATTGCCAGCGAGGTCAAGGGGGTCGGCAACGGAGCCAACTTCTGGCCCTACGTCTTTCGCACCCAATCGATACGCTGGCTTAATATCCGCGAGAACCGCCTCGGCAAGGACGAATATCTCGTCGATCGAATGAATGACGAGGCTGTTCGCTTCATCGAAAGAAACAGGGAGCGCCCCTTCTTTCTCTATCTCAGCCACTACGCCACCCACTCCATCCTCAACGGGAAGCCCGCCCTGGTCGACAAATACCGGCGCAAGCATCCTCCCGGCAAGGGCACGCGCAAGCGCTGCTATCTCTGCCAGGATGCCGGACGCAAAGGCGACCCCGGGAACCACTGGGCACCGGATCACAACCCCCATCTTGCCGCGATGCTCGAGAGCATCGATGACGGCGTCGGGATGATCCTCGACAAGATAGCTGAGCTGAAGCTTGAAAAAAACACCCTGGTGGTCTTCTCGAGCGACAATGGAGGGGAGTCGCAGGTCACCAGCAACTCGCCCTTGAGAGGAGGCAAGAGCTCGCTCTACGAAGGCGGCATCCGGGTTCCCCTGGTCGTACGCTGGCCGGGGACGGTGCCCGCGGGGAAGACCTGCTCTACACCGACCAGCAATGTCGACTTCTACCCGACCTTCCTCGCCGCGGCCGGGGTCACTCCCGATCCAAGGCAGAAGCTCGATGGCATCTCGATACTTTCCCAGTTGAAGAAGCCTGGCAATGAACTGCGGAAGGTGCCCCTGTTCTGGCACTACCCACTCGCGAAGCCGCACTTCCTTGGCGGACACTCCGGCGGCGCGATCCGCCAGGGTCCCTGGAAGCTCATCGAGTGGTTTGACACGGGCAAGGTCGAGCTCTTCAACATCGAGGAGGACCGGGGCGAAGTAAATGACCTCTTCACGCGGCGCAAGGAGACCTCTGAGCAACTGCTCAGCCAGCTCAGATCGTGGAGAAAAGAGCTCGGAGCGAAGACCACCGTCGAGAAAAAATAAGGGGGCTCAGGGCCTCCCCTCCTGCCGCGCGGAGATCGCCCGGATAAGCCGATGGCGGGCAGCCTCGATCTCGTTCGGGTCACGCGAAAAATCCTTCACCCCGTCGCAAATAGACGCCGCGATCGCATCCGCCTCGTCTCTGCCGCCAAGCTTCGACAGCAGCTCGAGCAGTTCGAGCTCCTCGAGCCCCTCCCGCAGAAGGGCGAAGCGCAGGGAGCCGACCGGCCCGTAGACGTTCTCCTGGCCCGTGTATCTCTCGACCAGGTTGCCGGGATAGAGCAGCATGCCCTCCCCAGCCGCAGGCGCGTTGCAGTGCGAGCGCTTCCAGGAGATGGCATCTCCCCAGGGATCGCGAACCTCTCGCCAGAGGGTCGTCGCCCAATAGAGCATTCCCCCGAGCCGGTAGCGCCAGGTGATCCAGGAGATCATGCGACAATCAGCGGCCGACCGGTCGATGTAATAGTTCGGCTGGGGATAGAGCTGGTCACAGCTGATGTACCAGCTGACACGCTCACCCACCGCCTGCCGGGCGGCGATCGCCTCCCGGTTCTTGTCCAGAACGTTGCCGTGGACAATCCACTCGCTGCAATAGCCCACCAGCGTTCCCCATTCATCCTTGTCCGGCAGCGGCTGCTCTGTTACGGCAACGGGAACCTTTGGATCAACTGAATGAATCAGGTCGGCCCAATAGCGAACCGCCTCGTACTCTTTCTTCGTCTGGGGCTCATCCACCGCGCCGGTAAAGGAGAGACGATCGTACCAGCCTGACTCCCTGGCATGGTCTATGACCTGGCGCAGGTACTGGCGTACATATACCTCGTACTGTTCTCTCGCCAGGCCCTCCCGGCTCAGCCCGGGCGGTCCGGCACCGACGAGGAACCTGCACTGCCCTCTCTCGAAGAGAAACTTCTCCATCCGGGGGTCGGTCCATTCCAGGATGTATTTTCCGTCTTTAACCCCACCGGCGAGACCGATGGAGATGAAGGCCGGGTCCACCCTGTGGTCGAGCATGTAGCCGAGATACTCAAAGAAGAGCTCCCTGTACTCATCGCTGTCCTGCGCGACTCCGTGAATTCGGGCGATCTCCCTGCCATAGAAGAATCCGAACTGTACGGGAAAATGCCGCTCCTTCCCGAGGGTCACGTTCCACACCTTGAGCTCTACACCCAGGCTGCCAAGCTCTCTGCCACCGGCCTTGACGGTCAGGCGACCTTCATAAACTCCGGGCTGCTGGCCCGCTGGGACGATCAGGTCAACCCAGAGAGGCTGGTGCCGCAGAACAGGGCCGCGGTCCCGGCGCGACGACCTGATGTCAAACGGCCTGGTAAGGGGAACGAGAGCATCCGGCCAATAGCCCGTCCGGCCATTTTTCCCCGAAGGAGCGTAGACCTTGCTGAAGTACTCGAGGTAGACCTTCATAGCCGAAACCGGGATCGTGGCGGCACCGCTGCGAAGCTCCGAGAGCTCGACCGTGACCTTCTCCAGGTCGACCCGGTCAGCCGTCACCACGACCTGGAAGGGAACATGCTCTCCACGAACCCCCTCCAGGCGAACCCTGCGGGCCGACTCATCCCAGACGCCGGAATGAGGAAGCGCGGACCGGGTGGCGCGCTGGATCTTCTCGGTTGACCCCGCGGCCCAGACCCGGGTTCCCGGGGGGTCTGAAGCGGCTGGCTGGCTGGAAACGCTGCGGCAACCGCAGAGCGCAAGACAAACCAAACCGGCCATTGGCAACGAGAGCTTCTTCGACGTTTTCATTCAATTCATCCTGGCGGTCTGAATCAGCGAGCCTGCAGGCAGCACCAAGCTTCTCCCCATACAAGCCTGAAGTCAATGTTCTACCGGAGGCCTCACTGTGCGAGAATAGCCCCAGCGGAGCGGCCCCAGCCGGCATCTGAACTACAATCTCTCCCCGGAAGGAACAATCTGATGGCCCAGTGCAACATTGAATCACCACCAGCAAAGATCCTCGCCTCGCTCGCCCTGACCTGGCTACTCGCCTCCCCTCCCCTCTCTTTCGCCGACCAGGACTGGCCCTGCTGGCGAGGGCCGAATGGAAACGGCATCGCCTCCTGCTCCGATGCTCCAATTGAGTGGAGCGAGACCTCGAACATCATCTGGAAATCACCAGTCCCCGGCCGGGGACACTCCTCCCCCGCTGTCGTCGGCAGGCGAGTCTTCCTGACGACAGCGGACGAACAGAAAAAGGAGCAATTCGCCATCTGCTATTCACGCGAGAGCGGGAAGCTGCTCTGGAACCGCAAGCTCTACGAAGGAGGCTGGGACTCGCCGAGCATGATCGGTCGCAGCTGGGCAAACTCCTCCCCGGCCAGCGATGGAGAGAAGGTCTACCTGGTGTTTTCCCACAAGAGCAAGCTCATCGTCACCGCGCTCGACCTTGAAGGAAAAGAGGTCTGGAAAAAGACTGTAGGGGATTTCATCTCCCATCACGGCTACTCGGCCTCCCCGGTAATGTTCGGCTCAACCCTGATCCTCTCAGCCGACCACAAGAAGGGCGGCTACCTCGCCGCCCTTGATCGAGAGACAGGCGAGCTGCGCTGGAAGACAATGCGTCCGGCCGCGCCCTCCTACGTAGCCCCGGCGGTCCTGTCCGTTGCCGGGCGCAAGCAGCTGGTCATATCCGGCTGTGATCTTTTCGCGGGCTACGACCCAGGAACCGGGAAATCTCTCTGGTCATCAAAAACGACCACCACCGAGTGTGTCGGAACGGTGGTGGCCTCTGGAGATCTCGTCTTCGCCAGCGGGGGCTATCCCAAAAATCTGACCGTTTGCGTGAACGCCAGGAACCCTGAGAAGGTGGTCTGGAAAAAACCGATCCGGACCTACGTCCCCTGCATGCTGACCTTCGAGGGGCACCTCTATACGGTAACAGACCGGGGAATCGGCTACTGCTGGGAGGTCTCCACGGGTAAGGAAAAATGGAAGGCGCGCATCGGCAAGAGCTTCATAGCCTCCCCCATCATCTCAGGAGGCCGGATCTACGCGTCATCCGACAAGGGCACCACGCATGTCTTCAGCGCCTCTCCTGAAGGTTTCAAACGCCTTGCGACCAACCCCCTCGGCACTGAAATCTACGCAACTCCGTCAATCTGCGGAGACCGGATCTATCTGCGCTGCGCGAGCAGAGCCGGAGGAAAACGCGCTGAAACACTCTATTGCATTGGAAATACCGCCCTGAAAAAGTAGGAAGGAAAGCCGTTTTATCGGAGCCGAAGAGCTTTCAGGCGTGAAGAGATATATTGGTTCAAAAATCGGCTCGAAATACCCTACAATTGAGTTCGCTTTGAAAGGCACTAGCTTCCAGGAGACTCTCTTCATGAACGCAAAGAAAACGGTATCCCGGATGGCCACGGTTCAGTTAACGGCTGTGCTCATCGCTTCACTGCTCCTTCCCGTCGGGTACCTTGCGGCAGAACCCGTCCCCGGTATCGGAGACTATATTGATGACCTGCTCGCGATGCAGCCTCTTTCGGAATCAAGAGGCGGGGTTCGAATGGACATCGAGGTTGTCCATGATGCCTACCTCTACATGATGGCGAAAAAATATGAGGAATATGAGAACTACGGTTTTGACGAAGACCTGATCGTCTCCAAGCTGAAATCTGATCACACGAAATACAAGCGTTACCAGAATCGGCTCTATTTCAGAATCCAGATAGCCGGAGAAGGCTCCAGCCACGTCATCTTCGACAAGAAGCTCCAAAGCCACCTAGAGGTCACGCAAAAATCCAAAAAGAGCATCTTCAACAAGCGGAGCTACCATGTCCTGGCAGCAAACCCAAAGGTCAAATTCTCGCGCTGGCAGATCTATGGAAAGAGCCTCACGCGGCTTTCCACCAAGAACCTCTTTGGATTCGACAAGATGCGCGCCGAGGTCACCTCCCTCAGCCTCAAGGCTGACAACAAGGAGCCCATCTATTTCAGGCTCAAAGACATCCGGGTACAGAAAAAGGGCCAGGACCCAAAAGAGAGCATCAATATTGTATCGAAGCAGATTGGCACCAAGAAGGGCTGGAATGGGCTGAAGGCCTACGGACCTACCATTGTCATGACCCCGGGTAATTGGGAAGTTCCGCTGCCTCCGCAAGGCTTCCTCGGCGCACTCAATAAATTGGGCTACAAATAGGAACTGCTTTCGCGGGAAGGACGACTCGTTAATCAAATGATAAGAAAACAGGCTTTGCCATCCGGGATGAATACACAAATGAGATTAGCGAATACCCTGGCAAGATTCTTTGCGGCAGTATCCCTGTTGCTCTTCCTCGCGATACCCCTGGACAACCTGCAGGCCGCTCCCAAGGATCCCAAGAAAAATAAGAATTCCAAAACGCGCAAAGCGCCCAAGTCTTCTATAGAAAGTTATCTCGCCCGCCTGCTGACGATGCAGGTCAAGTCGGCGACGAAGAATGGCGTGAAACTGACCGTCCAGGCCGTACCGGATGCCTACCTTTACTTCATGGCAAAAATATACCGGGACTACGAAGGCCTGGGGCTCTCCGAGGAGCTCCTGGCGAAAAAGATGGGGAGCGCCCACACCAAGTACAAGCGTTTTCAAAACCGTCTCTTCTTCAGGATCATCATCACAGGCGAAGGCGGAAAACACGTTGTCTTTGATAAGAGTCTCGCGAAGCACCTCACGGTAACCCAGAAATCAGAAAAGAACGCATTCTCGAAGCGAACCTACCACCCAGTCAATGTAAGTCCGAAGGTGGCTGCGGAACAATGGAAACTCTTCGGAAAAAGGATCAGCGACTACAGCAAGAAAAACCTCTTCGTATTCACAAACCTCCGCGCCGAGGTGACATCCTTCAGCATCAAGGATGAGACGACCGA
Source organism: Planctomycetes bacterium UBA1146 (assembly GCA_963579555.1). GTDB lineage: Bacteria > Planctomycetota > UBA8108 > UBA8108 > UBA8108 > UBA8108. The sequence continues at coordinate 23,190 of CAUZHA010000046.1, forward strand.
GCCGATCTACTTCAACCTTAACGAGATCTGGACGGCCAAGAGCCTGCAGAAATCCGCCGGAAAAACAGCCCTCAGAGGCGGCAGCAGAGGCGGGGGCAAAGGCAAGAAGAAGGGGCGTTCGAGGGGCATCCCGAAAAAGCTGCTCGGCGCCCTGGGTTCCGTGACTCCTCACGAGCCGGTGATCAACGCTGGTGAAAAGCAGATCTCGGCCAAGATGAGCTTCGCGCAGCTCAAGAAACCCGGCCCCATCGTCATCCTCACTCCTGGTCACTGGGATCCGCCGCTACCTCCCCAGGCCTTCCTCCAGGTCATCAAGCAACTGGCCACCAGGTAGAACGATCCGCGGTAACAGACTGGGACACGATGCTGAAATCCGAGATTGATGAGCTCCTGCGCCAGACCCTCTCCGACCTGAGGCTCAGCCGGTCTGAAAAAAAAGGGCTGCGGGCTGTCCTTGGAGACCTGGAGCTCAGCGAAGGCGATTATGGCCAGCTTCGCAAGAGCGCCTTCGAGATCGCGGCAGAGACCCTCAACGATTCACGGTCAAGGCAGATTGTCGAGTGGCTCGAAGAGCTCATGAAGGTGCTGGTGCCGAGGGGAGAGACAGTTGAAAAACCCCCCCGGGCGTACTTCAGCCCGGAGGCCGCCTGCCGTGACCGAATACTCTCGCTCTTTCACGCGGCCCGCAGGACGGTGGACATCTGCGTCTTCACCATCACGGACAACCAGCTTACCCGGGAGATCCTGGCCGCGCACTCTCGTGGATTGAAAATCAGGATCGTCACAGATGACGAGACCAGCCAGCATGAGGGCTCCGACACGAAGCAATTAGAGGGGGCCGGGATCCCGGTCCGATTTGATAACGACGAGCAGCATATGCATAATAAGTTTGCTGTATTTGACGGCAAGGCCGTGTGTACGGGCAGCTACAATTGGACCAGGTCGGCCGCGGAACACAACCTCGAGAACATAGTCGTCTTCCATGACCCTTCCATCTGCGGAAAATTCAGCGGTGAGTTCGAACGTCTCTGGGAGCTCTTTTCCTAGCCCGGACACCAGGCTGGCCTTGCGCTTCGCTGCCAGGCCGCAGCCAAATGCTCCGCTGGCGAAAAACGGCCTCCTGAATCTACTCCTCTCACTCCTCGTCCTCCTCAGCTCTTCCGAACTGCTCGCTATTGAGGAAGGCAAGCTGAAGGTGACCCCGGCAACCATCCGTCTTCGCGGACGGCTCAGCTCCCAGCAGGTGCTCTTGACCACTTCCCGCGATGGAGTGGAGGTTGACCTGACGAGACGAGCGGAATTTCAACCGGTCAATGAAGGCCTGCTGCGCATAGATGGGGAGGGCATCGTTACAGCCATTGGAAGCGGCCGGACCGAGGTGGTGATTCGCCATGACAAGGACGAGGTTCGTGTCCCGGTAGAGATCCTCCAGGGAGAGACCTGGCTCCCGGTCACCTTCGAACAGGACATCCAGCCTGTCCTGACGAAGCTGGGCTGCAATGCCGGCACCTGCCATGGAAAGCAACGGGGACAGAATGGTTTTCAGCTCTCCCTCCTGGGTTTCGACCACGACTTCGATTTTGATGCCCTGGTTCGTGAAGGACGCGGACGCAGGATCTTCCCCGCCTCTCCAGCAAACAGTCTCCTTCTTCTGAAGGCGGCCGCCCTCACTCCCCATGGCGGCGGCAGGCGAATCGCTCCCGGCGGAAAGCACTACAATGCCCTGAAGCGCTGGATCGCCGCGGGCCTCCCGCGAACTCCGCCCGAGACGCCGAAGCTTCAGCGAGTCTCGGTCTTTCCATCCGAACGAATCATGCGCCCTCGCACCAGCCAACAGCTCCTCGTGATAGCGCATTATTCTGACGGAAGCTCCAGCGACGTCACCCGGCTCGCGGCCTATCAGTCCAACGAGTCTCCCATTGCCAGGGTCGGGAAAGACGGCCTGGTCCAGGCGGGTCCCCTTCCAGGGGAGGCGGCGATCATGACCCGCTATATGGGGAAATTCGCCACCAGCTCGGTGTCCATCCCGCTGCAGGGAGAGGTCCCGCCGGAGTATTACCGCTCTCTCGGGCGCAATAATTTCATCGATGAGCTCGTCTGGAAAAAACTCGAACGCCTGAAGATCAAGCCTTCCCCCCAATGCGGCGATTCGGAATATCTCAGGAGAGCCTACATCGATGTCATCGGCCGGCTCCCCAGTCCCGCAGAAACAAGAGCCTTCCTCTCCGGCAAAGATCCTGCGAAGCGCCGAGAGCTTGTGGACAGCCTGCTCGCCAGGCCCGAGTACGCGGATCACTGGGCCAACAAATGGGTCGATCTCTTACGACCGAATCCCTACCGAGTCGGCATCAAGGCCGTAAGGAGCCTGGACCGCTGGGTGCGAAAAAACTTCAGGGAGAATAAACCCTATGACCGCTTTGTCCATGACCTGCTCACCTCCCAGGGAAGCACATTCCGAAACGGCGCGGTAACCGTCTTTCGGGACCGGAGAAGTCCCGAGGAGCTCGTCACCATGTTCAGCCAGCTCTTCCTCGGCATCCGCCTGGAATGCGCCCGTTGCCATCAGCATCCCTTCGAGATCTGGAGCCAGAAAGATTTCTATTCACTGGCGGCTTACTTCGCGAAGGTGGGACGAAAAGGAACCGGGCTGTCTCCTCCAATCTCCGGGAGCGAAGAATACATCTTCACGAAGGCGGGAGGAGAGGTTCGACATCCGAGAACCAACGAGATCCTCCCTCCGAGGCCTCTCTTTGGAGACTCCCCCGCCCTCTCCTCCTCACAGGATCCACGGCAGGCGCTGGCCCTGTGGATGCTGAGGAAGGACAACGGGTTCTTCCCTGCCGTTATGGCCAACAGGGTCTGGGCAGACCTCATGGGCCGGGGAATCGTCGAGCCGGTCGACGACATCAGGGAAAGCAATCCGCCCAGCAATAAAGAGCTGCTCGACGCCCTGGCACTCCACTTTCGCGAGGCCAACTACGACCTGAAAACCCTGCTCAGAACGATCCTGGCCTCCCGGGTCTATTCTCTCAGCAGCCGCCCCATCGAACGAAACATCGCCGATACGCGAAATTATTCCAGGCACTACCGCCAACGCCTGAGGGCCGAGGTCCTCCTGGATGGAGTCTGCGACATCACCGGAATTCCTGAAAATTTTTCGGCGATGCCCCCGGGCTCACGAGCCGCCGAGCTGTGGACTCACCGAACGTCCTCCAATTTCCTCGATACGTTCGGAAGACCAGACCCCAACCAGGACCCTCCCTGCATGCGAATAGAGGACACCACCGTGGTCCAGACTCTCCACCTGATGAATGCCCCAAATCTCGATGGGAAAATAAGAAACGAAAACGGAAGGGCCGCGGTGCTGGCCGCCTCAAAGATGTCTCCTGAGGAAATCGTAGAAGAATTGTACCTGCTCGTTTATGCTAGATACCCGCAAGACAAAGAGATGCGCGCCGGCTCTACCCGGATCCCCCCGGCGGGGACTCCTGTCAAGGGGAGAAGAAGCGCTGTAGAGGACCTGCTCTGGGCCTTGTTGAATACCCCGGAGTTCCTCTTCAAAGACTGACGAGGCTACCACATGAGAAAACCAACAGGCCTGAATCATCATGTCAATTGCGAGGGCCTGACCAGGAGGAGCTGTCTGCAATTGGGGCTGGGATCTTTTCTCGGCGGCGGACTGGTCAACGCTCTTCGACTCAGAAGCCTCGCCGCCAGCGAAGGAAAGACCGCCACAGCTCCGACAAGCTGCATTCTTGTCTGGCTGGATGGAGGTCCGACCCATTACGAGACCTTCGACCCGAAGCCCGAAGCGCCCAGGGAAATCCGGGGTGAGTACGAGACCATCCCGACGGGAATCCCGGGAGTGCGTTTCTCTAAACATATGAAGCGGTTGGCCGGGATCACCGACAAGCTGGCGATCATTCGATCGATCCGGCATGACCACGGAAACCATGGAGCCGGAAACCACTACATGATGACCGGGGCTCCAACCCGGATCCCAGTGAGCTGCGGTGCCTTCGTCAGCTTCCATCCGAGCCTGGGCTCAGTAACTGCCCGTGAGCGCGGAGCCCCCAAGGGCCTGCCTGCCTATTTCTCACTGGGCAGGATGTCCCGCTCCGGCGGTCCAAATTTCCTGGGAGCCAGGCACGCTCCCTTTGTCGTTAAGAATGACCCCAACCAGGAGTCCTTCAGGGTAAGAGATGTCGCCCTGCCCAAGGGACTCGATGGAGCACGATTTTCAAGCCGCCAGGATATCCGGCGCGAGGTCGACCGGTTCCTTCGAATCCAGAACGAGACCGCCGGAGATCCGGTCGCGGCCTATGACGAGTATTTCAGGCAGGGCCATGACCTGATCACCTCTGCGCAGGCCCAGGAAGCCTTCGACATCCATCGCGAACCTTCCACGACCAGGGACCTGTACGGGCGCAACTCATTTGGACAGAGAGCCCTGCTGGCACGAAGACTCGTCGAGGCCGGCGTTCCCTTCGTCACTCTCTACGATGGCGGCTGGGATCACCACACAAACCTCTTCAAGTCGCTCGACACCATGCTGCCACCGAGGGACAGGGCGCTTGCCGCCCTGATCCAGGATCTTGACCAGCGCGGAATGCTCGACTCCACCATGGTTATCTGCCTTGGAGAGTTCGGCCGCACGCCCAAGATCAACGAGCGGGGAGGAAGAGATCACTGGTCCAACGCCATGTCGGTACTCTTCGCCGGAGGTAAAACTCCCGGTGGCCAGGTGGTTGGCTCCACCGACCGCAAGGGCTACAGCGCATCGCGAAGGGTGCTGTCTCCCGAGAATTTCGCATCGACGATCTACAAGAAGCTGGGAATCGACCCCGGCAAGATCCTCTACACGCCTGAGGGACGGCCTGTCCACCTGGTCAGCGACCCAACCCCAATTCGAGAGTTGATGGGCTGATCGATCGCGATCGGCGCCGGCCGGCGAAACAATAACAGCATGAAAATACGAGGGATCACATTCCTGGCGGCCCTCCTTGCGACGCGCCTGGCCGGCACCGTCACCGCCGAGGACAAGCCCCCCACTCTCACCGGTATGTTTCCCCAGGGCGCCTGCAGGGGAGACTCCGTAGCTGTCACCGTTGCCGGAGAGCTCACATCCTGGCCCCTGGATTGCTGGATCTGTGATGACAGGGAGCGTGAAACGAACCTCGTCTGCAAAACGATGGAGGAAAAGGGAAAACTCACGGTCACCGTGCCGGCCGATGCGCAGGCGGGAGTCTACTGGCTGCGGCTCTACAATAAGGCTGGCGCCTCCTCGCCCCGCCCGTTCCTGGTCAGCGAGCTACCTGACACGATTGAAAAGGAGCCCAACAACTCGGCGAAAGACGCTCCCCTCCTTGAAAAGTCAGGGATCCTGGTGCACGGACGACTGGAAAAGAAAGGCGATGTCGACAGCTACGCTGTTGAGCTCGAGGCCGACGATCTCCTGGTCGCCGACCTCCTCGCCAGCAGAACCCTGGCCTCTCCAATGGACGGCAGCCTGCAAATCACCTCTCCTGCGGGCTTTGTCCTGGCGGAAAACGACGACGACCAGGGGATGGACCCTCGGCTTATCTTTCGCGCCCCGAGAAAGGCCCGCTACATCATCAGGATCTTCGCCTTCCCCTCGAAGCCGAATTCCAGCATCCAGTTCTCCGGAACAGCCGCCCATATCTACCGCCTGGCCCTGACCACGGGGCCCTTCATGGAGCGCGCCTATCCCCTGGCCGCCGCCCTTTCCAGCCCCGCCGAGATCAGGATCGAGGGTTGGAACATCCCCGGCGACAAGAAGCTCGTCAAGCTGCACGCGGCCGCTACACGGGGTCCCCAGCTCCTGAGAATCCCCGGCAGCATCAACTCCGTACCGGTCGAGCGGGGTGATTTCCTGAGCATCACCGAAGAGGAGCACCAAACGTCCGGAAAGCTCCCGGATTTTGAGAAGACCCTGGTGGTCAGCGGACTGATCAGCTCACCGGGCGAGAGTGACTCCTATGTCTTCTCCTCCCCCGGCGGGAAAACCGTCGAGGTCGCCGTGCTGGCCAGAAGCCTCGGCTCCCTGCTGGACCCGGTCATCAACATATTGGATGACACCTCTAAAACGGTAAGCGAGAAAGACGATTCTGACGGCGGTCTTGACTGCTCTACCCAGTTCACTCCAGCCGTAAACAAGCCCTACCATATCGAGGTCAGTGACCGTTTCAGCCATGGAGGGCAGCGTTTTTTCTACATGCTGCGAATTGGCCGCCCAGCCAGGGATTTTTCTCTGAAGCTCGAATCCGACAGCTTTGTACTCGAAAAAGGCAAGAAGCTGGAGCTCCCCGTCACTGTCGAACGGCATGGCGGCTACGATGGAAAAATCGTCATCACCGCGACTGAGCTTCCCAAGGGGGTGCGTTCGACCACGGTGGAATCACTCACCGGAAAAGACTCGGCCAAGGCCGTCAAGCTGGTGCTTGAGAGTGAGGAAGGCGGCCTGGGGAGTCCTTTCAGAATCACCGGCAGCTCCGACCCGGAGTCCAGCCCCCGGAGATGGGCCGGCTTTCAGGTACCCGGCCGAAAAACTCGATTTACAAAGGCCTGGCTGACGGTAAGAGGCGATTAGGCTCTTCAGTCTCCTCTTGAACCCTGTTACTCGCCTTCATGAATCAGCTCAATTCCACAAATCAGCGGCAGCCCGGCTTCCTTTCCCAGCGAGTGTGAGAGGCCCAGCTCTAAGCCGGAGCCTACCTGGACACCGGATATTTCATGAACCACTCCAACCGTCCCGCCAGCTCCTCCAGCCCCGGGATCCAGCCCCACGAGACTCTTCTTGCCCTGCAGGGTAATGCTATAGCTGCCGCCAACCCCCCTGGTCGGCGCTCGAAAATAGAGCTTCACCGTAAAGGTTCCCGCGACCGCCTTCGGCAATTTCAGGAAGATGCTGCCCAGGCCGCGGTAACCCGAGGCGAAGATCCAGGCGCGCGTGGCCGAGCCAAGGCTTCCAGCGCTCTGGCGGAAAGTCGAGGCTGTCGGCGGATCGAGCTTCATCTCGAATTTGGGTGAGGGACCGCCGACGATGGGATATTCCAGCCAGAGTGTCCCATCATCTGCGAGCCGATCTCCCGGCGCGCCGAGATTGACTCCCAGGCGGCGGACCGTCTCCTTCTCGATGCTGAAGGTATTGAAGGTCCACATTCCCAGCTCAGGCATGTGGACAAGCCCTAATGAGGACTGGTTCTGGTAGCTGCAATTGCAGCTGCGGGTATAGTCAGGGGCGCAAAGGACTCCATCTCCGCAGATGAGATTGGCCGTACAGCTTGATCGAAAACCTCCGAGGTTTCCTGTTCCGCTGTTTCCCGAGAGATCGAAGAAACCGGCGGCGGCCGAACGAAAGGTCAGCAGGTGCTCGCTGGCAATGGCCGTATTACAGCCATATTGCCTGGAGAAACCCCATTCGATTTGACGCTGGAGAACCGGGTTAAGCCGCAACCGAGGCTTTCCAGTCAGCAGCTCAAACGCCTTCCCCTGGGCAATGATCGTGTCGTGATGGAGAATACAGGGGCCATCGTAGGTGTCCCGGGATTGCCAGAGCACATCCCCCGTCTCGCCCCTGTGCGCCAGCATATTGCTTCCCTTTTCATCCGGAAGCATGTCCCGCGATGCCCGGCTCGACTGCAGAAGAATGTCATGCTCGGCTGAATAGGAGAGGAAGGTTCCATAAAAGGCTGCCTTCTTCTTCCAGGCTACAGCCCCATCTGCGAGGTTTACGGCCAGCACCCGCGTGCGCTCGATGGCGGAGCGCCCTCTTCGACGAAGCTTCTTTTCATAAGGCTCCGGAAGCCGGTCTATCGTGAACAGCTTCCCGCCCCCAAGACAGATCGCGTTGTGCCGGTATGAATTCTCCGCTGAGATTCGCCAGAGAGCCTTGCCGGAATGACGGTCAAACCCCCCCAGGTACCTGCTCGCGGTGCCATCCCATACATTGCTGTTGCCGAGCTTGCCTGTACGCTCTTCTGGAACAGTGGCGCATACTGCGTGAAGCAGCCTGCGATTCAGGCTCTTCAGGCCCGCCTTGTCGCCGGAGGTCTTCCTGTGCAGGCGAATCAGCTGCAGCACCGCATCGAGCTTCTTTGCATTCGCCTTGGACAGGTAGGCCCTGGAGAGCTTCTCAGCCAGCTCATCCATGGCAAGGAGCCGGTTCAGCTCTTCGACAAGCCAGGACTTCTCGGTTTGCAGGAACGATTTACCGCCAGCCTTGAATCCCTCAACCGACTTGAGCAGATCCTTCAAGGTGGCGACCTGGGTGTTCTTGAGATCATTTAGATCATAGAGATCAAGGTCAGGCGTAGAAAACTGCATGGGAGACGCCCCGAGAACCAGCAGGTCATCACTGATGCTGAGGAACCCGAGGTGGAGAGG
>CAUZHA010000047.1:0-30933 GCA_963579555.1 Planctomycetes bacterium UBA1146
CCGCGCCCGCTCCCGAGAAGCCTGCCGAGCCCGAGGTGGCCGCGCCTGCTCCTGAAGAAAAGCCAGTTCCCGCTGGGAAGCTGTCCGCCAGGCAGGTACTCGAAGAGCTGCGCAAGTCCCGAGATGGACAGAAGGCAGCCTCCAGCTACTACGCCAAGCGTGGAGATGAGGCGATGCAGCGCGGTCGTTATGTCGAAGCTTCGGAGTTCTATCTCCAGGCCGTCAAGAGTAACGCGACTCCTGAGAATCAGAAGAAGCTCGACAAGGCTCGTTTTATGCTCAACGAGCGTCCCGGTGAAGCGGGGTCGCTGTCCGAGGATCTCTTCGCGCGGGAGAAGGTTCGTAAGGACCAGTACCTTGCTGAGATCCATCTGAGCCTCGACAAGGCCCGCAAGGCTCTCGCGGATCGAAAGGTTGAAGATGCCCTCAGGTACGCTTCCCTTGCCGCGGATAATATCGCTCTCGATCCCGAGCACGCCGGTGAAGATCTTCGCAAGGAGGTCCGCAGCCTGCTGGATACCATTCGCAAGAGCAAGCGCGATGTAGATCGTGCCCGGCAGGATGCCCAGGTGAACCAGGCTACCGCTATCGCCAGCAACGAGCTTAACGAGGAGCGTATCCGCCGTAAAGAGCAGGTCCAGGACCTGCTGCGCAAGGCTCTCCAGTCGATTCGCCAGAGTGAGTATCGCAAGGTCGTTACGATCTGTGAGAACGTTCTCGAGCAGGAACCTGAGAACAAGGTCGCTTCCTTCTGGCTGAGAAGCGCCAACGAACGCCTGTTCAAGGAGCGCGAGCTGAAGATCATCCAGACCCGCATTGAGGCCCGGAAGGTTCTCGACAGGAATTTCGTCGAGGGGACTACGACCTACGAGGAGATTTTTGTTTTCCCCGAGGATGAGTACTGGCAGAGGGTTCGTCTTCGCCAGGAGCGCATGCAGGTTCGTCGTATAGAGGATCCTGAGCCGATCAAGAAGATCAAGACGGCCCTGGAGACAACGAAGATTGACGTCAGCTTCGAGGATTCCCCGCTTCGCGATGTGATTGATCACTTCCGCTCAGTGGTTGGAATTAATATCCTCATCGATCCGGCGGTAGATCCCGATGACGAGGCCCTCCAGGTCTCGCAGACGATCAACCAACTGACCGCGATGAGCGCCCTGAAGCTTCTCCTGTCTTCCAAGGAGCTCGGACTTACCTTCCAGGAGAACACTCTCGTTATCACGAGCGCGGATGAGGCCAGTGAGCCGACCGAGTTCGAGGTCTACAATGTTTCCGATCTCTTGATGAAGATCCGTGATTTTGCCTCTCCTGAGATCCGTCTCAAGAGTTCGACGAATGGCGATGACTCTCCGATTGAATTCACTGATGACAGCTTCGAGGAAGAAGAGGATCTCGATCCCGAGGGTCTCATCGAGCTCATCATGGAGAGCACGGGAGGAGATGACGTATGGGATGGCGAGGTCAACAGCATTGAGCACCAGCGCAGCCAGCTCCTGGTCAACGCGACCAGGGACCTGCACAGGAAGGTGCTCGACGTCCTCGGCAACCTGCGTGAAGATTCCGACCTGTATGTCGTCATCGAGGCACGCTTTATCGATATTCACGATGACTTCCTTGAAGATATCGGTGTCGATTCCCGCAGCCTCGGAGCCGTGAACAACCTCGGTACTCCGCATGCCGGCGTTCTCAACGTTGCCGAGGGCGGAAATGATCTGGGTATCGTCGAGGGCCCCGATGGGGTTCCTGCAGACGTGTTCCTTGTCCAGGGTCTCGAGCGCTGGGCCGGTCGTGTTCAGCATATCGTGGACGGATTCACCGGTGTGATCACCGGTGAGAGGCTCACTGCCGGCAGTGGTGTCGGCGGCGGCACATTCCAGGCGACCTGGATTGAACCTTTCCAGGTCAACGTCATTATTCGTGCGGTCCAGGAACAGCAGAACATTCGCGAGCTTACCGCTCCGATCGTTACCGCTCATAATAATGAGCGCGTATATGTATCAGTTGTTACCCAGCGCGCCTATATTTCCGATTATGAGCTGGTCAGTGGTGGTACCGGGTTCGCGATCATCGAGGTCGCTGACCCTGTCGTGCAGACCTTCCAGGAGGGTGTCATTCTTGATGTCGAGCCCACGATCTCGCACGACAAGAAGTACATCACTATCGATGTTCGTCCGACTCTCGCTACCCTGATCGGCGGCGTCATCTCGACGATCCAGATCAGCCTCGGTAGCTTTACGAACGTCGCTACCCAGGTGCCGATCGGTATTCCTGAGATTTCCCTGCAGCAGTCCTTCACCTCGGTGACGGTGCCCAACGGTGGTACCGTGCTGCTTGGCGGTTTCAGGAGTCTCAACGACCGCAAGTTTGAGTCTTACCTGCCTCTACTCGGCAAGATTCCTTTCCTGAAGAATCTGGCCCGCAGGAAAGCTACGCTTGACGAGCGTCGGAGCCTGGTGATTCTCCTTACCGCGAGGATCGTCGATCTCCGCGGCGCTGAAGAGAAGAAGTTTAATCCCTGAGAAGGTGACCGCTTACCTTCCGGGGTGGCCCGTTGATCAAGGAGTACCTTCCTTGATCAACGGTTTTTTTTTGTTTCTGGCCGTTTCAGAACGCACTTATTACGGTTTTAGCGATAGATTTGCCGGTTGTCTTGGCAGGGCTCTAAGGTATTAACCGGCTTCTTCCGATATATTGATAAAACTAAGGGACCTCTTATCCATGCCCAAACTTCGAGCTATTTTTTTTGACATAGATGACACGCTCTACTCGACGAGTGAATTCGCGGAGTTGGCGCGTTCGGCGGCTATCGATTCGATGATCGATGCCGGCCTGGCCCTGGATCGGGAGGCGATTCGCGAAGAGCTTGACGAGGTGATTAACGAGTTCAGCTCGAATTATGAGCATCACTTCGACCGGCTCCTCCTGCGGACTCCGCGGCGGTATTACAAGGGCATCAACCCGGCGATTATCGTCGCTGCCGGGGTGATGGCCTATCACGAGACCAAGTCCAGGCGGCTGGCTCCATACGAAGATGCTATCGAGGTGCTCCGATTGCTCTCCTCAAAGACCGACCTCCTGCTGGGAGTGATCAGCGAGGGGCTGGAGGTAAAGCAGGCTGAGAAGCTGGTCAGGATGAGGGTCACACAATTCCTTTCGCCCAACGCGGTCTTCATCAGCAACCAGCTCGGCATCTCGAAACCCAACCCCAAGCTCTACCAGCGCGCCTGCAGCGACCTGAACCTCAGGCCGGCTGAGAGCATGTATGTCGGAGACAATCCTCTGCACGACATCGATCCGCCCAACTCGATTGGCATGGTCGCCGTTCGAATGAGGAGAGGCGGAAAATATTACCACGAAGAGAGCAACTCCAAGCCAGCCCGGGTGGTCCAGAATTTCTGGGACTTCCTTGATTACCTCGGCCAGGAGTTCGACATCAAGGTTTGAGTCCGGCCCTCCGGGGATCCCACGACAGATGAAACAAAATCACTCCTCGCAATCGGTTGATCGGAAGGCTCCGGAGATCAGTGTCGTCATACCTGTTCTCGATGAAGGTGATACCGTGCGCCAGGTCTACCAGGGCCTTCGCGACACATTCGGGAGCGATTGTGAAATCATCTTTGTGGATGATGGCAGCCGGGATTCCACCCGGGATGTGCTGGTCGGCCTGCTGGCGGAAGATCCAGCTCTGCGCCTCATCGCTTTTCATCGCAACCATGGAAAATCAGAGGCTCTGGGCGCCGGCTTCCGACGGGCCCGAGGCCGCCTTGTCGCGACACTGGACGGCGACCTCCAGGATGATCCGGCGGAGCTTCCCCGGCTGGTCGAGAGGCTTGAACAGGGCTACGACCTCGTGGTTGGCTGGCGGCGTAAAAGAAAAGATGATCTCTTCAAGATCTACGGCTCCCGGATTTTCAATACCCTGGCGGGGTGTCTTGGAGGGGTGCGCCTGCACGATATCAACTGCGGTATGAAGGTCTTTCGCCGGGGCGTTCTCGAAGACCTCCTGTTGACGGGTGGCTTCCACCGGTTCCTTCCCCTGCAGGCGCATTGGAAGGGCTACCGGGTATCCGAGCAGGAGATCGAACACAAGCACCGTGAACATGGATACTCCAAGTACACCAGGACAAAGGGCTTCAGGGGACTCCTGGATCTCTTCGTCATTCTCTTCCTGATGCGGTTCGAGGGCCGCCCTGGTCGTTTCTTCGTCGGTCTTGGAGCGCTCTGCGCGGTGGCGGGCTTTGGAGTTTCCGCCTATATCGCAGCCATTCGTTTCATCGATGGGAATATCCAGTCAAAGTATCCCCTCATGGCCCTGGGCCTCGGGCTGCTGGTTTTCGGATTCCAGATATTCACCCTCGGGCTCTTTGGTGAGCTGCTCTCCTATCATTTTCGCAGTGTCAGGTCCGTTGAGCCGGTGGTCGTCGAATACAGCCATCCGGAAGATGAGGCTGGCGAGTCTTCCGTTGTCGGCGAATCGACAGGAACCGGGGAGCCCGGTACGATATGAGGCTGCGTTTCCTGGTGTTGACGGCAGCTTATCCCAGTTCCCGCGAACCCGGGCGAGCCATCTTCATCGAGAACCTGAACCGGGCCCTGGTAGAGGAGGCCGGCGGCGAGCTCTCGCTTACGGTCGTCGCTCCCAGGGTCCATCCTCTCGACCCGGCCTTCGAACTTCGCTCAGGGATCGAGGTTCGACGCTTTCCATACCCTTCGGGAGGGAAGCGGTTGAAGGAGCTGGGCTCTCCCGGTCCGCTGGCCCTGGGCGGTTATCTGCTCTCCGGCCTGGCCCAGGTTCTCTGGGAGGCGCGCAGGGGTGATTACGATGCGCTGCTCTGTCACTGGACGCTGCCAGCGGGACCCATAGCCTGGTTGTCATCGTTTTTTCTCGAGAGCCCGTTCTTCCTCTTTGCCCATGGCTCGGACCTGAACCGGTACGCGGCCAGGTCTTCCTGTCTGCGGCTGGCCTCTCGCCTGGCCCTTGGGAAAGCCTCCGGTGTTTTCGCTGTCAGCGAGGACCTGCGGGAATCGATAGAGACGGTCTATTGTCCGCCTGCCCGTCACCTCGAGGTTGTCGAGATGGGCGTGGGAGATGAATTCCTGCCGGCCGATCGAACTGAGGCCCGCCTGGGGCTATCCCTTTCCGCTGGATTGGATGTTCTATTTGTCGGGGACCTTATCGAAGACAAGGGCGTGGGCGATCTGCTGGCGGCTCGCAGGCTGCTTGCGGATCGCGGGGTGGATTTCCGTCTTCATTTCGCTGGCGGCGGGCCGTTGGAGAAAGAGATTTCTGCTGTGGATGGCTGTGAACTGCTGGGGACCCTGCCGCCGGAGGAGCTTGTTCACTGGTACCGCGCCGCTGATCTGCTGGTGCTTCCGTCTCATTCAGAGGGCTCTCCGCTGGTGGTGATGGAGGCCCTCTCCTGCGGAACTCCGGTCCTGGCGACCAGGGTGGGAGGTGTGCCTGAGCTGATCGAACCCGGCAGGAGCGGTGAGCTGGTCAATCCGATGCAGCCGGAAATGCTGGCTGGAAAACTCGGGGAGCTGCTTGAGTCGCCGGACGCTCTCGAGAAAATGCGAGAGGCGATCCTGGCCGACAGCAGGGATTTCAGCGCCCGGCACTGCGCCCGCAGGGTCTACGAATCTTTGTGCAGGACGCTCGGCGTCGGGGGCGAGACCGCATGATCGACACAGCTACCCGTTACGACAGCTATTGGCGGCTCCGCGATGAGGTCAGGACAAGGGCCAGGAGTCGCTCCAGGGCGTCTCTCGCCTTGCGGTTGATCGAGGAGGCAGGCTGTGCTGCGCGGGAATCTTCGCCGCTCAGCCTTTACGAGATCGGCTGCGGTCCGGGGTGGGCTCTCGAGGTTTTTCGCGAGGCAGGCTTCGATGCACGGGGGTGTGACGTATCTCCGGAGGCTGTCGATCGCGCCAGGGAGCTCGGTTTTGAGGTAAGGTGCCGGGATATTGAGGCGGCAGGAGAGGAAGACCCGGTCCTCAGCGGTGTCGTGGATGTGCTGGTTTGCCTGGAGGTCATGGAGCACTTGCGCGAGCCTTCCGATGTGCTTGCGAAGATACGCGAGGCTCTTTCCGCCGAGGGCTGTCTGGTTATTTCCCTTCCGAATGAATACCATCTCATCAGTCGGCTGGCGGGGCTGTTCGGCCGTTCACCATTGGGTGGGCCGGATGATCCGCACCTGCATCATTTTGAGAGAGCTTCTGCCCTGCGGCTCTTCGAGGGGGCGGGCCTTGAGGTGCGTGGACGCCTCGATGATTCGATTGTCCCGCCGAGGATGCCGGTGTTACGCTGGCTGTTTCGTCCCCTGCTGGCTGTCCTGCCGGGGCTGTTTTCGATAGCTCACGTCTTCCTGCTGGGCGCGAAGGTGGAGGTGAAAACCCGGTGATGCGAATATCGGCTTCCAGCCACCTCCCATCTCCAGGGGGCCAGCCCGCGCCGGGTACCGGCGATCGTTGGTGGGTCCTTCTCATGCTTTCGGTCGGCCTGCTGGCCGTCCTGCCCTATGTCGGTGTCCTGTACTCGCCCTATGTCTTCGATGATGTGAAGCTCGTCAGGGACAATAAGGAGCTGCGCTCGCAGGGGGAGGGGGACATCGGCGACATCGCGGCGACCTTTGACGTTACATCCAGGAAATGGTCGAAAGAGGAGCTGCGGGCCAACTACCGTCCGCTGCGGTTCCTGTCCTACAGCCTCGACTATTACCTCTCAACTGTGTTTATAGGCGATTTCAATCCAGCCAAGGACCCACCGCCGGTCCTGTTCTTTCATCTGCAGAATATCTTCTGGCACGCTCTCAACGCGATGCTGGTCTTCCTGCTGGGTAGATGCCTGCTGGGAAGCTCCGCCGCAGGATTTCTCGCGGCTCTCATCTTCGCTCTGCACCCGGCTCAGACCGAGGCGGTAACCTATATTTCATCGAGACGGGACGTGCTCTCGACCTTCTTCTTCCTGGCCAGCCTGTCGCTCTACCTGGCGGTTCCGCGTGAAAAGGAGCCGAACCTGGGTGTCCTGTTGCTGGG
Source organism: Planctomycetes bacterium UBA1146 (assembly GCA_963579555.1). GTDB lineage: Bacteria > Planctomycetota > UBA8108 > UBA8108 > UBA8108 > UBA8108. The sequence continues at coordinate 7,036 of CAUZHA010000047.1, forward strand.
GGCCTCTCTCTTTTCGCTGGGACTTCTTGCCAAGGAGATGGTGATCACACTGCCGGCTGTGCTCGCGCTGGTTGACCTGTCGCGGCGTCCGGTTCTCGGTCCCCGCCGCCTGGCTTTCCATGCCATCCTCTGGGCGGTAGCCATCACCTTCGCCATCATTACCCTGACGACGCCTGGCCTTGTCGCCTCCGGGGGCGAGCCGCGGGGGCTTTCGATGATCTACGATGCCGGCCGCTACACGGCCCGCTATCTCGAGCTTCTTCTGCTTCCTTTGTCCCAGAGCATCGATTACTCCTACGCGGCGATCACCGAGTCGAGGGGGCTCTTCGATCCGCTCGCCTCGCTGCTGTCCCTGGCGCTGGTGCTGTCCCTGGTGCTGGTATCGATTCGTTCCTACAGGAAGGGTGCGGGCCTCGCGGGCCTGGCGATTCTCTGGTTCCTGGGAACCCTGGTCCCGGTCCTTCAGCTTGTTCCGATTGCCGAGCGGTTCGCCGAGCATTTTGTCTATCTTCCATCCATCGGGATCGCCCTGCTGGCGGGCTGCCTGCTGCGGTCTGTCCTGGGACACAGCGAGAAGCTGGGCTGGGCTGTCGGGCTGTCCCTCGCCGCCGCCTGTTTCTTCCTGACGGTGCGCCGCAACAGCGACTGGGAGAGCCGCGAATCACTCTGGGCCTCGGCGGTCAAGGCACAGCCGCAATGCGCCCGGGCGCGGTTTGAATACGCCAACGCCCTGGTGGAGAAAGGAGGGCGCGGCCCGGCGGATGCCATGGTCGAGTTTGACAAGGCCCTGGAGATCTGGGACGGGCAGCCGATCGAGAGCTATCATGGCTACAAATTGAGAATCCATGCCCAGCGCGGGCTGGTTCATTCGTCCCTCGGCAAGACGAAGCCGGGCAGCCTCAGGAAGGCCATCGATGAGCTTCGTCTCCTCCTGTCTGAGAAAGACATCGATGGCAGTGAACTTTCGGTCTCCACCAACCCCATCCTGCTGAGCCTTCGCCTGGAGCTCGCCTCCTGTCTCGAACGGGGAGGGGCGGAAGACGAGGCTCTCAGCGAATACAGGAAGGTCATCGAGCTTGACAATGATTCGACCATGGCTTTGCGGGCGCGTTTTCAGCTTCACCAGATCCTGCTGAGACGGAAGGATCTGGATGGAGCCGTTTCGGTGCTAGAGGAAATACCTCCGCTCCTCAAACGAAACAGCGGAGACTGGCTGAAGGCGCAGCTCCTTCTTTTTACAGTTCTTCTCGAGCATAAGAAAGATTTTGATTCCGCCACGGCCCTGATCGAGGGCCTGCTGCGCTCCGCATCTGGAGATGAGCAGAAGGTCGGGTTTCTCTTGAGGCTGGCGCAGGTTTTTGACCGCCAGGGGAATCTGGATGCCTGCGTCGAGACGCTTGAGGAGGCGCTGCAGATCAAGCCTGACTCGGTTGCTGTTCTCGAGAGTCTTGCGCCCATCGAGAGCATGAGAAACCGTACCGAGCGGGCCAAGGATTATTTCAGCAGGCTTCTGGAAATCAATCCGGCTAATTCCATAGGCCGGCAGGGGCTTAAAGAGATCAAGCTGCGAAAGGATGCGGGGCCCGCAAAGGGAGCGAAGCAGCTCGAGGCGCAGAAGCTGCTGGAGAGCATGGAAGAAACCGCCCGTGGCCACGAGGCCAGGAAACAATGGCCGGCCGCTCGCCAGAGCTGGAGTCATATTATCGAGAAGGCCGCCGAGACGGAGGCAACGGACAGGCTGGCGCAAGGCTACCGCGGGATGGCCCGGTGCGAGGCGCAATTGCGCCGCAAGGAGGAGGCCCTGAAGTATTTAGAGAAGGCGCTCGAGACCGGCTCCGCGCGGGATGCCACCTTCCGGGCGCTGGCGGACCTCCACCTGAGATACCTGGGCAAGCCCGGCAAGGCGGCCGATTATTACAGGCGTCACATTGCGGCTCTCGGTCCCGAGTCGAAGGTGGATCCCGGGGTTTACCTCAATCTTGCGCGTATTCTCGCGAGTGATTCGGCGGAAGAATCGATCGACTTCTTCGAGAAGGCCGTCGACCTGGGGATTCTCGAGATCCTCGGTTCGGATTCCGTCGGGGTGAAAAAAGATATGGGCCTGCTCTACGTTCAGCTCGGGCGTTGGCAGCAGGCCTTTGAGTCTCTCTCCGGTTACCATGAGAGCCTTGGCGCGGAAAAGGGGGCTGATCGTCTTGTTATCGAGGAGATTCTCAACGAGCATGTCCTGCCCAACCTGGTGGGAGAGCAGAAGAAAAAGGACGGCGGTAGATAGGATTTCTCCGCCTGCGGATGAGATGAGGCTTCATAGAATCTGGTTACCGGGTGCCCGTGAGGGGCGCACCTATTCTCTCGACGAGGATGAATCTCATCACCTGGTTACCGTGATGCGGCGCGGCGAGGGCGACGAGGTGGTGGTGGTCGCGGGAGAGAACCGTATCTATCTCGGGGTCATCGAGTCGGTCAGCGGGGAGGGGGAGACTTCGCTGGTCAAGGTGACCGTTGGTGAAGATTATTCCTCGCCGCCGCCGCCCGTGAGGCCCTGGCTCGTGGCTGTGTCCGTGGTGAAGGAGCGCAACCTCGAGCTCGCCATTCGCATGCTCTCAGAGACCGGGCTGGAGGGAATTATTCCACTTGTCAGCGAGCGGGGGCAGGTTTCTCTGAAGGCGGGTTCCGGTAAAACAGATCGTTGGAAGAGAATCGCCCTCGAGTCGGCAAAGCAGTGCGGGCGGGCCAGTTTGCTGGATATTAGGGCGTCGATTTCGATTGAGGAATTACTGGCGAAAGAGGCCTCTCGGGACGTCTGGGTAGCCCATCCAGGGGGTCCAGAACTCTCCTGTAGCGCTTTCCTTGGCACGGATGGGCTGAGACCCTCCTTGTTCCTCATCGGCCCTGAGGGGGGCTTCAGCGCTGCTGAAATCGCTCTCTGTGAGGAGAATGGGGCGCGGTTGGTCGGCTTTCCAATGCCAGTTATGAGAACTCCGGTAGCTGTTATGATGATTGGGGCTCTTGGAGCCCTGGTGGAGATGACGGCGGGCCGGGAAAGAGCTGACGAGGATGGTGTAAATTCCTGTTGATTCATTCTTTGCGGGCATGTAATATTCGGCCTTTTGACCCGGAATCAGAAGGATTTCAAGCAGTTCTCATGTCGAAGACCTTTCTCTTACGCAAAGAAGATGTCCAGCGTCGCTGGATTCACATCGATGCGAATGGCGTAGTGCTGGGCAAGCTCGCGGTTCATGCGGCCGTTGCGCTGATGGGCAAGGACTGTCCCATCTATACCCCGGGAGTCGATTCCGGCGCCTTCATCGTTGTTACCAACGCCGAGCTCGTGAAGGTTACCGGCAAGAAAGAGACCGACAAGAAATACCGCTGGCATACCGGGTACATAGGCGGTCTGAAGGAAAAAACACTCGACGAGATGAGAGCGACCAAGCCTGAGAAGGTAATCCAACTGGCGGTCAGAAGGATGTTGCCTAAGAACAAGCTGGGAAGGAATATGTTGAAGCGCCTGAGAGTTTACGCTGGCGTCGAACATGCTCACGAGGCCCAGTCCCCACAGACGGTTACAGTTAGCTGATGGCAAAGAAAAAAGAAGTCAATTACATCTGGGGCACAGGACGCCGTAAAACCTCCGTTGCGAGAGTCCGCCTTTTCGAAGGCAGCGGAAACATCCAGGTCAACGGCGGAAAGGGACTGAAGGATGTCGACGCCTTCTTCGGAACCGAAAAGGAGCGGCAGCGTGTCAGGGCGGCCCTGAAGGCCGTTGGAGGAGAAAAATCCTTTGATATCTTCGCTCGCGTACATGGCGGCGGATACAGCGGACAGGCCGATGCCATCTCCCTGGGGATCTCCCGGGCGCTCCTCAAGCAGAACCCGGAAAACGAGGCTGCTCTTCGCGAAGGCAAGTTCCTCACGCGTGACTCGAGGGAAGTCGAGCGGAAGAAGCCTGGTCGGAAGGGCGCCCGCAAGAGCTTCCAGTTCTCCAAGCGCTGATCCTGTTTCCAGGGAGTCGTGTTGGTCAGCAAGTGGAGAGGTTTTCTCCGCGGCAGCCCCTGTTCCTTCCCCCTGCGTTTCGCGCTCAATAGAGGATCGAGCCCATGTCCGTTCAGCTAGACAGGCTTCTTGATGTGCTGCGGGAGCTTGCTCCCCTGGAGCTTGCCGAGGAATGGGACAACGCAGGGTTGTTACTCTGCCCAAGTCGCAAGAAAACTTCGCGGCGGATTCTCCTGACGATCGATCTGACCGAGCCGGTGCTCGATGAAGCTCTGAAGGCTGGAGCAGACACCATCGTCGCCTATCACCCGCCGATCTTCGATCCGCTCAGCGAGCTAACTCCCTCAGAAGCGAGGGAGCGAGTCATACTGCGCCTGGTGGAGTCACGGATCGCCGTCTATTCTCCACACACGGCGCTCGACGCGGTTGTCGGCGGGGTCAACGACTGGCTGGCCCAAGGACTTGGCGAGGGAGCGTGCGAACCGATCCTTCCGTTTGTCGAGTCCGACTCCGGGGAGGTCGAGGTCCAGGCGGGGCAGGGGCGCTTAGTGCGGCTTCACAGGCCTGTCACGCTCTCGACACTCATTCGAAGGATCAAAGCTCATCTCAGGCTCAAGAAGGTGCGGGTGGCGGTAGCCGGCTCCCGCAATCCAGTTGTCTCGAGCGTAGCGCTCTGCGCGGGCGCGGGGGGTTCGGTCCTGGACGGTGTCGAGGCCGATGCCTATCTCACCGGCGAGATGCGGCATCACGATGTTCTCGCCGCCAGGGCTCGCGGCACCACCGTGATCCTCTGTGAACACACCAACACCGAGCGCGGCTACCTGCGGATTTTCAGGTCCAGGCTGGCGCGCGCCCTGGGCAAGGGGGTCGAGGTCCGGGTATCGAGGACCGACATCGAGCCCATGGAGTTCGTCTGAGACCCGTCTCGCCGGCAAAGATTTAGGCTCAAAAACCAAACTGCAGGCCGGCCATCAGCCGCCAGTCGCTTTCCATCTGGGGACCATCGAGGTCCTGGTGGACGGGGAATCCGAGCTCGATAGCCAGGTTGAAGGATTCCTGAGACCTGTCCCAGTCCTCATCAAAAGCTTCATTCAGCTTGTCCAGGGTCTCATCTAAATTAAGATTGAGGCCGAACAGGATATCGATGCGCTCGCCGCCGCGAAGGTCCGCGCACGCGTTGGGGCTCATCATCGGGTCCATCGCGGCATCCTGCCCATCGATATTACCCCAGGCGGCTCCCTCGATCCTTGCCGAGGCGCTCAGCATGGGGCTGAGCTTGCGCGAGTACCACGCCGTCGCCTGGAAGCTGTTGCCGAGCGAGTAGCCCTCTCCATTCTCGCTGAGGCGGATGACGCTGTTTACATGGGCGCCCCAGGACCAGTCGTCTCTCTGGGCGAGGTAGGTCAGTCCAGGGAGAAGATCGAAGGTGCCTGAGCCCATCTGCATGGGATAGGCCATCCGCATGGGCATGTCACCTGCCATGTTCATGCCGGCGCCGGTTTCCGTGATGGAGCCTGTGGGAATGCTCAGCCCCGCGTTCAGCTTCAGCGTCCGGCTGTGGTCACCGGCCGCCCACAGTGGAAGAATACCGGTGAGCTTGAGGTCGCCGGCGCCGCTACTCAGCGTCTTTCTACGCCGGGTCATATTCGGCATCGGCATCTCGGTTTCGGAGATCATCTCCATGCGTTTGAGGGGAAGCATGGCCATGAGGATGATGGAGTCGCTGACGGAGTACATGGCTCCAATCAGGTGCATCTCCATTCGCATGCTGGTGGGAGCCATCGTGAAGCCGGCATCGAGGATGTCCCGGGTGCTTGCCGGGGTCGAACCGTCGAGGTTGCCATTCATTTCCATTATTCCGTAGTGGTAGGAAAACATGACCTCGCCCGCCTGGTGCGTATGGGTTCCCATGACTCCGAGCGGGGAATGGTCGTCATCCCCCGGCCCTGTCGAGCCGTGCGCGTTGGCGTGTTCTTCGGGATGGACGTGCTCATCACAGTAGCCGGGACAAAGGAGCGGGAAGATTGCCAGGATATAGAATACGAGACGAAGATTCAGAGGAGTCATATTGGCTGCCGATCGATAGATAAAATATCTGAAATTGCCGGGGGCTCTTTCACCCCGGCGTCTCTTCCCTGCAGTAGAGGGACCAACGAAGATCGAGAGGGAGAAGAGTCAGATAGGCACCTTGTCCGGATTGCCTGGGGGATTTCCGGAGGATGACAGGTTCTCATCAGGCAGTCTAACCGCAGGGAGGAAGCCAGGGGCGTAAGCCGTGCGATCGGCCTGGAGGTGATCAGGCAGGGGCGGTGGCAGGGTCCATTCGCCGTTGGCTGGAGAGCAGCCCGCAGGCGACAGCAGACATTGGCGGGGCTGTGAATCCGAGGTCTTTACGGAGGCGAAGCTTCCGGGCTCATAGTTGTCTTTTTTCTTAACGTCAGCGGGGCAGCCGCAGCAGCAGGACTCTTCGGCGCTGACTACGCAGCCGCAGGAGCAGTCTCCGACTGCGGCGGCGAAGACTGTCGCGGGGTCGGTTGAAAAGGGCATGGAGCTCAGCACCTGGAGGAGGATGACCGGCAGGTAGGCTGTTAGGTTGAGCCAGTGGACGGACTTATTCTGCATTGGACAGAGGATATTTTACTTCAGCAATCGTTGAGTAAGCTTAAGAGACTAAACGGCATTATGGTCGGGATCAAATGAGTAAACGGTTGATCAGGCCAGAATCTCGGTGATCACGGATCCATGTACATCTGTCAGGCGGCGCTCGAGTCCGTTGTGCAGGAAGCTAAGGCGTTCGTGATCAATGCCCAGCAGATGCAGGATCGTGGCGTGGAAGTCATACACCGAGCAGATCTTCTCGGCGGCCTTGTGTCCGAACTCATCAGTAGCGCCGTAGCTGTAGGGGGCCTTGACACCTGCGCCGGCCATCCACGTGGTGAATCCGTGGGGGTTGTGGTCACGGCCGCTGGAGCCCTTCTGGAAGGTTGGCATTCTGCCGAATTCCGTACACCAGACCACCAGGGTGTCTTCGAGGAGTCCGCGGTCCTTCAGGTCACGCAGCAGGGCCGCCGCAGGCTGGTCGAGCACAGGGCCATGCTTGCTGTATTGATTTTTGAGCGCCTTGTGCCCATCCCAGTTGCTGACGCCCTCTCCGCCTGCCTGGTAGGCTCCGTTGAAAAGCTGCACGAAGCGGACTCCTTTTTCGATCAGCCGCCTGGCCAGGATGCAATTGCGAGCAAAGGATGCCTTGAGCTTGTTGCTCGTATCATCCGCTCCATACATCTTCAGGATGTGGTTCGGTTCTGAATCCAGGTTGCTGACTTCCGGAACGCTGAGTTGCATCCGGGCTGCCATCTCGTAACTCGATATCCTGGCGGCGAGCTCGCTGTCGCCGGGGAAGCGTTCCTGGTGGCGGGCGTTCAGGCGCTGCAGGAAGTCTCGCGTCGCCTTGTCGGAGCTGTCGCTGATTCCCGGCGGACTTTTAAGATTGCGGATCGGATTGGAAGAGTTGAAGTCGACCCCCTGGAAGGCGGCAGGGAGAAAGCCGGGTCCCCAGTTGTTGACGCTCGACTGGGGGGTGCCGCGCGGATCGGGAATGGCCACGTAGGCCGGCAGATCTGCGTTAGGAGAGCCGAGGGCGTAGGTGAGCCAGGCTCCCATCGATGGAAAACCATCGAGAGTGTAGCCGGTGGACATGAAGTTCTCCCCGGGTCCGTGCGTATTCGTCTTACTCGTCATCGAGTGAATGAAGCACAGCTCATCGGCCAGCTCACCGAGATGGGGGACTAGCTCGGAGACCATCTTGCCTGATTTTCCCCGCGGCTTGAACTCCCACGGACTCTTGATGAGGCTTCCCTGCTCTCCCTGGAAGGTGATCAGCTTGCCTCCCGGCATGGGCTTGCCGTGTCTTTTGATGAGCTCCGGCTTGTAGTCGAAGGTATCGATGTGGCTGCAGGCACCGGCACAGAAGATCACCACTACGTTGCGTGCCCTGGGTTTGAAATGGGGGCTCCGGGGAGCGAAGGGCTTTCTGGAATCTATAACAGGCCGCAGGGGTTTCTTCGCAGAAGGCGCCTCGTCTCCATCTTTGGCTCCGAGCAAATCCTGGGAGCTGAGCAACTGTGCCAGTGCAATCCCGCCCAGGCCCGAGCTCATGGTTCCCAGGAAGCTTCTCCTGTCCAGGCCGTGATGTTTCCGTTTTTCGGTCATGGCTGCTTTTCTCAGGGGATAAAGACAAACTCGTTGCTGTTAAAGAGAGCCCTGCAGAGTCCCTGAAGGCCGTGCTGGTTGACCAGTCTTTCGCCCTCTTTCGCCTCCTCCGGCCCCGGCTTCCGGCCAAAGCAGAGCTCGAAGGCTAACCGTATCCGGTCGGTGTTCCCGGGGCCTGCCTCCTGTTCGAGCCGCTTCTGCAGCAGCCCTGCCATCTGGAGGGCAAAAGAGCTGTTGAAGAGGTTCAGTGCCTGGATCGGGGTTGTCGAACGCGACCTTTTAGAGATGACCTGGCCGGCATCCGGGCAGTCGAAGGCGCCGAATACCGATTCCTGTTCCTGGCGAACCTTGATCATGTAGATCATGCGCCGGTAGTCCTCGGGACCGTATTTATTCTTTGGGAAGAAATGATTGACGTTTTCGGGGATCACCGTGAAACCGCTGAAGCCGGGGCCGCCCATGGTCAGATCGAGGACGCCGGAAGCTTTGAGGATGCTGTCACGGATAGCCTCGGCCTCCAGCCGTCTTGGCGGAAACCGCCAGAGCAGCGCGCTGGCAGAGTCGAGCTCCAGGCCCTTCTTGCCTGGCCTGTTGTCCTGCTGGAAGGTGCTGGAGAGCAGCAGCAGGCGGTGGATGTGCTTGAGTGACCAGTTGTTATCCATCAGCTCCGTGGAGAGCCAGTCAAGCAGGAGGGGATGGCTTGGCCGGGTACCGTTCTGGCCGAAGTCATTCGGAGTGGTGACGATTCCGCTGCCGAAATGATGCATCCAGAGCCTGTTTACGATCACCCTGGCGGTGAGAGGGTTCCGCCTGTCGCTCAGCCAGCGGGCGAAGGCGAGGCGCCTCTGTTGCTCGGGAGCGTTCTTTTGCAGCTGGAACCCGCTCAGCGCCTCCAGCGCCCCCGGGTTCATCTCCTCGCGCTTCTGCATGGGATCGCCGCGGTAAAGCCGGTAGGTCGGACCGGGCTGCCGGAAGGTTCCCACGTAGGCCTTTACGGGCTTGCCGCCGGCAAGCTGGTTACGGCTGGCCACGACTCGCTTCAGCGAGGCGAGGGTTTTTTCCCCGGCTTCCTTGTGGAAGGTAAAGCGGGCCGACGGGATCCCGGGAGCCTCAGCGCCGGCACGAGATCGCGAGCTGGCGACCAGCTGAAGATCCGACTCTTTCAGGCCGGCTTCAATCCTGTAGCCGATCGCAACCCGGTCGCTGAATTTCCCCTCGCGGTCCCTGCTCCATTCGATCCGGTCGATCAGGGCGGGGGAGGGGAGCTCGAGCTGTACCCATCCTTCTCCACCTTCGTTGGCGATCCAGCTGCGGTTGTTGCCGTATTTCCCATCGTTGATGTGCTCGAGCTTGTGGATGGCGTAGCCGGGCAGCGAACTCGAGCAGCTGCTGCGGGTGCCCAGGCTCGCCAGGGCCAGGTTTCGTCCACCAGAGAAAATCTCGAGCTCATCGATGCAGGGTTGAGAGCTGTTCGTCGCCTCGATTGTGAAACGGACGAATCGGGCCTCTACCGGTTCAAAGGTGTCGAGGTTGTGTCTCGAGTTTACCGGTGGGCGGAAGATGGGTTGGCGCGTGGCGAAGCCCTTCGGTTCCGCAAGTTCGAAAAGTACCACATCCGCGGTGACAGTGGCTCCCTTGCTTCCCCCGCGCAATAATATTACAGAGGCCGGATGGAGCTCGTGAACTCCCGCATCGAAGAGCCCGCTCCAGAGCTCCTTTTGCGGAACGTCGCCGCTTCCATCAGAGAACCTTCGCTGGTCCACCGTGGCGATCAGCTCCTGGTCATTCCGGGTCTCGGGGTTTCCATCCCGGTCTGTCAGATACTTGGCATTTCCGGAGTGGGTTGAATGCCCGGAACCCCAGGAGAGCCAGATACGGTACGTTCCCTTGAGCAGAGGATGCCAGGCGGCGAAGTCTTTGCCAGGCTGGTTGTCCCACAAGGTGTAGTGTCCGCCGCTGATGTTTCCGCTTCGTTTTGAGGTTCCCGGATCGTAGGCCTGCCCGCGTGCACGGCCGCCATTTCGCGAACTCTTCTTCCCGTGGCGAGCCAGGTGGGTTGTTCCGCGTCCGAAGCCATCGAAGGACGCTGTATCGTCGAGTAGCAGGAGTTTCTCAGTGGAAGGCCGGATGGAGTCTCCCAGCTCTTCTTTCAGCCTTGAAATCTCCAGATCGAGAGGGGCCGGGTCCTTTTGCTCTGTCCTGATGACACGCTCGGCATGCTGTACGCCGGCAAAGGTCGCCTGGATCGAGTAGTAGTCCCGCTGGGAGACAGGGTCGAATTTGTGATTGTGGCACCTGGCGCAGCCCAGTGTCAGCCCGAGGAAGGTGGTGCCGGTGACATTGATGATATCTGCCAGCTCATCCTGGCGTTGCATGAGGGTGAGGTTGATGTCGGGGCTCTTGACGATATCGTGAGGCCCGGCGACAAGAAACCCTGTCGCCATCGCGTTGCCAAGGGCATCTCCTGCGATCTGCTCACGGACGAATTGATTGTAGGGCTTGTCTTCGTTGAAGCTCCTGATGACATAGTCACGGTAGTGCCAGGCAGTGGGCCGCGGCCTGTTGGTTTCAAAGCCGGTGGTTTCTCCGAACCGGACGATGTCGAGCCAATGCCTCGCCCAGCGCTCACCGTAACGATCGCTCTGGAGCGCGTCTTCGACGAGCCTTTTCCAGGCATCCGGTCTCTTGTCAGCGACGAAGGCCTCGATTTCCTCCGGGGTGGGGGGCAGGCCGTGCATGACCAGTCGGAGTCGGCGGATCAGGCTGGTACGATCGGCGCGTGGCGATGGCCCGAGGCCTTTTTCCTTCAGGCGCGCATGGATGAAAATATCGACCGGGTTCTTTCCCCAGCCGCCGGGTTTTATTTCCGGCTTGTTTGCTGCAGGGGGCCTGAAGGCCCAGTGCTCGAGCTTCACTGCCGCTGCTTTTTCTTCCTGTCCGGGCATCCGGGCTCCCTGGTCGATCCAGGCCCTCAAGAGACCGATCTCCCCGGCCGTGAGGCGTTTTCCTCGCGGCGGCATGACCAGCTCCGGGTCGAGCCCCGCGACGAGTTTTACCAGGTGGCTGGAGGAGCTGTTCCCCCGCACCAGGGCAGGCTCTCCTGACTCTCCTCCTCTCAGGATATTTGACAGCTGGTCCAGTCTCAGCTTTCCCTTCTGCTTCTTCTCACCATGGCAGCCCAGGCAGCGTTTCCGGAGCAGGGGCTCGATTTCCTTGTCATATTCGACAGGCCGCTCGAGGGCGGGGGGAAGTTCCTGTGCTCCTGCAATGCTGGCTAAAGTGGCCAACAGGACTGTCAGTGCCAGGGTTGTCTTCAGGTATGCCATCGCTCGGTGTCGCAGGGGGCCTGTTGGAATCTTCAGAACCAGCATACATCTTAATTTCACAGCGTAAATCGTTCAATAAGACTCAGGAAAAATAGCTTCGAAGGAAGCTCCTTTTTAGCTTCTGCCCGGCGGGTTAAAATGCAGTCTGTACAGCGAGAGAGTATTAAAGTGGTTCCGCATGGGGGAAGAATGCCGGTCAGTGAGGCGATTGAGAAACCAGGGATGGATGGGGGCGCGGCTGTTTTGCTGCACGGCGGGGCCTGGGATATTCCCCCTGGCCAGCACGCGGCCCACCTCCTTGCCCTGCGGGATGCGCTGGAGAGCGCTCGTGGAGTTCTCGAGAAAGATGGAGGAGCCCTGGATGCGGCAGCGGCGGCAGTCGCGTCGATGGAGTCAAGCGGGACCTTTGATGCGGGCCGAGGTGGTGTGCTCAATCTCGATGGCGAGGTGGAACTCGACTGCGGGATCATGTGCGGCAGGAGCCTCGATTACGGGGCTGTGATCGGTGTGAAGAGGATTGAGAACCCAGTGCTGCTGGCGCGCTTCATCCTGGAGAGCAGCGATGGCTCGGCGCGGATCCTGTCCTGTGAAGGAGCGGAGAGGATTGCCGCTGAAAACGGATTCACCCTGGTAGCGAACGATGAGCTTGTCACGGAGCGCGAGCGCTCCCGCCACAGCGAGCTTCGCCAGAGACTGGCGGATTACCACCCCAGCCATCCTTTTCTCGCTTCCGACAATGTGCCGCGAGGTACGGTGGGTTGTGCCGCCAGGGACCGTGCCGGTCGGCTGGCGGCAGCGACCTCCACAGGCGGCACCCCGATGCGTCCAGCCGGCAGGGTCGGGGATTCGGCTCTTCCAGGTTCGGGTTATTACGCCTCGGGCTCCGCCGCCTGCAGCGCGACCGGTTGGGGAGAGGCGATCACGGCTTCACTGCTTGCCGGACGCTCGGTCGACGGGGTCGAGGCCGGGGGCGCCCCCGTCGCGGTTCTCTGCGCAGCTCTTGAGAGGATGCGGACATCCATCAGGAACCGGGATGGCCGGGGGGCCACTGGAGGCCTGATCCTGCTCGATTCCGAAGGATCAGGGGCTTTTGCCTTCAGCACACCGCATATGGCCCGGGCCGGCTGGAGCGAAGGAGGCGAGGGCTGGGCAGCCGTCTGATCTGGCTCAGCTGAAGTGCTTGCGCAGCAGCGCCAGGCTTTTCGGTATTGCGATCCCCTTCTCTTCATGTCCCTCGAATTCCAGCGAGATATAGCCGCGGTAGTCATGCTTACGCAGGATCCTGGCGATGCGGGCGTAGTCGAGGTCCAGGCTGTACCAGAGGCCGCCGCCGTAATACGTCTTGGCATGGACCAGTACGGCTCGCGAGGCCAGCATGTCGAGCTTGTTGTAGGGGTCTTCGAGGAAGTTGCCTGTGTCCAGGGTGACCTGGAGCCAGGGGGAGGGCAGCGCCTTGACGATCCTGAGGACTCCCTGCGGGGTGAGACCCAGGCCCCAGTGGTTTTCGAGTCCCATGACGACTCCCGCCTTGGCGGCGTGCGGAAGACATTTTTCAATGGAGTCGATGACCCACTTGAAACCATCTTCATCGGTATAACCCGGAAGGCGGGGTTCTATTCCGCGCCGCTTCATCAGTTCATCAAAACCGACTGTTCTCCAGCGCCCCGTGTTGAGGCGCATGGTCGGGATCCCCATGCTGTGGGCGAGGTCGATACAGTGCAGGGTGTGATCGATGTTTTCCTGGCGTTTCTTCTTATCAGGCGAAAGAAAGCCCTGGTGAATAGAGAAGCCGGTAAGGCCGACGCCATTTTCTATGGCCCGGCGCTTGAGCGATTGGAGATAGTCGTTGGACTCTCCAGACATCTGCCGATGCAGGATCTCAACGCCGTCAAAGCCCATCTTTGCAGCCTGGTCGATGGAACCCTCAACGCTGGTCTTGCCTTCCGGTTTGCCGCGAAAATGCCAGAAGGAGTAGGTCGAGACGGAAATCCTGTTGCCTGGATGGGCATCCTTCTTCTCTTTTTCTCTCTTTTCCTCCGCGGTGGCTGAGGCGTTGATGAAGAGTTCGGGTCGGAGAGCACCGGCGGCGGCGAGAGCTCCACCCGCTAAAAAATTTCTGCGTGTTTTATTCATATTTTCGATCTCCTTGGATGCGCTCTGAGGGGCTGTTTAAGGGGACTGACAGGGTACTGGAGAAAGGTTAAGTCAACCCAGCAAAAACCCGTGGTTTCCACCCCTGTGAGCCATAAAATGGGGGTTTCTGGATTAGGTTTGCAGCTTGGTGGAAGTCCTCCATGGGCTAGGAGATTTGGATTTTAATGACACATCTGTTTGGACTCAAACAAAGTCGGCCGGCCGGTATCAGCCTTGTCCTGACCCTGCTTACGATGGCCTGTCCCTGCTCTTTCGCCGAGGATTGCAATCGCAATGGTGTCGAGGACGAGCAGGACATCGCGGCTGAAACCAGCGCCGACTGTGACAGTGACGGAGTACCTGACGAATGCCAGCTCTTCCCTGTCGATTTCAGCAGCCGGGGGCTCGGAGTTACGGTTTCGAGGTATCCCCGGGCTGTTATCTGCGTGGATGTCGATTCCGATGGAATCCTCGATATCGTTACCGCCAATAAGGATGGCGATACGCGTTCGATGGTGACCGTCCTGAAGAACGATGGCAGCGGTATTTTTGAGCGGGCTGATTTCGAAGACGCGGTCCGGGCCAGTGATCTCGACGCGGCCGACTTTGATGGGGATGGGGCCAACGACCTGTTGACCGCGAACTATTACACGCTCGAGCTCTTGTGGAATGATGGAACGGGCTCCTTCGAGGAGCGCGAAAGCATCGCGGTTGAACGGGGGACCCGCTACGCGGCTGCCGGTGACTTCAACGGAGATGGGCTCGCAGATATTGTTTCTACCAATGACCGCAGCAACCGGGCCTGGGTGTATATCAATGCCGGGGAGCGGAGCTTCTCCGAACCTGTAGCCTATGGCGTTGGCTCGGTGCCTTCCGTCGTACGCGTGGTCGATATCGAAGGTGATGGCGATCTTGATATTTGTACAGTCAACGTCGGCTCGGGAACGATCACCATTCTGCAGAATGATGGCAATGGAGGTTTTGGTTCGGTGAGAACCGTCTCTACAGGGCTGGCGAGCCCCGCCCATCTCGCTGTGGCGGATTTCGATCTCGATGGCTCAGCCGATTTCGCAGTCGCCAGTGACGATAATATAGCGATTCTCTACGGCGGCGATTTCTCTGAGAGCGAGGTCTTCGTTGCCAATGCCGGAGAGCTTGTAGTCGCGGACCTGGATGGAGATGGGGATACGGATATAGGCTATTCCATTCTCGCTAACAGGCGCATCGCGATCCTCCTGAACGTGTCGGGGAGCTTCTTCTCCCAGCCGGTTGAGTTTGCCGTCGATATCGAGGCGGGGCTCCTGGCGGCAGGAGATCTTGATAATGACAATGACCTGGATCTCATCACCGCCTATGAGAGGCATACCCGGGTCCCCATTCTCTGGAACAATGACGAGTCGGGGATTACGGTCGAATCGCGAACCCTGAGTATGGCGCCCGCTCCTCACGCCATGGTCATGGATGATCTCAACGGTGACGGCTATCTCGATATCGCCACTGGCGATGGGCTCGGCAGCACGATCACGATTTTTCTGAATGATGGAGCCGGAAACTTCAGGCCCGGCGGCAACCGGACTGTCCAGGCCGGGGACTATCTCAACTCTATCGATGGAGGCGACTTCGACGGAGATGGTGATATTGACCTCGTGACCGCGGCTATCCAGGACCGACGCATGCAGGTTTTTCTCAACAACGGCCAGGGCGCCTACGGTTCACGTGCCCTGTACACAACGGGTGTTCGCCCCTTCATGGTCGAGGTGGGGGAGCTGACAGGCGATGGCTTTCCTGAGATTGCCAGCGCCAACGAGACAGCGGGGACGGTCACCGTATACATCAACAGCGGCGCTGGTGGTAACGGACGCTTTGCAGGCAGACGTGAATACCGCGTAGGGCGGCTTCCCGTCGCCGTGGCGATGGGGGACCTGGATGGAGATGGAGACGAAGACGTTATCTCGGCAAATCGGGGTTCGCGTGATCTCTCTGTCCTGATGAACAGCGGCAACGGCACGCTGGGCGCAGCGGTGAACTATACGGTGGACGGTACTCCCTGGTATGTGGTGACGGCTGATTTTGATGCCGATGGTGACATTGACCTCGCCACGGCCAACCAGCCCAACCGCGCGGTTGGTATCTTCTACAACCGGGGTGACGGCACCTTTGAGGCCGGGGTGAATTTCGATTCGGCCCATGGTCCCTATTCGATGGTCGTCTATGATCTCAATATCGATGGCGCACCCGACATCCTGACTGCAAACCAGTCCGCTGACAGCGTCTCGGCCCTGATCAATCGCGGCGATGGAACCTTCAACCCCGCCGTCACCTACAATGCCGGCAACGCTCCGAGGTTTGTCCAGGCCGGAGATCTCGATCTCGATGGAGATGTTGATTTTGTCGCCGCCGATCACGATGGGAGGACCCTGACGGTTTTCAGGAACCAGGCCCCGGTGGAAAGCCGGGATACGCATCGCGAGGTGATCTGTACCGAGGTTGACTATTACGACATGTCGACTCCCTCCCGCAGGGGGCGCGATCTGAAATTCGTTATTCCATCCGATCCCGGGGACGCGTCGCGGCTTCCCCCGCTGTTTCAGAACGGCCGGCTCTTCGACCTGCACCAGGATTTCCTGACTGCGGTCTTCCCCGATCGTTTTCCGCTGCTCGGCCCGGTTGAATACAATCGCCTGGTAGGTCTGCGGGAGACCCGGCAGTATTACATCGGCTCGGTGACGAGGATTGCCGCGCCCACCGGAACGGTCTACGGCTTCAGCGTGTTCACAGATATCAGCCAGAGCGCATCCCAGATGCTGACTCTCGAAGAGGTTCGGGGCATCTACAATACCCTTCGCTCATCCTTCGGCCTCGAGCTCCTGGCCTATGTCCCGGGCACGATCCCAGCCCGCGAGGCTGCGGTTGAGTGGGAGGATCCGGGCTTCCCCGTTTATCTGGATGTGGCGGGCTCCTCCGGCAGCTACGAGTCCTATACCGAGGCTGTTGGCTATGGAACGGTCAGGATTCTTACCGAGGAGGCCTTCGAGGCGGCCAACGACAATGGAGGCCTGAGCTTCCGTGACATTCTCATTCTTCCTCACGCTCCCCGGGACATTGAGGGCGTGGTCGCGGGCGTGATTACGGGTATGCTCCAGGGCCCCCTGAGTCACCTTGCGATTCGAACCGCGCGTCGGGGTTCGCCCAACGCCTTTGTCGAAGGCGCGATCTCCGCGTTTACCCCGCTCGATGGGATCCTGGTGCGCCTGGAGGTCTCCGGCAGCGAATACGAGATTCGTCCCGCAAGCTTCCAGGAGGCCGAGAAGTTCTGGGCCGCCAACCAGATCAATCTTGGAAATCCACCTCAGCCGGACGAGACGTTCGGCGGGCTGACGAGCCTGGCCGAGTTCGACCTGGCCGCCGAAGCAGCCACCCTGGTCGGCCGCTACGGGGGCAAGGGAGTCAACATGGCCCGCCTCCAGAGCATCATGACAGGTGAGTTCTCTCAATACGGAGAGGTCGGCTTCGTGGTGCCCACCCGCTACTACCTGGAGTTCACGCGCAGCAACAGGCTCTTCTCGGCTGTCCAGCCGCTCCAGATCGTTACCTACGAGGAATATATCGAGGAGCTCCTCGGGACCGACAGGTTCAGGAGTGATTCGGAGTACCGCTTCGAGATGCTCGATCGTCTGCGTGATCACATGGACGACAATTCGACTGTCGACCCGGAGCTGGTAACCAGCATCGCCCGGAGAATCGGGGAGGTCTTCGGCGAGACCACCAGCAGGGTGCGCTTCAGATCATCCTCGAATGTCGAGGACGCCCTCGAGTTCAACGGAGCCGGGCTCTACGATTCGACATCGGGCTGCGCCGCGGATGACCTCGACGATGACAACTCGGGCCCCTCGCGTTGCGACTCGGAGAATGCCAGCGAGCGCGGTGTAGCGCGCGCTCTTCGAAAGGTCTGGCAGAGCGTGTGGAATTTCAGGGCCTTCGAGGAGCGAGAGTTCTTCGGGATCCCGCAGCAGGAGGTGGCCATGGGTATACTCGTGAGCCGAGCCTACACCGACGAGCGCGCCAATGGAGTCATCTTCACAGGAAATCCATCGAATCCTCTCGACGACCGCTATCTCGTTACCTCGCAGGTTGGCGATTCGAGCGTTGTGAGCCCCGAGCCGGGAGTGCTCGCGGCCCAGGACCTCCTCGTCGTTGACCAGGGGCAGGTGCTCGAGATCAGTCGCTCCAGCAGCTCCTCTCTGCTGCCGCAGGGACAGAATGTTCTCAGCGATGCGGAGCTCAGGGAGCTGGGCCACATCATCTGGCATATCGAGAGTGAGCTGTCGATCGATCTCGATGGCCATGATGCCTCGGAGGTCGTCTACGATATAGAGTACAAGGTCGAGTCCAACGGTGAGCTTGCCGTCAAGCAGGTGCGGCCCTTCCTGCGCAACGCGCAGCTGCCGCCCACGCCTTCCTTCCGGCTGCAGATCGCCGCAAATACCTCGGCCTGCGTCGGCTTTGGAAATTCCAGCATCCAGCGGGGAGCAGAGCAGGTTCTCGATCTGAAGGGCAAGGTGCGCCTTCGCCAGGGTGAGCATGTCCTGCCAAGTTCATCTCTGATCACGCCACTGGAGCTCATCGAGGAGGTTCGCTTCGGCCCCGCCGGCGCGCGGCTGCAGCCCGTCGGCCCCGGCATGTTACGGGCCAGCCGGATCGAGGACAGGAACGGGACGACGCGTCACCGCTTCATCTTCGACCAGGTCTTCGCTATCGATGATGAACTGCGCCTCAAGCTGCGCCTCTTCCTGCTGGAGCCCTTTACGGCACGAGGCGCCGAAGCTGTGCGGGAGGTCCTGGTCTTCAATGAGCTCTACGTTGAAGACACCATGACCCTGCAGGGAGAGATCACCTCGATAGCCGATCCGGATGTGCGGCTGTTCATAGACTATTCTTCCTGCCGCTACGACAGCCTTGACCTGTGGGAGGTCAGCTCTGAGCTCGAGGATGGAACGACCATCTCTATCCTCGAGAATTATCGTCCTCCGGATGAGAATGATGAGTTCGGTCCCATCCGGCTGCGGAGCGCTGACGTGCGCATTCGCGGCCAGCGCAGGCGAGTTACCTCGTATTGGAAGCTGGTCTATTCCGCTTCCCGGCATAATACCTTTGTCAGGCATTGGGTTGTTCTTGATCCTCCGCTGCAGGTGGCAGGCTTGGACCGCCCCGTGGCGGTAATGGATCTTGTAGCGCCGCAGCTCAACAGTGAGGGCACTGTTCTCCAGGAGCCGTTGGGAAGGTACCTGGATGCCAACTTCGAAGAGCTTGGCCGTTCCGGGGTGACCTCCTATACTCTGGAGCGTTTCACCGACCCGCTTCCCATTCTTTTCCAGCGTGGAGATGTCGACCTGGATGGGAGCCTGAGCATCACCGATTCTATCAACCTGCTGGTTTTCCTTTTCGCCGAAGGCGAACTTCCAGGCTGCCTGGATGCCGGGGATGCAGATGATAGCGGCGACCTGAACATTACCGACGCCGTAACCTCGCTCGGCTATCTCTTCCGCGGCGGCGAGGCTCTTCCCGCTCCCTTCCTTGAATGCGGGGTCGACTCGACGGATGATGAGCTTGGTTGCGAGGCGGAGCCGGTCTGTCCCTGACCGGTTTCCGCAGCGGTTTTTTCGGAACCTGGACTCTACCTGCGGACCTCATCTCGATTGACTTGTCTCCCTGGCGGGACTACTCTCAGGTGTTGAGAAATTGAGAGTCTGAAGCCTTCTCCAGTCGTTTGTTGAAGATTTACGAGGTTCATTCAATGAAGAACTCCCCCCGCGTTTCCCCCGCAGGTCTCGTCTCTACGGTCCTGGCATCGCTGTTTATTTTCACCTGCGCCTCGAGCGCGTTTGCCCAGAAAGCTGGCGGGGAAACTCTCGACGGGTGGGGCAAGCTCGGCAAGGCGGTTTCCGGTTCGGAGTCGTTCTACGATTTCTCTTATTTCTTCAAGGATGAGCGCGGCAGAAAGAAATCCGCCAAGGCCTTTGTCCAGATCTCCGCGAAGACGACTCTTTATCATGACCGCGTCGTGAGGATTCAGGATCTCAAGAAAGGCGCGAAGATACGTATGTTCGCGCGCGCTGTTGAGCAGGAGGTCCGCGGCGGGCCCCCAGGTGGCGGCGGAGGCAATGTCGGCCAGGGAAGAACCGGGACCGATCGACAGATCCAGAACGCCCAGCTCGTGATCCTCGGTGACGGGGTAGAGACCAACGAGAGCTACGAGGATAAGAAAGACAAGCAGCTCAAGTGGATTGATGCGACCGTCGAGTCGTCCAATTCAGGACTCTCGGTCAGCTATAAGGGCAATACCTATCGGGTCACCATCGACCGCAAGGCGCCGATCATCGTTCGCACCAAGGTCGCGCAGAAATATCTCAAGAAGGCCAGGTACATTCATGTCCTGGGAGGATCTACAGATACGCGCCCGAAGACCAAGAGCAGAAGTGACGCCTCCAAGGGCAGCTTCGATTCTGAGCGCGTCATCATCCTTGATGCGCGATCCATCAGGGCTCTTCCACTGATCTTCAAGTAAGGCGGGGCTTTCCGTTCGCCGGTATTTCTCCTCTCACAGCCTCTTGACCTTCGGGTCCTGCTGGGTCACGATGCGCTCAGGTCCTGATAAACGAGGCCCCTTCGGGCCGTGAATTCGTGGTGTTGGTGAGGAAATATGGTTATGAGTGGTGCTGCCAGTGCAGGGCGGGAGCAGGTGAGTGAACCCGCTGCGAGGGGGCTTCTTGCCGATACGGCGCGCGCGGTCAAGGCGATGAAGGCCAGCTGGCTGCGTGTCGCGATCAACCTGCGGCGGATCCGCGATGAAGAGCTCTGGAGCTATGCCACGCCCGATTGCGAGAACTTCGAGGACTACGCATTTGGCGTGCTCAAGCTCAACAAATATGTGGCTCGCAGGATGCTCAAGGCGATGGACTATACCGCCACCAAGCGGCCGGACATGGCGCACGATGTCTCCGACCGCCTCGATCGCGGCGAAGAGGTCGTCGTTCCTTCCTACCAGGTGGTGAATAACCTCAGGCTGGCCGAGGAGAAATTCAAGGGACGTGAGGAGGAGTTTGATGATCTCGAGTCGAGAGTGTTCGATGAAGGGATCGGGCGGGTCACCTTCAAGCGCGAGGTCGACAATATGCTTGGAGGCCGAGACGATCGTCCGGGTGCCATGGAGCTTCCCGTCGACCGGGTCCAGCCCGAGAGCCGGCCGGAGCTTGGGAACCTGATCGAACGTCTCAAGGTCATCCAGCGTGAGCTGGGGCGCCTTGCGCTGTCAGGAGAATCGGAAGGTCTGTTGGCCAGCCTCCTGGAGTCTCTCGAAGCCGAGAAGAACGAATCCGAGGGGCACTAGCCCGTAATCTGTGCAGGGAGAGTGAGATGCCATTGGATCCCCAGGTCGAGGAGCTGCTGAGAGAGCTTGCGGAGCTGGGCTGTCCGGCCCTTGAAGATTGTACGCCGGAAGAGGCCCGCAGGAATCTTGCCAGCCGCATCGACAGTTTCTCAGATATTGAGGATATCGCTCTTACGCGGGATGGAATCGCGCCGGCGGAGGAGCTGCCGGAGGGCCTCCCCTCCATTCCCTACAGGGAATACAGGCCGAATGACAACCCGGTATTGCCGGCCCTGGTCTATTTTCATGGAGGAGGCTGGGTGATCGGTGATCTCGACACCCATGAGGGCGTCTGCCGCGCCTTCGCCAACGCCGCCGGCTGCGCCGTGTTCAGCGTCGACTATCGTCTCGCTCCTGAGCACAAATATCCCGCCGCGGCGGAGGACTGCTACGCCTTCACCAGGTGGCTGGCCGAGAGCTCAGCGTCGCAGGGGGTCGATGCCGCGAAGATCGCGGTTGGCGGTGACAGCGCCGGCGGCAATCTTGCCGCCGTCGTGGCGCTCATGGCAAGGGATGCCGGTCAGCCGGAGCTCTGTTACCAGCTCCTGATCTACCCGGTTACGGACTGTTGCTTGGAAACCCCCAGCTACCTGGAAAATGCCGAAGGCTTCGGGCTCACCCTCGCCGGGATGCAGTGGTTCTGGGATCACTATCGCGCCTCAGAGAGCGATGGTCGTGAGTTCAAGGCCTCGCCTCTACAGGCCGACAATCTCGAGGGGCTACCGCCGGCGTACGTCATCACGGCCGGCTTTGATCCGCTTCGCGATGAAGGGGATGCTTACGCTGCCAGGTTGATCGAGGCTGGCGTCCCAGTCGAGCTCGACCGCTACGAGGGGATGATTCATGGATTCTGCGTATACCTCGGCCGGCTAGAGCAGGCCGGGGTGTCTGTCGCCAGGATGTCTGCCGCCTTGCGGCGCAGCTTCGGTCAGGAGGACTGAACGCCGCCCGGGATTTCTCTCAGCGGGCGTGGTCGAGAACGATGATGGTCGTTGCCGCAGGAAGCGTGTCACGCGTAACGATGAGCTCAGGGCAGCCGGGGGTCTCGATGGGGTAGCCGGAGCAGGCTTCGAGAAAATCCTCGACCGGCTGAAGGTCGAGGTTGACCTTCGGAGTCTTGTAGTGCATCGGGAGCACCAGGGGAGGCCTGGTTTTCGCCACCAGCTCGGCCAGGTCCGTGATCTTGATGGTGGGGGGGCCTCCGGCGAGGGCGAGCAGCACATCTGTATCGCGTAGGAATTCGAGCGCTTCTCCTTCCGGGGGATGGCCGAGGTCTCCCTGGTGGGCGACGGTGATGCCTTCCAGCTCGAATTTAACCAGGGAGTTGGGGCCCTCCTTGTCTTCTGTTTCATAGACCTCGAAGGCCGCAAGCTCAACGCCTCTGCAGGTCCTCGAGCCGCCGACATATTCCAGGGCATCGAATAGCTCGTAGTCTCCCTGGATTGACGAGAGGTCGGAGTGGTAACGCTCGTTGTGGTGGCTGATGGAGACGATATCGGCCTCTTCATCAATCGGGAGGTAGCCACCGCACTCGGGGTAGTTGTAGGGGTCGAGGATCAGCTTGACCGCCTCGCCGGCTGGATTGACTCCTTCTATTGAGAAGGCCGCGTGTCCGAACCAGGTAATTTTCATCTATTCTCCGTCCCGCCTTTTGTCACTCGTGAAAACAACTCCTCCGCGTGCCCCTGGAACATTAAGGGGCTCCGAAGTGTTTTTTTTCAAGTAGAAGTCTACTATTCTTTGTCCTGCCTATGAAGTATCGACAGCTTGGCCGCACCGGCCTGCAGGTCTCAGCGCTCAGCTTTGGAGCATCCTCGCTTGGAGGAGTCTTTCGCGATATCGATGAAGCCGAGGGGATTCGTACCGTGCACGTCGCGTTGGAGGAAGGTATCAACCTCATCGACGTGGCTCCCTATTATGGCCAGACAAGGGCGGAGTCCGTGCTCGGGAAGGCTCTGCGCGGAATTCCACGAGGGAGCTATTACCTCGCGACCAAGGTCGGTCGCTACGGTTCCCGGGAATTCGACTTTTCATCCAGGCGGGTGACGGAATCGGTGGATGAGAGCCTGGGGCGCCTGGGAACCGACCACATTGACCTGATCCAGGTTCATGACATCGAATTCGGCTCGCTCGACATCGTCATCGAGGAGACCTTGCCGGCGCTGCGGGAGCTCCAGCGCTCCGGCAAGGTGGGACATGTAGGTATCACCGGTCTTCCGGTGGGAATCTTTTCCAGGGTCGCGCAGAGGGCCGAGGTGGACACCGTGCTCTCCTATTCACGCTACTGCCTCAATGACACCTCGCTGCTTGGCGTCCTGCCGGAGCTCGAGGGGCGGGGGATTGGAATTCTTACCGCCTCGCCGCTCTCGATGGGGCTGCTCTCCCATCGCGGACCACCCGCGTGGCACCCCGCTCCGGCGGAATTGAAGGATGCCTGTTCCCGGGCGGCGGAACATTGCTCCCGGCGCGGGGAGGATATTTCGAAGCTGGCCCTGCAGTTCTCCACCTCGCAGGAACGTCTGGCCAGCTGTATCGTCGGAAGTGCCGATCCGGAGAACATTCGCAGAAACTGCCGGTGGATCGAGGAGCCTCTCGATGAGGAACTCCTCGCCGAGGTTCGGAAGATTCTCGAGCCCGTTAAGGATCTCTGCTGGTACGAGGGCCTGCCCGAAAACAGCGATTGAATCAGGCCGGCTCAAGGATTCTAAGGGTTGCGCCTGCGACATGGTCGACTACCCGCTCGCGATAGGCGGCCATGTGTTCAGAGTCAAGATGGGCCTGCAGGGCATCGATGTTCGACCACTTCTC